>CAZEPS010000213.1:0-7515 GCA_964514165.1 uncultured Leptospirales bacterium
GATCAGAGAAAGGCAAAGGACGGTCATACACCGGTTTGAGGAAAACCTACCGGATCCCTACGGGATTTTTTTCCACTCCCTACAGGAGACGATTTCTTTTATACGGAGCCGGTTTTATTATAATGCTGGTACTGATACTGCTGTTTTCGATTTTCATGTGCGATTGCGACAGGGAGGAAACCGGAACGGTACTCAAAGAAAAAAAACCGGTCATTGAAAAGGAAACAAAAAATGTACCTGAAAAGAAAGCGGAAAGGAAACCTCCGAAAAAAAATATGGATGAGACCAAAACATCAACCATTGAACAATCTCCGGTAGAAGAGTACACCGGCCCTCCAGACCTGGGTACTGATATCGAAATTGTAACGGACGATGAGGAAGAGAAACAGTGATGTTACAGCAGAAGGGTCCCGGCGAAAAGATTGATTGAAAGTATGATAAGCATTATGTATATGATTCTTCGAAACACGACCTGATTGATTCTATTGAAGATTCTCATCCCGATGAAGACCCCGGCCAGCTGTATCGGTATAAGCAATACCCAGTATTTCAATACCGTCAGGGTGATTAATCCGTTTATGCCGTGAGCAGCCATGATGATCAGACCTGATATGACGAAATAAGCCTGAAGGGTGACCATTATGTCACTCTTCCCCCAGTCCCTGAGGATCGCGTAAATCACCGCCGGGGGTCCGTTTGTACTGAAGGCGCTCCCCAGGGTTCCTGATAAAAACCCGAAAAAGTATCCCCACCAGCTTCGAATATTAAATGTATGGTTTCTGTATACCAGTGAAAAGATGGCGTAGAGTGCTATAAGCACGGCCAGTATGGCCTTGATTACCGTCTCGGGCATCAGGATGAGCCCGTAGATGCCCACAGGAATCCCGATCAAAGAGCCGACAAGAAGGGGAAGGAGTTTTGAGAACCTGAACTTCTGCTTCAACCGTAAAAAAATAATTATGTTGACGAAAACCCCGTTCATCAGGACCAGGGGAGTCGCGGTTTTGACCGGAAGAAAAAATGTCAATATCGACATGGAAACCAGAGCTGATCCGAATCCCGCCATTCCCTGTATGAGGGATGAGGCGAGAACCACGATAACGAGTATAACTATTTCAACCATTTCGATAATCTTCTCTTAAATAATACCCTGAAAAAAACGAAGAATCCAGTACATGAGAACAGACGCGGATAACACGACCGCAGCAGGTTTAACCAGGCGCACCAGGCTGTCAGCGATACCGGTCTTAAAATGCTCATTGGTCACGATAAGGCAGACATGGACCGGTGAAAGAAGCATACCGACATATCCGGAACCGAATGCGAGGACAGTGGTTGCCAGGAGCAGGGTATAATCCGGGTCGACGCCGATGAGGTTCATGACTATTGGAAAACTTGCTCCGACAAAACCGATGGCCAGGCCGGTGGTCAATCCGCATATGAACGGCAGGATTATTATCATCGAAAAAATTGAAATGCCCCACCTGCTCAATTCCCCTCGCATGTGGGACATAAGGAGTGTTCCGTCAGGGAGACTGGCCTCGATAAACGCTCCGTATATCCGTATAAGAACGACCACTGCCACCAGTGCCAGGGTCTTTCCGGATAAAAGAATACCGGCCCATTGGCGCAGGGGCAGGGGCCGCTGTATCTGCAACAGCACCTGGGCCGCCAGGATGCCAATGCACATCGGCAGGTAGCTGCTAATACTGGCAATTTTCGGTATGAAAATCTTTATGAAGGCATAGGTCCCGATTATCAGAATAATCGGCGAGACCAGTAGAAAAAGATTGCCGATATGGGTCTTATCAAAACCGGCGCTGACCCGGCCGGGAATTTTCCTCAGGAGAAAAAATATCCCAGCGGCTATGGATACCAGACTCAGTGGGAACTGGAGCATCATTATTTCGCCAATCGACAACCCGGTGATATCAACGGTAAGCAGTACGCCCGGATACATTGGCCACCAGTACTCCCAGATATGGCGAAACCAGTAGTTGATCCTTGTTTTAAGGAGGGGATCGATGGTTCTATCATAATCGCAGTCATCGACAAGGGGAGCAGAGAAAATAGCCCCGCCTGGCATGGGAAGAAGCCCGATAACCGCCGGCAGAATAGCGATTGAACTCCTCTGGGACACCCGCGACTGGACCTCGGCAACGAGAGACCTCATGACCCCTGTTTCAGACATCTGTCCGCTGAACCAGATGACCTGGAAGATAACAACCATAAGAAAAATATTGCTCTCGGATGAGAACCGCATCCAGGAAATATGTAACGCGGATTCCACTGTCTGGCCGGACCACACAGCCAGGATCGCTATACCGGATACTACCGCAAGCCAGAGCCTGCCGGTAAATTTATTGATGATGAGAATAATTACGAGGGAGCAAATGACCCGCAGAACAAAGGGGACCTGCCAGAGAAAATCCATTCAGCGCTATCTGCCTTTAAAAAATGTTTCAATTTCTTTCATTCTCTCTTTCAAAACGATTGAAAAAACCGCTTCTTCGAGCCTGGTTATTTTATCAATCCTGAGATATTCCAGGTAGAGCGAAAACAGCTGATCAGCCTTCTCGTCATTCATGGTCATCAAAATCATGAACCGGTTGCCCCGTGAGAAGAACCTGGTTTTCAGTATCGAAATATTATGCCTGCGGCAGTCGTAGAGAAAGAGTCCGAGCTTGTCGCTCAGCCGGATTCCGGCATCGGCATCCTTAATAATACCATCAAGGAAATAATGAATCCTGTTTTCGTCATCTTTATTGTCAGCGATGAGTTTCCACTTGAAATCAGCACTGAGTTTCTCGAGTTTTTCCTCAGAAATTCCAGCGTGTAACCCTGTGGGAATGATAATGAAAACATAAAAAAATATTATGAGAGCCGATGTTAATGTACGTGACATAATTCAACAACCCTGATTTAATATGCAAATATTCTTGAAAATTTCACTATTTTCATGAAAATTATTTCAATACTTATAATTCGTCACCATGGTGACAATCTGATAATGACCAGATGATGGTTACACTCGGGAAAAATCTTGCATTTGCAAGATATTTTTTGAATATCAGAATTAAACTTTTTGAAAAGACATGACAAATCAAGTCAATTCAATGAAGATAACAAAGAAACAGATAATCTACGGCGCGCTAATCATTGCCCTTATGATACCCTTTGCCGCTGTCATAAACGCCTATCGTTTCAGCTATGCCATACTGAACTCAGGGATTGAGTTCCAGCCCTTTCTTTCGACAAGAATTTATGATGTCAATGGAGAACTCATCTCAGAGCTTTTCGAAGAGAACAGGACCTATGTTTCCGTTGATTCACTTCCTGACCACGTTATCAACGCCTTCATAGCCGCTGAGGACAAAAATTTCTATTACCATAACGGCATTGATGTTCCCGGTATTTTACGAGCTCTGGCGGTTGATGTCATCAGCGGAGAAATCCGCCAGGGTGGATCCACGATAACCCAGCAAATAATCAAGCAGATATACACGAAACGAGAAAAAACCATCAAGAGAAAGCTGATAGAAATACTCCTGGCGCGGGAATTCGAAAAAAGATTCAGCAAAAAAAAGCTCCTCGAGATGTATGTGAACCAGATTTATTTCGGGCACGGGGTTTACGGCCTGAGTGCCGCTTCCCGTTTTTATTTTGATACGGAACCGGACAAACTCACGGTGATACAGGCCTCTCTCCTCGCCGGGATACCATCCTCCCCTGCCCGGAATTCACCGTTGAAAAATCCCGGTCGTTCCTTTGAAAAGCACCGGCAGGTTCTGTACAACATGGTCGCCGAAGGGTACGTGTCGCGAAAAAATCTCGGTGAGCGGTTCCAGGGTTTCTGGAAAGATTTTTCTGGCACATCGAAGATCCGGTATCATACCCTTGGTGTGAGAAACAGGCGCTTTGACAAGGCCCCCTGGTTCACCGAATACATAAGAAGGATTCTCGTTAACCGTTTCGGTGAAGAAAAGGTTTACCGAAGCGGGATGCAGGTCTACACCACCCTGAACCTCAATTATCAGCGAATCGCCCAGGATGCCATTTCAGAGTCCGTGGAAAAACAGAACAAAGTCTCGGAAATCTATAACCGGGACCAGCTCGACGAAATAGATCTGCTTGTCATTCAAAATGAAGGAAAAGGATCAAGCGCTGAAGAACTGAAATACAATAAAAAATTCATGAAAACAATCCGTAATGACATCCTTGAGGAAACAATCTTTGCGGCACTTCTGTGTGATTCATCTGAAATAGAAAAATTGTTCAATAACGTTATCAGCAAATATGAGGAGATACTCTTCTCATCGAGGGTCGAGGGCGCCCTTATTTCCCTGGATCCCCGAACAGGCGGCATTTTGACAATGGTGGGGGGAAGTGATTTCAATTCTTCAAACCAGCTGAACCGTGCCGTTCAGATTAAGCGGCAGCCGGGTTCGTCATTCAAGGCCTTTGTCTACGGAGCGGCAATAGAAACGGGGAGCATAACCCCTGCCACATCCTTTATTGACGCACCGGTAGTATACAAGGGGACGCGGCAGACCTGGTCTCCCTCAAATTACGGCAAGGACTACCAGGGGAGGGTGCTTGTCAGAAAGGCCCTGGCCGCGTCATTGAACATCGTATCAGTTCTCATACTGGAAAAGACCGGTTTTAAAAAAACAGCCGAATTCGCATCACAGATGATGAGGATACCGATCAGTAGGTTCGAAATTGATCCCACCCTGGCCCTGGGAACAACGGAACTCTCCCCCATTGAAATGGCGACCGGCTTTGCCGTCTACGCCAACCAGGGAAGAGAAGTCATTCCCTACGCGATTAAACAGATAAAAGACAGCAGCAACACCGTTATCTATGACGGCGAGAGCAGGCTCCAGAAAATTAAAAGAAAACAGGTGGTTTCAGAGGAGACAGCCTTCATCATGACCAGCCTCCTAAGGAGCGTCGTTGATCACGGCACAGCGTCCGGCGCAATTCGAAGCTGGGCTGGTTTCCGCCTGCCTGCTGCCGGCAAAACCGGAACAAATACCGATTTCAGGGACGCCTGGTTTGTCGGTTACACCCCGGATATCGTGACAGCGGTCTGGTTCGGGTGTGATTCACAGAAATTTACCCTTGGCAAAGGCCAGAGCGCGGCCGTAGTTGCTGCTCCGATCTGGGGCGCGTTCATGAGGGAGGTATACAGGGATCTGAAAATATCCCGGTTTCCTGATCAACCGGAAGGCATCGTAAAAAGGAGAATCTGCGGAATAACCGGCGACATACCCCAGAATGAATGCCCGGTTCAAATTGAATTTTTCATAAGGGGGACCGAACCGACAGAAACATGCGATCTCAACCATGATACCATGAACAGTATTTTCGAACTGATTAAGAGAGACTCGGAAAAATACAAAGAGCTGCTTGAATCCGTGGATGAATAAAACTGAAAAGATAAGGGAAAAAAATGAAAATAGTCTGTTCTCAATGTGAGCGGGAATATAATTTCACAAACGACCAGATAAGCAGGTTTAAATATTCTGTTTTTCCCTGCATCGTTTGTAAAAAACTCATAAAGATAGCCGCCTGCCCCCACTGCGGGACCTATTATTCCATAACCTTTTCTTCAGCGAACCGGGATCTGTATAAGCTTAACTGCATGAAGTGCAACAACGATTTTACTGTTTCATTTCCGGTTATAGATGAAAATTCCACCCCTCAAACAGTTAGAGAAAAGCAGTCAGAAATAACAAAGGGTTCAATAGCAACAAGTCATTCAAACAAGGAAGATATCGGCAGGGACCAGTTCGATCCTTTTTTTAAAAACAAGCGTATGGAACCGGCTGAAGAAAGAAAGTTCGATGATTTTCATTTGAATGATTTTATCACACTTCTTAGAAAGGGACTTACCGGGAAGAAGCTGCTGGTGGCAGGGGCCGGCATTTTATCGATGAGCATTATCACACTTGGATACAACGCCCTCATTGCGCTGCTAAGAGAAAATGAATTGATTACACGGGTTTCAATCATCCGTGATTTTTTAAACCTTTTTCCCATAGCACTTATATTCTACCTCTATCTGTTGACTGCATCAGCGATTTCCAAAATAACCGTGTCCGAGGAGAAAGGGATTGCCCTATCGTACGGTGATATTGTAAACCATACAGGGAAAGTGCTTGCCCCACTGACAATCGGCAATCTGCTCCTGGCATTAACCGCTACTTCGTTATTGTTTCTTTTCGGCAATATCCCGGTGGTCGGACCCGTTATCTTCTCGTTCCTCTATCTGCCCCTCTATCTACTCAGTGTCGCTGTTGCAGTAATTATCTTTATCGGGATCTGGTTTATTCCTCCCCTCTCTGTTTTTCATTCAAATCTGACCGGTCTTTCAAAATCTTTCGGGCTTTTTCTGTATCGGCATCATCTGAAACTTGTATTTATCGTTCCGGTAATAATTTTATTCAGCGGAATTGTATTCGCATTTTTCTATTTTATTCATTTTGTTTCATATTCACTGCTGGGCTTAATTGGAGATATTCTCCTGATGGATGAGGGTATAAGGATATACTCTGCCGTTCCTTCAAACCTGCTGGAACTCTTTGGATTATCCCTGTTTGGCGCAGACACCTCTATTTTCAGAACTCTGTTAGGAAATCTAAATGCATCTCACTATATAGCAGGATTTATTGTCGGGACGGCACTATCAGTTATAACCGTGGTACTTTACAGCATGATGATATCAATCATCGCCACCTTTGCAACATACATTTACACGGGAATTGACAGCAGGGTAGAAATTGATGAAAAAAGAATAATACAGATTCTGGCTATACTGGTGTTGCTCCTGACAGCAGTAATACTATTCAAGAAAGCTTTCTTTTGAAAATACTAATGAATACAATCAAAAGATAAAAATATTGAATTATGACACTCCTGATTTTTTAAAATTTTCCTTTTTGAAAAAGCTCTTTTCCTATTCTTAAGAAAAGCTGTTCACAGCCTCATCAATGGTGTTTATCAGCTTTATAACTGAGGTTACTTTCGTCAACTCAAGGACCTTTTTTACTTCTTCATTAGCAGCAACAAGTCTGAGTTGTGATTTTAAGCTCTGATTGATATTGAGGAATATCCCAATACCTGAACTGGTAATCATTTTTACATTAGTAAGGTCAATAATCATCTTTTTTATACCCTTGTCAATTATGGCCTGCTGCAGTTTTTCCTTCAAATCAGGTACATCAAGGGTATGAACTTCCTGCATTGTGATCTTTACTACGAAAATGCCTTCACCTTTTTCATTTACTTCAATCATGAATATCTCCGTGCTTATTTGATTGATAGTTTTTATTCAAAAATTTACCCTGAATTAAGTTAATACCAGCCTAAAAGCTGTCCCGTCAACACATTTTCCTTTAATACCGTATAATTTTAGAAAGTCATATTATTAAATTTGTCTCATTCCGGAATTTTGGATAATAAGAGGCTCTGACCCCCTACCAAAAATACACCGGCAGCCGCTTACGATAG
>CAZEPS010000214.1:0-7515 GCA_964514165.1 uncultured Leptospirales bacterium
GTTCGATCTGCACGAAGATGCTCATAAACAGCGGAATCATCAGGTTTGTCTACAAAGATCCCTACAACGATCCCATGGCCATGGAAATGATCAGGGAAGCGGGGATCGAATGCCTGATTTTCAGCGAATAATGTGAACTTTTTCTTCCATAATGTGTCATATGAAACAGCGGACGGGCATATCTTTCCAAAATATTGACGATAATAATTAATGGAGTATATTTATACCATGCACTGGAAAGCCTGTATACTGATACTGTTCCTGACTCTGTCAGGCCCCGCCCTTCGGGCAGAGCCTGCAGATGACGGGGATTCAACCTTTAAAAAAGCGGAACGGTATTTTTTCCAGAAGAAGTACGCCATGGCTGAACTCCTCCTCCAGCAGGAGGTGAAGCAGAATCCGGAAAACAGCCGGGCTTACAGCTACCTTGGAGATATTTTCCTTGCCAATAAACGCTATGACGCCGCCCTTAACTCCTTTAAGAGGGCGCTGGACATCAATCCCGGCAACGGAGAAAACTATTTCCGGATTGGCCAGATCTACTATTACAAGAAACTCGGACGCCTCGCCATAGATCACTTCAAGAAGGCGGTTGAAATAGATTCGAAGCTGAAGTTCGCCTATTACCATATAGGCCTTTCATGTCTTATGCTGCTCCGTGACAAGAAAAATACCATAGAAAACTGGGAGACCTTTCTCAGGCTCGCGCCGGAGGATCCCCAGTATGAGAAGATTGCCCGGGTCATCCAGCTCCTGAAAGATCCGAATTTCGCGATCCCTCCCCAGGGTAGCGAAGTCTCAATAGAGGAGGCCCTCCTCCTCGGGGGTCAGACCCTGGATCCGGTCGACAGGGAATCCGAAGACAAGCAGGCCGGGCACGAGGAGAAAAAAACAAAGAAAAAACTTGAAGAAATATACCTTGAAGATGAACTTTGATCACTGTGCAGAGGTTTTCAATGGCATATAACCATAACAGAAACAAGTACTATACCGCCGCAGGCATCGCGGCCCTGCTACTCCTCCTGACCGTGGGAGGTTACTTCCTGTTCAGATCAGGTGATCCGGCCGACAAGGTCGAGAACAAGGCCGGCAGGCAGATTGAGCTTTACGAAAAGCTCCTGGACACCGATCCGAACAACATCGAATTAATGATGAAGATCGGCAATCTCAATAAGCAGCTTGGGAATCTCGATGAGGCTATCAGGTATTACAAAAAAGTGCTCGATATCGATCCCCGCAACTACGAGGCCCTCAATGAACTCGGCCACGCATACGCCCTGAAGGGTGATTACGACCGGGCCATAGAAGTTTTCAAGCGGGCAAAGAAAGAAGAACCGAAAAGGCCCCGGGCCTATAACAGGCTTGGAAACGTCCTGGACGAGCAGACAAAGCACGGGAAGGCTCTGGATGAATACAAAACGGCCAGGAAGGTTGCCCCGAAAGACCAGGAGAGCTATAAGAACATAGCCGAATACCACCTCCGGAAGGGCGACCGGGACAAGGCTGTTTCCGTGATAGAGGAAGGTATTAAGAAGAACCCGAAAGACGCGGAAGGCTATTACAACCTGGGGAACCTGAATTACCGTATTAAGAGATACAAAGACGCCCTGGAAAACTACGACAGGTCCGTTGAATTAAACCCGGGGGTTTCGAAGTATCACCGCGGCAGGGGAGAGGCGCTCCTGAGACTGAACCGCAAGAACGAGGCTATTGCCGCCTTTCGAAAGGCCCTGGGGGCTGATCCATCCGACGCCAGGGCTTCAGAGAGGCTCGGTGACATCTACGCTACCATGGGAGACGACGGAAGCGCGGCTGACAACTACAAAAAGGCCCTTGAATACAATCACAACGACAAGAACCTGAGAGACAAGTACGCCAGGGCCCTGAGCATGCTCAAGGGAGACGGCAAAGAGGGGGGTGACCAGGGGGCCTTCGTTGCCGGTGACCGTGACGGGGCGGCACCTGAAAGCGGAACCTTCGGCACCTCCATGGAAACGGCAGGCCAGGAGGGCAGAGACCCGGCAGGCAACCAGGTCAGCAGGACAGCTCAGAAGTGGAGGGAGCTCGGCGATAAAAACAGGGAAAAGAAAGATTACGAGGACGCGGTCAAATACTACCGCAAGGCGGTAGAGGCGGAGGACAACGACGATCATTCCCATTACTGGCTCGGAAGGATCTACATGCACAACAGGGTCTATGACGAGGCCAGGAAATCGTTCCAGAACTCCATCGTGGCAAACCCGAAACGGGCTGATTCCCACTACAGGCTCGGCCAGATTTATTACATGGAAAAGAAGTATTCGGCGGCGATTAAATCGTTCAGCAACGCCGTTCACCAGCAGCCGGATTTTCCGAAAGCCTATTACGCCCGGGGACTGGCGTACTACAAGCTCGGTGACAAGAAGACCGCTGTCCAGGATCTGAAAAAATCGATAGAGCAGGACCCGAAGCTTGACCGGGCATACTACAATCTGGGCGATATCTACCTCGAGAGCAAGAACTACTCCGAGGCCCTTCGGTACTTTACCAGGGACAGGTCTCTTCGCCCCGACAATCCGGATACCAATTTCAAGCTCGGGGAAACCTACCACGAGATGAAATCATACAATAACGCCCTGGAATTTTACGATAAAGCAATCCAGCTTAATCCGACTTTTTACCAGGCAGTGTTCAATAAGGCCCTGATTATGCAGCAAATGAACCGGCACCGGGAGGCAATTGAACTCTTTGAAAAGGCGTCAACCCTGAAGCAGAACGACGCCGCCTCCTGCTACGAGATGGGCAAGGCATATGAGGCGCTGGGTAACGATTCCGAGGCGATAGAAAATTACTCGAAAGCAATTGCGTTCAATCCCGGATATTCAAAGGCGTACCTGAACCTCGGAAGCCTCTATTCAAAGAACAAACTTTACGAAAAAGCGATAGACCAGTTCAAGAACGCCGCGAACAATAACCCCCGTTCTTTTGACGCCCACTACAACCTGGCTAACGCGTACCGGGAATCCAAATTGTACGGGAACGCCATCGAGGAGTACAAGACCGCCATAAACCTGAAGCCCCTTGACGCGAAAGTCCACTTCTTCCTCGGGATTTCATACCGGGACAACGGCAACTACGATATGGCGATACAGGCCCTGGAAAAGGCTGCTCAGATAAATTCAAACCTCTATGACGCCCATGAGGAGTTGGGCATGATCTATTACCGGAAAGTGAAAAACAATTCCAAGGCGGTGGAACACTTCGAGAAACTGCTATCCATAAAACCTGACCATCCCAGGGCAGACCAGATACAGAACATCGTCAATATGCTGAAGGGGAACTGATTTCATGGGAAGGATTATACTTCTGATCTTATTTTTGCCGATTTTTTCCATGTCCTGCGCCCTGACCGGCAGGGGAATCAAGGATTACGGAACCGCCGGTTTCATCAGCAAAAGCTGTTTTCAGGCGCCGGTGACTGTCAAACCTGACGATGATGCCTGCGGCCTCGTGGAACAACGCGAAAGCGCTTATCTTAACGCACGGACTGCCGACATCAGGGAAGAGGCCCTCTCAATCCTGACTGAATACGCATTCGAAACCATGGTATCGAACAGGAAGGAAATTAAAAGTGAGCCCCGGGATGAACAGGAAAGAATCCGTGGAGAGATCAGGGAAGAACTTGAATCTGTGGTCAAATTCGGCAGGGTCGTGGAGCGTTATTTTAATAAAAACGCAGAATACGTCCTTGTCTACCGGATTGTGAAGCCCGGGTTCAGGAACAGGGTAGAAACAATTGATGTAAAAGGCCATGAATAAACAGACGCAGGCATTTTATGCGGATATCACACCGCGGGAGGTTTTCCATACATGTTTAAGGGACTGACGATAACCGTACTGGCCGCAGTCATCGGCGTTTCACTTTTCGCTGTATCATGCAAGAAGGATATGGTCAGGGACGAAACTACTGATAATACTGTCACCGACGCTGCCGATCCAATTGACAGTACGGATACGATAGATGAAAGTTATTTGAAAGAAGGGTACCTTCCGTCAAAAGACATCTACAGGTCTATTATTCTCGCCCCCAAAAGCAGCGAGAAGATAACTGAAGATGAAATCAGGAAAAAGGCTGAAAATAAATTCATTTCGGGAATCCAGAATAAACTGAAAGAAAAGGGTATAATCTGCGATCGCAACAAGCGGGTCGAAATACTGCGGATCATTGAAAATGACAGTATTTTGAGCAAGAAAGAAAACGTAAGCAAAACCGATGTCATATACTATTTTGACATAAAAAATTTCAAGAGCAACATGAGCAGAATCATGTGCGAACAGAGGTGATTTCTTCTTCGGCTACTTGTCTGAATAGAGGTAATTGGCGAGGTTTTTCAATATAAAGACATCAATGTTTTCTCTCACGGAATCGTAAATACTGCTGAACATGATTCCAATGCCGTAATCGCTGTCATCGAGTTTATCAACCCTGACCACCATGGCCAGTGCCTCTATCTCGCTGAGTTCGTTGTCTTTCTTCGAGAGATCAATAATGACCTTGATTATCGAGGATACCTCAATCGGGCTGTTGTATATGAAATAGAGCCCTCCCCTGCTGATGTTAATCACGTTGCCGATAAGGTCCATGGCGTCCTTGTCGTTTCCAGATGACTCAATGAGGGTATCGATAATGCGGATCGGGACCTCCACTTCGAGCCTGAAATGCTTTCTCTTGTTTTCAGAATCCCCCTGCCCGAACCTTTTAATGAGCCAGTTGTCAAAGCTGTCCCGAAACCACCGAACCATGCCCTCTTCTATTGACAGAGAAGCCGCCTTGTCCTTTTCAGCCGCGTAATACTTTTCTATCTCTTCTTTAAGTTCCCTGGAGAGGTTTTCGTATTTAATCAGTTCTCTTTTCATTCAGCGTATCCCCATTTCAACATATCCTGTATAATAAATAGCCTATCCCCGATAAAATATCAATAATTTTCTTGAAAATTATCGATATAAATAGTAAGGAAACATCATAGAAAAATAATTCAGGCCCTTTGTCACGTCTGCAGGTATTGTACAGAGTCTCTGAAATATTGCAAATGAAATTTCAAAAAAATATCCCCGAAAGGAAGAGAGAACCATGATTCGGATGATACTCGCCGGCGGCATTATTCTTTTAAGTCTCGCAAACGGCTTTACGGAAGAAGCCAAAAATGAACAGAAAAACCCCCTGACACCCTTTATAAACAACCTGCTCGCGAAAGAAAAAAACGAAAAAGACAGGAAAAATATCACGGACATCCTGGAGCGAATCGACGGGACCTACACGAACCTGTACGACAACCTGAAAAACGGGGGAAAGCTGGTCATTTTTTTCGATCCGGCCCATGGCAAGCTCAATAACGATGTCTGGCAGGGGGCGGCCACCAGGAGGATGAGCACGACCAACAGGCCCGAGGAGTACTATTCAATCCTCATATCAAGGAGGATGTATCAGCTCCTCTCCCGGAATAAACACATAGAAGTAAAGACGACTGACGATTTCATGGATGTTCTTCTCGGTGACAGCGAATCATATAAAGACATACCCTTCTCCACAACGGTAGAACTCGCGAAAAAACACGGCGCCTTCATCATCATCTCCGAGCACCTGAACAACGTTTCCATGATCCATAAGGCGAGCGGAAAATCAAATATACCGGGAGTACACGTCATATACAATCAGTGGGGAAACAGGTTCCTCAAGTACGTGCACGGTTCATACAAGGGTTTTCTCACCCTCTACAACAAGCTCGACGCCAGCGGCTTCTCAAGACAGTACGCCCTCAATCTGAAGAAAAAACTCGTTTCCGCGGGCATGAAGCCGAACAACTGGGAATTCGGGGCAGTCGGAGACAGCAGGTTCAGCTATTTCGTCGATTTTCCGGTATCAGTAATATATGAATCCGGCTTTATCTCCAATCCAGTGGAGGAAAAACAGCTCCGCGAACCGGAACATATCGACCGGATAGTAACAGCCCAGTACGAGTCTCTCCTCGAAACGATCGACGAAATTTTCCGGGTTAACCTGAAGGGTGAGACCGTTAAGAAATCCGGGGCCCTCCCGGGGGACCGTATCGAGGTCCTGAAGCTTTCCCGCATGGCTGTCTACTATATCCTGAATGGCAATACATCAAAAGGGATTGCTACCATCCGAGCAATGGAAGCAAAATACGGAAAGACCAGTTTGAAAGCACATGTCTACTACTACTCCGGTATTCGCAGGACCCTGGAACAGTATGCCCGGTACCGCAGACTCGTGGACGCCAATAACATGTACATTAACAAGTATACCCGGCTCAAGAGGAAGTATGCCCAGGACAAGGAGAAGGCGGCCTATTACTCCGGCCTGATCAAGATGCATCGGCATAAGCGGTGGAAATACACGAAAAAATCCCATAACTGCATCAGCAGCGCCCCTATTTTCAAGGCCTATCAGAGCAGAAGCAACAGGAGCTCATCAGGAAGAAGCAGGGGATATGATCTGATTTCATCAACCGTCAACAAGTACCCGGTAAACGCTTCCCGGGCTTCGCTCCTGACGCCGATCATTCTTCCAATAGATGACGATCAGAGCCTTGAGAACGCCATAACCATGGCCCTCGACCCGGACAGGGAAACAATTGAAAAACTGATCGACTCTTTTAAAAAATCCAGGGTGAAGTTTTCTAAAGGAATTTACATCGTCAAGCTGGATAAGAACCTTAAGGTAGTGACCGCGAAAAGGGTCCCCTCTGTGCATCTCAATCCGACGCAATACCAGAATCACGAATACCTGAAGAATTCGTACTTCGGTTCCCGTGAAAAAATCAGAGAGCTCTGACCTGCCATCCCGAAGGAACGGCAGGCCATACAACCTTTTCGGTGACTACCTCCGGGAAAAATACGGCTTTCAGGTCTTCAAACTCCCGATAGATGCCGGCCTGACCTGCCCGAACAGGGACGGAACCACTGGAAACGGCGGCTGCATCTTCTGCAGCGAGGACGGCTCCGCCGCCCCCACAACGTCAGTCTCCGGGGACATCAGCAGGCAGATGCGGCACGCCCGGAACAGCTTCAGGAGATCCGGCGAAGAGACGAAATATATCGCCTATTTCCAGGCCTATACCAACACCTATGGGCCGGTAAGCCTTTTAAGGGAGCTCTACGACACGGCCGTCAGTGACGATGATATTATCGGGCTCATGATCGGGACCAGGCCTGACTGCCTCTCAGAAGAGATTATTGATCTCATCGCCTCCTATAACAGGAAAAATTTCGAACTCTGGCTCGAAATAGGGATGCAGACAATGCACGAACGGAGCCTCGCGTATCTCAACAGGGGCCACACCCATGATGACACCAGGTTTGCCGCGGGCAGGGCCCTGGAAAGAAGCATCCGGGTCTGCGCCCATATCATCCTCGGCATCCCGGGAGAGACCTGGGAAGACATGATGGCCACCGCGCGGGAGCTGGAGAACCTGGGGTTGGATGGGGTCAAGTTCCACCAGCTTCATGTCATACGGG
>CAZEPS010000215.1:0-4938 GCA_964514165.1 uncultured Leptospirales bacterium
ACGGTGAGATGGCCGGCCAAACCTAAAATCGTGGTCGTGAAAACGCCACAGAAAGTCCTCAGGCCATCTCCCGCACCCATTCAATTCCCGGGGAATGGTTTCAGGATATAGCCATCTAACGATTTCTGCAACACAGTTTAAGGTGTTGTGTGGTTATCATAACAACCTAAAACAAAATATAATCTAAAGTACTCTCATGGCAGTGCGTTGTTAAAGCTTATTCGGCGGAAAAAGGGTTTTGAGAATCGCGGTTCTATTCGGCATCATCCCGCATGAGGATGAAAGACTTCATTTAAGCCATCCGGCTCGTACTCCCACGAAGGCGATCCACGCGAATAAATAAAATCCCGCGCCCCCGGCGAACATGAGCAAAAGGTCATGGCTGAAGTTGAAACTTGGTTCAAGCAGGCCCTCTTCGGGATTTTCCGGATTGTAGAATACCCTGACCTTCGTCTTCGGCGGATAGCGCTTCACGGCCCGCTGCGAGGGCAGGGGGTTCCCCGATTCGGTTTGGGATATACTGAACCGGCTGCTGGTGTATTTCTTCCCGTCCACCCTGTACGTGTAGCTGATATCGGGTGAATAATATTTTCCCGACTGGTTCACTTTCGACTCCACAACGGTCCCGTCGGTGGTGGGCCAGCGTGCGGTCGTAAGTCTTTTTTTTATATCCGCCACGGCCAGCACAACGAGGGCCGAGCCGAACAGGACGAGCCCTCCCGGCAGCACCCACCGCAGCAGGAAATGCATCGTCCTGTCCAGGAGGGGGGCGTATTCATGGGTGACCGGCGCTTCTTCAAAATGGAAGGGATAAATACCGGCGAACAGCAGCAGGGCGCCGAAGGCTAAAAGCATGGCTGGCGCGAGCCACAGCCAGTATGATTTGATCCTGGCGTCTTCGGGGAAAGCGGGATCGTACATGACCGTCAGGGGCGTTCCCTCGCAGTAGGAGGTGCTGCGCGAGGCGTCCGTGAATGAGCGCTTTTCGCCCGAGGGGAGCGAGAATTCAACGGTGGGAACAAAGCCGTCTTTTCTCCCGTTCGGCCGCGACAGCCTCGTGATTTTTCCCCGGGCGGTGGCGGACTTCTTTATAAAAAGAACATTTTTACCGGCCGTGTAAAAGAACATGACCATTAAAACGCTCCCCACGACGATGAGCAAAACCCTGGATATCATTATCTGTGACATGGGCTCTCCACCGGAGTTATTCACTGTTTTCCGCTTCGCGGACGGCGGCGCCGGATGATGATACAGGTCTGGGGGACATGCGCGCCCGGCCGTGTCGCGGCATTTATCAAAATATACAAGCGCGCGGCGATAATCACAATAAACAATCAGTTACCGGTTGACTTTTTGATAAATTAATATCCAGGAAAATATTCTCTCCCGGATCACGCCTCCTCCCGACAGAAAACATCATATCGGAAGTAACCTCAAGAAAAAAACGTCCCCTTCCATGAAAAAAATTTTAAGTACCGTTCCCTGAGAGTGAACATTTTCGTGAAAACGGTACAGGCATAGCAACCGATAAGCATCATTATGTAGCATACTTGCATGTATCAGCAATCACTTTTTGCTGAGAGTGAACTGCAGATTCTTAAGAAAAAAAAGAAAAAAATGATACAGGACTTAGTACCGGTCATTGTGAGGGAACGTTCCCGTGAAATGGCACCCACTGTACGACCGAAAAAGCACATTCAAAGAAAATCTACCGGTTCGCCTCATCAATAAACTCAGCAGTCCTCTTAACCTGCGCAAAGCCCCATTGGAAAGCGGCCATAAAGGAATTGTGAACGTCAATTGCCGGTATTACTTCATTGTTAAAAGAAAGGTCTCTGGTGGCACAGGCATCTCCGATCACGGTATTCATATACCCCAGATCGTTGGCCGCGCGTACAGTAGTATCTATACACATGTGGCTCATGGCGCCGCATATGACAAGATTTTTAATGTGCCTCGATTCCAGTTCTTCATGTAAGGATGTTTCCCGAAAGCTGTTTGGGAAGTTCTTTTTGATCACGGTTTCCGATTCGACAGGCGTGACCGATTTATTGATTTCCACCTCTTTCGATCCCGGTACAAAAACCGGCGACTCTTTTTTATTTGAAAAGTGCTGTACATGCAATACATGGAGGCCATTTTCGCGAAAGAATTTCAGGAGCTCTTCCGCGTTCGAAGCCGCTTCATTGATGCCGGACAACGGCATCTTTCCTCCCTCAAAGTATTCATTCTGCATGTCGATAATAAGAAGTGCCGTGTCATTCGATAATTTCATATTTCCCCAGTCTGCTCCATGTGAGCGTTGATTATTTGTTTTAAAAAATATTAATAAAAGCAGGAATTCAAAATTCAGGAAACAACGTCCCCTTCCGGCAACAAGCCCCTGACCGAACCCTGTAACTTAATGCATCATCTCATTTTTACACATAACATGATACATTCCGTTTATTTTCGCTATCATATCACTGATAAATTCCCCCATAGCTTCCTCGGGATAACCGTCTCTTCTCAAATCCTGCAACGCTCTGTTTAACGCGATGTCCAATGCCTCATGCGGAAAATTTTAAGTATCGGTCATTGTGAGGGAAAAAATAAATCAGGGTCACTTCATCAAAGCGCAGTGGATCGCCTTCTCGACGTGGAGCCGGTTTTCCGCCTGTTCGAATATGATGGAGCTTTCCGAATCCATTACCTCGTCGTCAATCTCTTCCCCCCGTTTGGCGGGGAGGCAGTGCATGACCCGGCATCCGGGGGCGCATTTATTCAAAAGATCCCGGGAGATTTTGTATTTTGAAAGCATCATTTTCTTTTTTTCGGTGTTCTTCTCTTCACCCATGCTGATCCAGACATCGGTATAGAGGTAGTGGGCCCCGTCCACGGCCCTGTCTAAGTCGGGGGTGATTTCAATAGTGGCGTTTGACCCGGCGGCGAGTTTCCTGGCCGTTTCAACATTGCCGCTGCTGGGGCAGAATTGTTCCGGGCAGGTGATGGTGAAGTTCAGTCCCAGTATGGAGGCGGCAAGCATGAGGGACCGGGCAACATTGTTGCCGTCACCAACGTAAGTAAATTTTATGGAGCCGAGGTCATCCTCCCGTTCGTACACGGTAAAAAAGTCCGATAAAGCCTGACACGGGTGGTAGGAATCGGTGAGGCCGTTGATGACCGGGACCGTCGAGTTGGCCGCGAACTCGGCCACCTTATCGTGGCTGAAGGTCCGGATCATGATGCCGTCCACGTATCGCGAGAGGACCCGGGCCGTGTCTTTGATGGTTTCTCCCCTGCCGAGCTGGATGTCGTTCCCGTCAAGGAAGAGGGCGTGGCCCCCGAGCTGGGTTATCCCTGTCTCAAAGGAGACCCTGGTGCGGGTTGAACTCTTCTCGAAGATCATGGCCAGGGACCTGTTCTTTAAAACGGGTATGTACCGCTTCTTTCGGGCCTGTGCCTTGAGTTTCGCCGCGAACCGGAAGAGATCGAGCATCTCGTCCCTGGTCAGGTCAGTCACCGTAAGGAGATCTTTCGTTTTAAGCCGTGGGACCCGCACTCGCATTCTCCTCATTTATAAGTTCATCGAGAATGGACATCCCCTTTTTCGCCGTTCTCATCGGGATGGTCAGGGGCGGCATTATCCGCACGACCCGTTCCGCGGTGCAGTTCAGGACCAGCCCCCGGTTCAGGCCTTCCCTGACGATGTTTATTCCCGGCACGGTGAGTTCAATCCCTATGTGAAGGCCCATCCCCCGTATATCACGGATTATCCGGTACTTCTGTTTCATCGCATTCAGGACCTTGAAAATATATTCGCTGACCGTGTTGACGTTTTTTAGAAATGATGGTTTTGACACCTCTTTCAGAACCGCGGATGCCGCGGCCGCAGCCAGGTGGTTCCCCCCGAAGGTGGTGCCGTGGGCTCCCCGGGGAAGGTGCTCCACCAGGAAGTTTTTGGCGTGAAGGGCCCCGATCGGCACGCCGCCCCCCAGTCCCTTGGCAAGGGTGATGATGTCCGGAATGACGCCGTAATGCTGGTAGGCGAACAGGGCGCCGGTTCGGCCGACCCCGGTCTGTATCTCGTCAACGATCAGGAGGATGTCGTTCCTGCTGCAGAGGCGCGCCAGCTCCGTCACGAAACCTTTGTCCGCTGGCAGTATTCCCCCCTCTCCCTGAATCATCTCGACCATTACCGCGGTGATTTTTTTGTTCCCCTTGATCTCCCGCTTCAGGGCCTTGATATCGTTGTAGGGGAGGTGGATGAACCCGTTCGGCATGGGGCCGAAGCCGTCCTGGATCTTCTTCTGGGCCGTGGCCGCCATGCTCCCGTATGTCCGTCCGTGGAAGGAATTGGAGAAGGAGAGTATGACGAGCCTTTTTTTGTCCCTGGAGAGGCCGTACCTGCGCGCCAGCTTGATGGCGGCCTCGTTCGCCTCGGTACCGCTGTTCACGAACAGGGACCTGCCGGGAAAGGCGAGTTCGTTCAGGAGCCCGGCAGCCCGGTTCTGCTCCCTGTTGAAAAACCAGTTCGACGAGTGGATGATTGAGTCCACCTGGTCGTGAAGGGCCCTTGCCAGGGCCCGGTGACCGTACCCGAGGCTCGAAACGGCGATACCTGAAAGAAAATCGATGTATTCCCTGCCGTCCTGGTCGTAGAGGTTTGATCCTTCACCCCTGACAAAACAGACCGGCAGCCGTTCACCATAATTCTGGAACAGGTTTTCATGGTCGTCGCTGATGATTTTCTTTAGCCTGGTGCTCATTTTCTCTCTCAAAAAAAAGAAAAATCGGGGCGTCACCCGATCCTCTAAAAATAAAGAGTAAGACTGGCCAAAGGGGTGAAAAATGTCAAGAAAAATTAAGGGAAATTAAGGGTCAGAGCATTTTCAGAGAGAATGGGGGTCAGAGCATAATCGTAGGGGGCAGAGCATTTTCAGAGAGAGTAGGGGTCAG
>CAZEPS010000215.1:5038-7503 GCA_964514165.1 uncultured Leptospirales bacterium
AGAGCATAATCGTAGGGGGCAGAGCATTTTCAGAGAGAGTAGGGGTCAGAGCATATTATGTGGTATATTCCGCGTTTATCTTCACGTAGTCGTAGGATATGTCCGAGGTGAGCAGGGAGAACCGGGCGGTCCCCGCCCCCAGGTCCACGGTTACGGTAAAGCTCTCTTCTTTTAGGATATCGGCCAGGGCGACCGCATCGAGCGGTTCCGGCCTTCCCTTTAATAAAAGGGGGATGTCTCCGTAATAAATTGAAAGGTTCTCCTCTCTTACCTCGGCCCCGGAGTACCCGGCCGCGCAGGCGATGCGCCCCCAGTTCGGGTCACGGCCGAAGAAAGCAGTTTTGACCAGCAGTGACTCCCCGACCGCCCGGGCGGCCCGGCGGGCATCTTCCTCGTCCCGGGCGTTTATTACCTCTACGGTCACGGTTTTCGTGGTCCCCTCGCCGTCGCTGACGAGCAGCCGGGCCATCCTTCCCAGTATCTTTTGCAATGATGCTTTATAATTCTCAATATCGCCCTCATCGGTGAGGGGATTATCCGACACCGGGGAGAGGAGGAGGGCCGTGTCATTGGTGGACATGTCCCCGTCGATTGTTATCGCGTTCAGGGATCGGTTGACGGCGCTGCGGAAACTTTTGTTCAGGATGTCCCGGGGTAACGGCGCGTCGGTGATGAGGAACGCCAGGAGTGTGGCCATGTTCGGGGCGATCATGCCCGATCCCTTGGCGATGCCCCCGATAGTGAACTCCCCCCGTGACGTGGAGAAACGCTCCGAGATGTCCTTGGGGCGGGTGTCAGTGGTCATGATCGCCTCTGCCACGAGGGGGCCGTTTTTCCCGTCACGCAGGTCCAGGAGTCTGCCGTGGCAGGCGAGCATCTTCTCCCGGGGGAGCTGGCGGCCTATGACGCCGGTGGATGCCATCAGGACCGAGCCCTCGGGAACGTCGAGGCGTCGGGCGATATCCGCGGTCAGGATTTCCGCGTTTTCCATGCCCTCAGTGCCGGTGCAGGCGTTGGCATTGGTGGCGTTGATCAGAACCGCCCGCACTGGGTTATGTATCCGCATCCGGCAGAGCTGTACCGGCGCGGCCGCTATCCGGTTCGTGGTGAACATTCCGGCGCACCAGCAGTTTCCTTCAGCAGCAATGAGTGAATAGTCGAGCCTGTTCTCGTATTTTATTCCGCATTCAACAGCTGAGAACAGGTAGCCCGGTACCGCAAAAATTCCCTGATCAGTGTCTTTCATGATTTCCCTCTTTATGAGGGAGCATTGACCGGGAAAATCTTAATAATATCAATATAAAAATACAGGGGACATCTATAAATTTATAAGGAGGATCTTTATATGCGTACTGATTTGACGGTAATCGACTAAAAGGTGCTAACCGGGACCCGGGGAAGGCTGCTGGGCAAAATACTTATTGACTTTTGACCCCGCTGCAGCCAGTCTCATTTCTGATGACGGGCATGAAACCGTCAGGCCAGGGTAAGGAGACGCGTCAATGAATATATCCGTTGAAGTGCACGGAGAGATAATCATCGTCAAGATATCCGGGGAGTTCTATCTCGGCAATATCAAGGAAGTGGAAAAGATGTGGGATGACCAGGTTCAGAAACAGCCCCGGGTCATAGCCTTTGACTGCAGGAACCTGTCCTTCATTGATTCCTCCGCCATCGGGACCCTGGTTAAATTCCTCAATAACTCTGACAAATTCGATATCAGGCTCGTATTCTTCGATTTAACCGAATCCATAGAGAAGATTTTCATTACGGCAAAATTGAACAAGATATTCACCATCACCACGGAAAAGGAATTCAGGGAAGAATACCTGCCGGGGTGATTTACCGATATTATCTCAATGTCGGGAACTGTTCAAATATAAATTCTGAGTGGTAACAGTCGGAACCGATTGGACTAATCCCATACCCTTTTCACGTTTTCATATTGGTCAAAGTTTTTATCATTACTGATGATAATCATATCTTCATATAAAGCCACTGCAATGATGTATCTGTCGAAAGGGTCTTTGTGGTTGTTTTTTACATCCAAAGTGTGGTATTGTAAAATATGGGCATTGCTTACAGGAAGCATTTCAATTCCAGCTTCACTGGATAGAACCATTACATTCTTCAAACCAATGGATATGTGCAGTTTTCCGATATTAATTTTTATCGACATTTCCCAGAAAGATATCTGGCTGATATAGATTTCATTTTTTTCTGATTTGTAGATCTTCAGGGCTTTTTCTCCGATTTTATCCTCATAACCGGAGCCAAGATAAATCAGGGCACGGGTGTCCAGGAGATATTTCATTGATACTCATCCATCCCTTCGACTGGTTCGTCAAAACCGGACATGTCTATATCACAGTTAAAAAAACCAGTAGTTCTCGTCTTCTGTATATCTTCATCAACAGGGGCAAATTGCAGAACAGGTTTTCCGTTTTTTGCTATTATTATTTTTT
>CAZEPS010000216.1:0-7494 GCA_964514165.1 uncultured Leptospirales bacterium
GGTTTCGCCGCACCCCTCCAGACCATAGTCGCGCCCTACCTCCAGTGGGCGCCCTGGTTCCGTGATTTCACCCCTGAGGGAATTCTATTGCAGAAGCAGATCATCGCCTCAACGGTCTTCATGCTCTTCTTCATCACCGCCATGGCCGGGGCGGATTTCACCCTGAAAATACAGACCCTGATACTGATCGTCCTCTCCCTGAGCATAATCACTATTTTTATTTCCCCCTTCAGGGGGATCGAGTTCAACGGGGAGTCTTTGTTCAAAGAGTCCCTCTCCCGGATAAACCTGTCGGGGAACCGGGCCCTCTCCCTCGGCATCTTCTTCGCCGCCTTCACCCAGTTCTTTCCGGCGGTCACCGGCATCGACGCCGGGGTCGGCATGAGCGGCGACCTGAAAGACCCGAAGAAAAGCCTGGTGAAGGGAACATTCATGGCAATCGGCATCACATTGGGGGTGTACCTGGTTTCGGCGTTCATCTTTTCCCTCATCAGGAAGGATTATCTCATCATCGGGTATGAAGGTTCGAACCCGATCGGAGGGCTCCTCACCGAGATCCTCGGCCTCGCCCTCCCCTTTCCGGGTAACATCTTCGGCGTGGTCATACTCCTCGGGATACTCTTCGCCACCAGTTCGTCGGCCCTGAGCTGTTTCATGACCGCGCCCAGAACGGCCCAGTCCCTGGCCCGGGACAACGTGCTCCCCGGGTTCCTGGCATTTCTAAAGAACGATTTCACCCGGGACGGGGACGAACCGCGCCTGGCAACAATCGTGACCCTTTTCGTCGGGGCCAGCGTTATCTGGATGGGAAACATCAACATGGCGGCCATGATCGTCGGTACCTGCTTCCTGGCGGTCTACGGCTGGGTCAACGGCTCCGCATTTCTGGAACGGATAAGCGGCAACCCGTCGTTTCGCCCGATGTCGAATGGCCACTGGCTTATTTCTCTCTACGGGTTTCTCGCCTGCATGGCGACGATTCTCCTCTTCAACATAATCATCGGGCTGGCCGTCATCGCGTTTCAGTACGCGATCTTCCAGCTTATTCTCAGGTACAAGTCGGAATCCCGTCTCGAGGGGGTCTGGTGGGGGGTGCTCTTCTCGTTCATTAAAAGCGGGCTAACATCCATCCAGAAGATAGCACAGGGGACAAAGAACTGGCGCCCGCTCCTCACAGCCATATCCTTCGCCGGGAAAAACCATTATCCCCGGAACATCGCGGAACTCGCGGCCATAATCGCCTCCTACAAGGGCCTCGTCCACCTGAACGTCATGCGCTCGGCAAAGGACCAGGAACAGGTTGACGACATCAGCGCCTATCCCGTTTCGACCAACGTAATCGATGTTAACAGTTTCACCGAGGCGGTGCTCGCCGTCATCCAGATGAACCACTACGGTGATTTAAGACAAAACACGGTGCTCCTTGAATACTCGAAAAGGGTTGACACGGTGAGCGTGCTGAACCGAATCCTGCGGCTGAACTGCAACATGCTGTTACTCAAAAACGCGGACCGTTTCCGGTGGAGCAGACGCATCGACATCTGGTGGCGCGGCGAGCGGAACGGCAACCTGATGGTGCTCCTCGCATACATAATGAAGACCTCGGAAAACGGGGACCACGCCGACATGGATATCCGCGTCATACGAAAACTCGACCCGGGCCAGAAACCTGAACCCTCGTACCGGGAGATGGAAAATCTTTTGAAAGAGTCGCGACTCACCGGCGAGGTTTTCATCATTCCAGAGAGCGACGAACCTTTTCACGAAACCGTGAGGGAAACCTCCGGCCAGGCTGACCTCATCATGATGGGGCTCCCGGGGAACTACCTCGAGAGGGAAAATTCAGGGAAGGGGATATTCAACCTCAACGAGTACTTCTTCAACAAGGAGATTACCCAGTACGACGATCTTCCCCCCATACTCTTCGTGCGGTCGATCAGCGTCATCAGCCTCACCGAGGATTAAGAAATAACTCATTGTGTTCTGAAAAAGCCAGGGCGAAGAGCGTCAAAGGTCTTTCCCTTTTCTATGAGGCCCGGGATTTCGCCTGTTGTGCGCCGCGTCGCCGGCATGTCATTTTTTGTTCGTGCCGACCCCTTCCCCGAGGAGGAAATCCTCGGCGCCGGGTTCACCGCTGGTGTAGAGGTGCTCGATAGTGGACCGCCTGGCCGGCCCGCCTGACGGCAGGTGCCCCCGCTCCACAAGGGACACGGTGCACCGTTCCGACGCGACAGCGGTTTCGATATGACGGAGGGCCTCTTCGGAGTTAAAGTTACCGCAGCTGAAAAGGTCAACGGCCGCGTAGGAGTGTTCCGGCCAGGTGTGAACCGCGAAGTGGGACTCGGCGATCACCACCACACCGCTTATCCCGTGAGGGGAGAACTCATGGAAGAAAGGCTTGATGACCGTGACCCCGGCTATGCGGGCAGCATCGAGCATGATCCGTTCCATTAAATCGCGATCGTTGATTATCGAGGAATCGCAGTCAAAGTATTCCGCCAGATAGTGTTTTCCGAGACTCATAATGTTTCCTTAATGAGGAGTTACAGTTTTTGTGATTTTTTAAGCTGTTATTATTACTATAGTTAATTTCAGGATTGTCAACAACGATTTATATATCACATTACCGTTTGAACCGGCAGCATTCATAATTTGACGTTGACATTTTCGCAAATAAGTTTATGCTCGGGGAAAAAGACACGGAGGTTCCACGATGAAGAACTACGTCATTACCGCTGTAACCTTATCCGCGATCGCGCTCTCAGGCTGCCTCATGAACCTGGACAAGTACCCGGAAAAGTACCCGAAACAGAAATGCGTAAACATGCCGGGCGAAAAGGTGGTCTATGCCATCAACTACAACTGCAGCAGCTGCCACAAGGAGGACCTGGTAACCGCTGAGCAGATATGCAAAAGGCAGAAGCAGATCATCAACGCCGTGTACACGGGCAAGATGCCGAAAATTGGGAAACTCTCCCCTGAGTATAAGCAGACTATTATCACCTGGGGAGGAACCTTCAAGATACCGGATAAAGCGGCACAATAACAGTTTTCTGCTTGACCAAATAAACATATTCTTCATAATATGCAATAAAATTGATATAAAAATTTGATTTTAATATAAAGAGTTTGGGAACGGAACCAGGAAGAAGCATACGGGATAACTACGACGCACTGGCAAGTGAAATAGATGAGTTCTGCCGGAAATCCGGCAGAGACCCGGGAGAGGTGAAGATAGTTGCCGTATCCAAGACCTTTTCCGTGGAAACCATACAGGACGCCATTGACCAGGGGATTACCCTCCTGGGAGAGAACAAGGTCCAGGAGGCATCGGGAAAGATCCCTGGCCTGACCGGGAGTTTCTCCTTCCACATGGTGGGCCACCTCCAGTCGAACAAGGCCAGGGACGCGGTGAAGCTTTTCGATTGCATCCATTCCATCGACAAGTTCAGCACCGCCATAAAGGTGGACGCGGAAGCGGCTAAAATCGACAAGATACAGAAGATACTGGTCCAGGTAAATATCTCACATGAGGAAAGCAAGAGCGGCACAGGTGAAGAGGAAACCCTCAACCTGATAAAGAATATTACCGAACTTGAACATATAGAACTCCTGGGGCTCATGACCATGGCCCCCTTTACCGACGAAGAGGAACCGATTCGGCGGTCGTTCCGGGTCCTGAGAGAGCTGATGGAAAAGATAAACAGGACACTCAGCCTCGACCTGAAAGAACTGTCCATGGGGATGTCCTCCGACTACCGCATAGCCGTGGAGGAAGGATCGACCATGGTCCGTATCGGCACTGCCATTTTCGGCCAGAGGGATTACCCATGAGCGGGATTGACGGAAAACGAATCGGATTCATCGGCGCCGGCAACATGGGGTCGGCGATCATCTCGCGCCTTTCAAGCAGTGAAAAGAATGTCCGGGTAACACTATTCGATATTGACCGTGACAGGGCCGAAGCCCTCGCAGGTGAATACCGGGTCACGGCAGAAGCTTCCATTAAAGATGTCGTGAAAGGATCCGACATATGCATCCTGGCGGTAAAGCCCCCTGACGTGAGCGCGATATGCGAAGAGATCAAAAACACCATCAGTGACGATACTCTGCTTGTTTCTATCGCTGCGGGAATAACCATTTCCCACATCGAGGGGATACTGAGCAAGTCGAAGAAGATAGCGCGGGTGATGCCGAACACCCCGGCCCTTGTCGGTGCGGGCATGTCCGTCATAGCCCCGAATAAAAAAGTTGACAACAATGAACTTTCCGCTATTACTGAAATATTCTCAATTATTGGGAAGGTCCTTGTACTGCCAGAAAAATACATGGATGCAGTGACCGGCCTGTCCGGCAGCGGACCAGCATACGTTTTTACCGTAATCCAGGCAATGACCGACGGCGGCGTAAAACTGGGACTTCCCAGGGACAAGGCGCAGCTCCTGGCGGCACAGACCGTCCTCGGCGCCGCGAAACTGGTCATCGAGACAGGGGAAGATCCGATCTCCCTTCGGGGGAAGGTGACCTCTCCCGGCGGGACCACCATCGAGGGGGTCCATGTGCTCGAGCGGAGCGGATTTTCCGGTATACTGATGGACGCTGTTGAAGAGGCCGCGCTGAAATCCGCAGTGTTGGGGGAGAAGAAATGAGGTTTGGAAAACCGATAACCTACTACCAGGCCCGCCAGCTTCGGGGTTATGTCCTTATCGGAATTGCTGTACTGTTTTTTTCACTTATCGCGGCTAACGTAATTGTCGCGATAGTTCGTGACAGAATCACTGTTCCCAGAGAACATTACACTGTCAAGGAAGGATTGCCCCTCTTCACCGACAGGGAAGAGTATATCCGCTTCATCAAAGATTACCCCTATGACCTGGGCATGAAACTACACGTGCACACCATACGCCAGGGAGAATCGTACTGGAATGTCGCCCGGCAGTACCGCGTATCAATAAACACCCTCATCGGGGCGAATCCCTACATGCGAAACCTCTTTCCCAAGGCGAATACTGAAATCGTGGTTCCCCAGTTCGACGGGGTCCTCCTCGCCTTTGACAGCGTGTGGGACGTGAAGCGCATGAAAAAGCGGATTGCCCACACGAATCTGCACGGGGAGTACCTGCCGACCCTGTTCAAAATAATCTCGACAGACGACATCCGCCTCGTTTTTTTCAGGGACGCCGAGCCGGTTGTGGTCAATGACGACATAGAACACCTCTACCGACTCAAGAACATATTCGCCGCCCCGATTAAGGGGAACTACACCTGCTTTTTCGGAGACCGGGTCCATCCCTTCGAGAGAAGCCTTAAGTTTCATAACGGGGTTGACATCATGGCCAGGTACGGCACCCCGATTAAGGCCGCCCGTGAGGGGATGGTCATCCAGTCAGGATGGCGTGACGGTTACGGCAAAACCGTCATGATACAGCACCCCGACGGTTACAGTACCCTGTACGGGCACTGTTCCGAGATAAAGGTCAAGGTGGGAGAGTGGGTCACCAGGGATGATGTCATCGCCCTCATCGGATCCACCGGCTGGTCCACCGGCCCCCATCTGCACTTCACCCTCATGAGGCATGGAGAATACGTCAATCCCCTCTGCTTTATATGGTAGATTTCCACCCTGACAGGCCCTCTGGTATCGTACTGCTTGCAGGCCTTTCCGCCATACTCATGGCCCTGTCTTTCCCGAAGGCCGCATTCTGGCCCGCCGCTTTTGTGTGTCTGGCGCCATTTTTTATCGTGCTGAACATCTCAAAAAAAATGAAGGATCTGATCCTCGCTGGCGCGGTCTTCGGTTCCGTCACTGCCATAGCCATGGGATACTGGCTCTACCCGACATTGACTGTCAGCTATGAGACCTCTTTTTTAACAGGGACCATTTTCATGACACTGGGCCTGACTCTTCCACTGGCGATACTGTTTACGTTCTTCTCCCTGGCATACGGCTTTGTGAAAAGTGAATCCCTCTTCTTTCATGCCCTGGCGGTGCCCTCGCTCTGGGTTCTTTTCGAATACCTGAAGGAGTCAGCGCCAGGGTCCGTACCCTGGGCCCATATCGGGTACGCACTTTCCCCCTGGAAGGCCTTCATCCAGGGGGCGGATTTATGGGGAGTTTACGGGGTCAGTTTCCTCGTGGTGATGGTAAATTCACTGATTTCACCGATAGTTATCGGTGTTTTTCAGAAAAAGTGGACCTTTCGACCCCTGTTAACTGAGAAAAAACTGATTCTACCGATTCTTATCGGTGCTGTTCTCGTTTTTCCCACCCTCTATGGAGCGATAAAAATCGATTCAATCGAAACAAGCATCAATTCAGCCCTGGGGAAAGGGGCCGGGATACCGATAAGAATCGTCCAGGGTAATTTCGGCAGCCGTGAGCGGTGGCAGGGATCAGGATTTTACGACCGAATCATGGTCTACAGCAATCTCAGCCGGTTTGACGAAGCCCGCAACTCCCTCATTATCTGGCCCGAGACGGTCCTGAATGCTTCAGGCAAAGTTAACACGGAGCTCTTCGGTTATCTCCTCTCGTCTCTCGGGGAAGGGAATGTTCTCATAGCCGGCGGGGTACGTTCTGCCCCCGGAGGGGTACACAACAGCGCTTTTATCTTTTCGAGGGACCGTGGTGTCCATTGGTATGATAAGAATATCCTCCTCCCCCATGCGGAAAAGGTACTGTTTTCGCCCCTTCTTGGGCGATACTATTCGGCTCCGGCTGAATTTATCGCCGGCACTACCCCTTCCACAGTGATGACCAGCAGTAGCACACCGTCAATTTCAATCTGTTTTGAGTCCCTGTATCCCTGGTACGTCCGGCGGGGTGTCACAGCCGGTGCTGATATCCTGGTGAACCTTTCAAATGACGCCTGGTTCGGTGATTCGCCGGAACCGTATATTCACCTCTACTCGGCAGCCTTCAGGTGCATAGAACACCGGCGTTACATGGCCAGGGCATCCAACAGCGGCATATCGGCGATAATCAACCCGGCGGGAAAGATTGTAAAACGGACCGGACTCTTTAACCGAAATATTCTGAACGGTAAGATCATTCCGATGCGGGACAGGACCCTCTATACCAGATTCGGTGACTGGATTCTTTATCTCGCTGCCCTGGTGATTCTGGCGGATCTGACGGTGATTGTTATCGGCAGCAGGAAGCAAACTTAGGATTATTTCGTCCTGCCGAAAAGGCCGGCGATACGCTTAGCCAGAGACGGTTTCTCTTTCTTCTTTTCCGATGTCAGGGTAAATGATTCCCCGTACTTCTCGCTGTAGTAATCTATCCGATCTTCAAGCTTCTTCATGTTTTTTTTCTGACGGTTTTTAACGACCTGGTCTTCTCTTTTTCTCTGCCCCTGGCGATCCATATTTACACCGCTTTCGCCGGTTTTTTTCCTGCCGGAAGAATCAGACCTGCCCTGAAGATGGCCGGCGGTGCCGCTTTTTTTATTCTGCCCGACCTTTCGGGGCGAAGACCCTCCCCCTTTCTGT
>CAZEPS010000217.1:0-7406 GCA_964514165.1 uncultured Leptospirales bacterium
CTTCCGGATCGGGTCGCAGCCGCACGGGCTGCGCGCCCTGCTCGCCCTCGCCGGTTATCTTGAGCCGGGACCCGGACTCGACCCCGGCCGGTATCTTCACCGTTATGGTGCGGTTCTTCACCTTGAGGCCCGAACCTCCGCACGACTTGCATGGGTTCGAAATGATCTTCCCCTCCCCCTTGCATTTCGGGCAGGTCTGGGATATAGAGAAAAAGCCCTGGGTCTGCCGTATGTTGCCGGTACCGTTACAGAGGGGGCAGACCTGGGGGCTCGAGCCGGCCTTCGCCCCGGTGCCGTTGCACTTCTCGCAGGCCTCGTTTCGCGGGATATCGAGCTGGACCTCCTTGCCGGTGGCTGCCTCATCCAGGGAGATGGACAGGTCGTACTGGATGTCCGATCCCCGGCGGGCCCGTTTGCTCCTGGTGCGGGTCCCGAAGGCTGAGCCGAAAAATCCCTCGAAGATGTCCTGGAGATCGGGAAAGTCCCCGAAGATATCGGAAATATCGGAGAACCCTCCTCCGGCCCCGAAGCCCTCGAAACCGGAAAGCCCCTCATGGCCGTAGCGATCGTAGGAGGCCCGTTTCTTCGGGTCCCGGAGCACCTCGTAGGCCTCGGTCGCTTCCTTGAATTTTTCCTCGGCCTCGTTGTCACCCTTGTTCCGGTCAGGGTGATACTTCAGTGCCAGTTTCCGGTACGCGGCCTTGAGCTGCTCCTCGGTCGCATCGCGTGATAACCCCAGTACCTCGTAATAGTCTCGTTTACTCAATTATACTTCCTTCAATCTTTTTTCCAATCTTTTTCGTTACCGTTACTCCACCGGCTGACAGGGAAAAACCAGTATCGTTACCATGAAAATGCATGACCATGCATTTTCATGGTTTCTGAATGAGAGGAGCATCGTACCTCTCATGAAAAACTAAACGGAATTTCCCGTCAATTACTACTTTTTCTCTTCTTCGTCAACGACCTCGTAGTCGGCGTCATAGACCTTTTCGTCGCCGCCCCCCTGGGATTCTTCACCCTCAGGAGTTCCCTGTCCTGCTTCGCCCCCCTGGGCGCCGGCCTGCTGCTGGGCGGCCTCCTGGTATATGCGCTCAGCGAACTTGTGGGAAGCCTGCTGGAGTTTCTCTTTGGCTTCGTTAATCGCGCTTAAATTATCGGACTCGACCGCCTTTTTGAGATTATCGATTTCGGCCTCGATGGCGCTCTTTTCGGATTCTTCTATCTTGTCCTTGTTTTCATTCATCATCTTCTCAAGGGAATAGATGAGGGTGTCCGCCTCGTTCTTCGCCTCGATGAGCTGACGGGCCACCTTGTCCTCCTCGGCGTGGGCCTCGGCGTCCTTGACCATCTTGTCGATTTCCTGCTCGGAAAGGCCGCTCGAGGACTCGATCCGTATCTTCTGCTCCTTGCCGGTCCCCAGGTCCTTGGCCGAAACGTGCACGATGCCGTTGGCATCGATGTCAAAGGTAACCTCTATCTGGGGAACCCCCCTCGGAGCAGGCGGGATTCCCACCAGGTCGAACCTTCCCAGGGTCCTGTTCTGGGAGGCCAGCTCCCGTTCCCCCTGGAGCACGTGGATCGACACCGCCGGCTGGTTGTCCGCTGCAGTGGAGAAGATCTGGCTCTTCCTGGTCGGGATGGTGGTGTTCCGCTCGATGAGACGGGTCATGACCCCGCCCAGGGTCTCGATACCGAGGGAGAGGGGCGTAACGTCGAGAAGAAGAACGTCGTGGACGTCACCCGCCAGGACTCCGCCCTGGATGGCCGCGCCGATTGCGACGACCTCGTCCGGGTTGACCCCCTTGTGGGGGTCCTTGCCGAATATGGTCTTAACCAGCTCCTGGACCGCCGGCATTCGGGTCGAGCCGCCCACGAGGATTACCTCGTCGATGTCGCCCGGGGTCATTCCCGCGTCTTCAAGTGCACGCTTGCACGGCTCTTTAGTCGAATCGACCAGGTCGCCGATGAGCTGCTCCAGCTTCGAACGGGACATGGAAACCACCAGGTGCTTCGGCCCGTTCTGGTCAGCGGTAAGGAAGGGTATGTTTATCTCGGTCTGCATCTTGCTCGACAGCTCGATCTTCGCCTTTTCCGCGCCCTCCTTGAGGCGCTGGAGCGCCATCTTGTCGCCGGCAACATTTATACCGGTCTGCTTCTTGAATTCCTCGATGAGCCATTCCATGATCCGCTGATCGAAATCGTCACCGCCGAGGTGGGTGTTACCGTTCGTGGACTTCACCTCGAAGACCCCGTCGCCGAGCTCGAGGATAGATATGTCAAAGGTTCCGCCCCCGAGGTCGTAGACGGCGATCTTCTCGTTCTTCTTCGCCTTGTCAAGGCCGTAAGCGAGTGACGCGGCGGTCGGCTCGTTAATGATCCGCTCAACCTCGAGGCCGGCGATTTTCCCCGCGTCCTTTGTCGCCTGGCGCTGGCTGTCGTTGAAGTACGCCGGCACGGTGATGACCGCCCGGGTGACCGTTTCGCCGAGGAAGTCTTCGGCTGTCTGCTTCATCTTCTGCAAAACGCGGGCGGATATCTCCTGGGGAGTGAACTCCCCGGCCACGGTCTTCACGACAAGCCCTCCCTTACCGTCGTCTTTTACATCGTAGGGAACCATGCTTATCTCGTTTTCAACCTCTCCGTATCGCCGCCCCATGAACCGCTTGATGGATCGTATCGTGTTTTCCGGGTTCGTGATTATCTGGTTCTTGGCAACCTGGCCGACGAGGCGCTCGCCCTTGTCGTTATACGCGACAATTGAGGGCGTGGTCCTCTGCCCTTCCGAGTTCTGAATGACGGTAGGCTCCCCGCCGGTCATAACGGCAACACATGAATTGGTTGTTCCAAGATCAATTCCGATTATCTTACTCATTGCTGTCTCCTCTGGTAATTGTTCCGCGCCCCGAGCGGGGCGCGCTGCTCTTCATTTTCATTCAGCCGTCAGATTCTTTCGAATCTGATGCGGCGTCATCCCCGCCCGCGCCGGACTGCCCGAACTGCCTGGCGGGCTTGGCCACCTTGACCCTGGCGTTTCGGACAACCACGTCGTCGATGTGGAACCCCTTTTGATAAACCTGGGTCACGGTATCCACCTCGACATCGCCGCTCATCTCTATCTCGACCGCCTCGTTGAAATTCGGGTCGAATTCTTTCCCGAGGGAATCGACTTCCTCTATTCCGTATTTACTGAGGGTGTCCTCGATTCGCTTCGAGATCATTGAGACACCGTCCACGAAGGAGGAGTGGGCGTCGCCACCCGCGTCTATCGATTCTGAGGCTTCGATGGCCCGGTGGAGATCGTCGTTGATTAGTATAATATCAAGGGCAAAGTCCCGTATGATGAACTTACGCTGGTCAGCCTGGCTCTTCGCCATCCGCTTCTTGTAGTTTTCAAAATCGGCCTGCCGCCTGAGCATTGTGTCCTTCGCCGCGTCCAGTTCGGACCTGATTTTTTCAATCTCCTCGTCTTTCTTCTTTAAATCGTCGCGGAGACTGTGGACGAGCTTGCTCTCGTTCGAACTCACGTCGGCACGGCGGTCCTTCTTTCTGCGCTCTTCACTGCGCCGGTCGTTTTCATTTGCCCCGGGAGAACCGCTGCCGCTCTCCTTTCCCCCTGTTTTCATCTCACCGGGTGAACCGGCATTTTCAGCAAAAACCTCTTCCCTGACCCGTTTTTCGGTTTTCTGTTCATGTTCGGCATGTTTTTTCGTTCTATCCATTGTTAATCCTTACTCTATAATCTGTTCCGATTATCCATTTTGAACGCCCTACTTGGACATCTTCGTCAGAAAATCCGACACCACCCGGCCGGTGTAGTCGACCAGGGGGACGACCTTTTCGTAGTCCATCCTGGTCGGACCGAACACACCCACTGCTCCCACCATGCTGTTTCCCATCTTGTAGGTGGCTGACACCATGCTGCACCCGGAAACGTCCGGATTGTCAATCTCCGTTCCGATATAGGTCTTAATGCCGTCTTCCTCAAGGGTCTTCTCCATGATTTCCTTGAGGATGTTTTTTTCCTCAATTATTTTAAGAAGGCTGTTGAGCCTATCCTCTTCAACCATCTCAGGTATTTTAAGGAGATTTTCAATCCCCTCGATGTAGAGTTCCGGCTCCTCCTCCCCTCCCAGGGCGAGTTCCGCGATATCAAGGGCGACGTTGTTGTCGAATCCTGTCATCTTCTCGCCCCGCAGGGCGTCAATGATACTGGCCTTAAGCTCCCTCAGGGTGTACCCGCAGAGTTCCCCGGTCAGGTACTGGGAGTAATCGTGGAGGTGGTCCACGGTCACGTTCATCGAGATGACCACCCGTTTGTTGATGATCACACCAGACCTGGTGACCAGGATAAAGAGAATCTCGTTGTTATCAAGGGTAACCAGTTCAATCCTCTTGACAACAGTGTAATCCGGCCTCGGCGACAGCATCACCCCGGCGTACTTCGACACCGAGGAGAGCATCTTGGCGATGAGGGTGTAGATCTTGTCGATCTGCAGCTCACGCCTGATCTTCTCCTCGTTAATCGAAATCTCATCCTGGATGTTCAAATCGTAGGAATCAAGGAGGGAGTTCACGTAAAACCGGTACCCCTGGTCAGTGGGGACCCTACCCGACGAGGTATGGGGCTGCATGAGGAACCCCATCCTCTCCAGATCAGACATAATGTTCCGGATGGTGGCCGGCGATATGGACAGGGAATAGTTCTGCACGAAGGACCGTGAGCCCACCGGTTTTCCGGTGAGAATGTAATCGTACACGATGGCCCGCAATATAGAAACTTCCCGGTCGTTCAAAGGATAATCGTGTATAGCATCCATGGGTTATGGCTTGATGACTTCATTACCTTATTAGCACTCAATTATTATGAGTGCTAATAATATATTAATAACATAATCCCTGAGCGTCAAGACAAATTTAAAAAAAAAGCGGGGATTGCGTTCCTGCAGCCGGATTCATTTATTTACGGATGAGCTGTCCTCGGCGTCGAGCACCTGCCGGGCAGCGTCGATGGTATTCTTAAGCTTGGTGGCCTCCTCAGCGTCCCCCATGATGGCAAGGATCTTCCGTTTGGCAGAAAGGAAATCGATCGATTTCTTCAGATCGTCCCTCGACTTTCCCGCCATCTCGTACTTGGTGCGGTACTGTTTCGCAGCCTCGGTGAGGTTGTCCAGGGCAAGGTCCTTGAGGTCGCGGCGCTCGTAAAAAAACTCGGTACGGGGGTCCCGGTACCTGGCCACGTCAGCAAAGCTGGTGATGTTCTTGGTTATGACCGCGACCCGGGCCTGGAGCTCCACGAACGACCACTTCCACTTGGAGCCCTCCCCGAGACGGTGCTTCAGGTTCATGAGCACGGTGTGGATCTTCTGTATGAGATCAAGAATCTGGGCCGGGTTCAGCCTGTTGATCTTGACCAGGTACTCTTCGTTTGACTTGAGGCTCCGGTCGATATCGGTGCCGACTATGTTCTCCATGGTCTGGAGGACCTTGTAGAACTCCTTCCGGGCGTTGTTGAGAAAACTCTCATTCTTGATACCGAGCATCTCCATGGAGGTGTCGCTCATCTTCATGAACTTCTCCATGATCTCTATCTGGTACATGACGAGCTCGAGATCGTAGTACTCCCTGATTCGCGGGAGTTTCCGCTGTTTGGCAATGACCTCGTTTATCTTCTTCCTGGCGCCCTCAACCGACTTTTTTATGTCTTTGATTTCATCGTTATAAGCCGCCTTTTCGGCCTTGCTTATCGCCATAGTGCCATCCTATGCGTAGGTGTCTATTCTGGTCCCCCTGTTATTTTCGGGTATTTCCTCCCGCGGTTGAGTATTATTTTGACGGGGCTCGGTCTCCTCCCGGGGGGGAGGCGATCCGGCCGCCGGGTTTCCCGGGGCAAACCTGGTCGTTACCACGTCTGTACCGCTGATGCTTTCCGCTGCCATAGGTACCTCCCGTTTACCTCTGAATATTCTAAACTAAATGTAATTCAGGAACCGTGAAGTATCAAGCAAAAAACCGTTCCGGGGCCCGGCCGTTTAATTCTTCCGGACGTTGTAGCCGACGATAATCGCCGCGCCGGTGAGAACCATGGCCGCGCCGATGTACGAAACCAGAACAAACCGCTCCTTCTCTATCCAGGTAACCTCGAGCCGCTTGATGACCTCCATGAATATGAACGTCAGAATCGGGTTGACGGTAATAACTATGCTCACGATGTTCGCCTCGGCGTATTTCAATGCCAGGGCGATGGCAGTGTAAGCGACCAGGGTATTGATCACCAGGAACACCAGGACCCCCCACGAGGCGGCTGAGATTGACAGAAAGGCCCTGAAATCGACGAAAAACATGAACATGAGAACAGGGAGCCCGTAGATCACCAGGTTCAGCTGGTTAGCGGCACGGTCCTGGACGAGGCGCTTCTGGATCACTGCGTAGAGCGCCCACCCCACGGCAGCCAGAAGGGTCCAGAAAAAACCGGCGTTGAAATTCGCCAGGTCGCCGATAAGAATAGAGCTTTGCTGGGAATAGAAAACCGCCAGCCCCCCCAGGGCCAGGGTGAACCCGGCAACCTTCGAGAGATCAATTCTTTCCCGGTAGATAAGGAACCCGGAAACCGCCAGGAGAATGGGCCCGAACTGGATGACGATCTGCACCGTGTTCGGGGACGTATAGTCCACCCCAATGAGTATAAAGAGATAGTTGAAACCGAGGGCCGCGGCCGCCACGATGAGCAGGAGGGGGGGCCGCGCCAGAATCCTGAGGTCGCCGGGCCTTTTGACAGCGTGAATGATGAAGATGACCAGGAAGGCGGCGGCGAACCTGAACCAGACGATATTCACCGGCGGCAGATCGCTCACCGAGACCTTCAGGGCTATGGCCACCGTGCTCCACATGAGGGCCGCCACCGAGGCGTAGAGTATTCCCTTGATTTGCGATTCTCTCGTAACTGTTCCCGCCATGATTTCTTTCCCGTTTATGAAGGATCCGCCATCCCGGCGACCGGATCATGCTTCCCTCACCCGGCTTATTTAGCAAGGGAAATTACTGGCCCCCTTGTTTTTTGCACCAGCCGGGATTTCTGGAGAAGGTTTTAGGCTCATTCCTAAAAAAAAGGCTCTGACCCTTTCAAAAAAATCGAAAAAAAAAGGGGTCAGAGCCTTTTTTTTCGACAAATTCCCCCCTCTCAATCGTATTAATAGTAAACACTTGCGGAGGATACCATGCCCCGACCGAAACGAAACATCGCCCAGGGATGCACTCACCATGTCTTCACCAGATGCCACGGGAAAAGAAATCTTCTCCTGGGCAGATACGGGAAACAGTATTTCATCGAAGCAATCAGAGAATGTCAGAAAAAGTACGATTTCGAGCTCGTCGCAGCGGAAATTGTCGCCAATCACATTCACCTT
>CAZEPS010000218.1:0-7402 GCA_964514165.1 uncultured Leptospirales bacterium
GATTATTTTTTTGTATTATATTTCGAGGCAAAATTTGTATGAAGAAGACAGGTTTGATTCTTATATTGATTGTGATTATCTATAGCTGAACGGGAAAGGAATCGAAACAAGGCGTGGATAGTGAATTGAACATCATTCCCCGGCCGCGGGATCTGACGGTGAATGAGGGGGCCCTTGAGTTTACCGATTCGATCACCGTGGCCGCGGCTGAGGCCGGGGAACTGCGGCGACTCTCGAAAATGCTCACGCACTTCCTGAAAAAGGACACCGGCCTTGGGGCTGAGGCTGTGACTTCAGGCGCTGTCCGTGCCGGGACAATAAACCTGGTCCTTGAGCAAAGGGGCGGAGCCGGTAATGAATCGTACAGCCTCCTGCCGCGGTAGTTCTCCGGAGCGGCACCGGTGAGGGCCTCTTCAGGGGTATCCAGACACTCCGGCAGCTTGTTCTCTCGTCGAACATATCCGCCATAAACAACAATAAAAAGACAGTGCGGAACCCCCCGGTCACGATAGAGGACAGCCCGGTATATCCCTGGCGGGGAATGAACCTGGACTGCAGCCGCCATTTTATGACAAAAGATTTCGTGAAGCGGTATATTGACCTCCCGGCCTTCTACCGGATGAACGTGTTCCACTGGAACCTCACCAACGACCAGGGGTGGCGCGTCGAGATAAAGAAATATCCCCGCCTCACCGAAGTGGGGGCCTGGCGCATGCACTATCGTGTCTGGGATAGCGATATGGCTTTTATTTGTGTTTTGTTGCTGTTTTTGCCAATAACTTGGTATAGTGAATGTTTTAAATCAATAGAAGCTGATTTGAAATGAATAGTTATCGGCAATTATTCCAGAGTTTTTATTAATTCATCTTCTGGCGGATAATCCCAGAAAACAGTATACGAAAAAAGTCTGCCTTTGCGTTTCCCGATACAGACATAATTACGATTACTCACATCGCTTTCACATCCATTTTTCAACTCTTCAATCACCTGTGCGAAATACAGTTTGAATGCAACCGACACAATAAACGATACTGACATCTTTTTCAGTTTACGCATATCAATACATTTTTCATACAGATCGTATTCCAGAAAGACATGAGGCCTTTTCCAGGATGCTTTTTTATCTCTTTTTTGGTATTTAATGCGTGCAAATCGGTTTTTATCGTTAGTTTTTTCGCTGATGACCTTTTTCAAAAGAAGAGAAATCAGCCGGCTTCGTGAGATTGAACAATCTTTAGATGCCTCATCAATTTTCTCCAGAATCTCCTCTTTAATGTTAATTGTTGTATCGATATTCATATTAGAACCTCCTGTTCGTTTTATATAGCTATACGATTGAGATATTAATTTTTGCTTTCTTTTTTTAAAATTTACAATAATTTAGGGAATCTCTATTAATTAAACAGGAGGTTACCTTTTGGGCACATACATTGGTTGAAATCGGGCAGCACCATTTTTTACAGAAAATGGTGCTGCCCGATTTATAGATGTACCCTTTAGTATTTAGTTTTTCATGAGAGGCGCGATGCACCTCTCATTCAGAAACCATGAAAATGCATACTCATGCATTTTCATGTTAGTATCTTTCAGATCAAAATACAGTATTTCTATAAAAGAATGAAAACGAAACTGGTAAAATGTCCCGCCTGCGGGGCCGCGATTAAAGCACCGGTACCGGTGGACCGGGACACCGCCATCACGTGCCGGTACTGCTCGTCCCTGATACAAATTGACGTGGACGAACCGGGAATAATTGAAACTTCAAGCCTTGACCTGAAACCGGTAATTACTCTCGTTAGAAAAATAAAAATGCATCACACGATTATTTTTCTTGTAGTGGCGAGTCTCATAACCCTGGGTATCATGCTGGGGATTCCGGCGGATGATTCGGATAAACCTGTCGTGGATTCCAAAGAATTTTATATTGATGAGGATTCAGTCCAGGAAAGCCCCGGAACCGGTGAACACGACCCCACAGTAAACGGAAAGTACAGTGACCTGAATCAGAAGGTCTACTGCCCCCGGGACAGCTCCTCCTATGGTGATTTTTATGACTGGGGTTACTGGAGCGGTACCTCCTGGTGCGGGCAGAGCGTCAGGCCCGGTTACTGGGTCTGGGTCGCCCCGTACTGGTATATCTGGAAAAAGAAAAACCGGTAGCATTTTCTCTCTTCCCAGCCGGATCTTACCGATAACTATCGGTAGATCTCCCTTTTTCTGCGTGAATTTCTTGACAAAAAGGCCCTGTCTACGAACCTGACAGTTAACGTAAACTGTCACTTGATTGACGATTTCTACACACCAGGAGCGGAACCATGTCTGATTTTGTTCAACTAACCATCGGCAATGTACTCAGGGAGACCGTAGAGAAGTTTCCCCACAACGAAGCGCTGGTCTATCCCCAGACGGGACTCCGGCAGAACTATACTGAATTTTACGAGTCGTGCCGCCGGGTGGCGCGGGGATTCATGGCCCTCGGAATCAAGCGCGGCGACCACGTATCGGTCTGGACCACGAACCTTCCCGAGTGGACTCATCTCCAGTTCGGCCTCGCCATGACAGGGGGGGTCCTGGTGACGGTCAACACCAACTACAAGTCCCATGAACTTGAATATATTCTGAAACAGTCCGATTCCACGACCCTGGTCCTTATGGATGAATACCGGGACACCAGTTTCTACGATATAACCCGTGAGGTCATCCCGGAACTGGACACATGCGAGCCGGGAGGGCTCGCCTCCGGGAGTCTTTCAGTAATGAAGAACGTGGTCTATATCGGAAACCGCTCCCATACCCCGGGGATGTTCAGCTTCGACGAGGTCGTGGCACTGGGGGAATCGGTATCCGACGACGAGCTCACCGCCCGGGAGCAAAGCCTGGACGTCCATGACGTGATAAACATGCAGTACACCTCCGGGACCACCGGTTTCCCAAAGGGGGTGATGCTGACCCATTACAACATCGTCAATAACGCCCGGATGGTGGGGGAGGTCATGGGCATGACGGAGCGTGACCGCCTGCTGATACAGGTCCCCCTGTTCCACTGTTTCGGCTGCGTCATGAGTACCCTGAACTCGGTCTTTTTCGGATCAACCATGGTAATTCTCGAGTATTTCGATCCTGCCCTGGCGATGAAGGCCATATCCGAAGAAAAGTGTACCGCGATTAACGGGGTCCCCACCATGTTCATCGCTATACTGAACCATGACGACTTCGACCAGCACGACATGGCGTCCCTCAGGACCGGGATCATGGCCGGCGCCCCGTGCCCCATCGAGGCCATGAACCAGGTGCGGACGAAGATGCATTGCCATGAGATTGTTATCGCTTTCGGACAGACCGAGTGCTCTCCGGTCATGACCATGACCCGGCGGGACGACCCGGTTGAGGTGCGGGTATCCACCGTGGGACGGCTCCTCCCCGGCATCGAGGGAAAGATCATTGATCCGGAGACCGGTGAGGATCTGCCCCTGAATACCCAGGGTGAGATCGTCACCCGGAGCGCCTGCGTGATGAAGGGATACTACAGGATGGAAGAGGCAACCAGGAGCGCCATTGATTCAGAAGGATGGCTCCACACCGGTGACCTGGGCACGGTGGACGAAAACGGCAATTTCAAGGTCACCGGCCGTATCAAGGACATGATCATCCGCGGCGGAGAGAACATCTATCCCCGTGAGATTGAGGAGTTCCTCTACCAGCATCCTGATGTGAATGATGTCCAGGTTGTCGGGATCCCGGACGAAAAATACGGGGAACAGGTCCTGGCGGTGGTGCAGCTCAAGAGCGATAGAAAGTACACCCCGCAGGATTTCAAAGATTTCTGTACCGGAAAAATCGCCCGCCACAAGATTCCCTACTACTGGGAGTTCGTTGACGAGTTTCCCATGACCGCCAGCGGAAAGATCCAGAAGTACAGGCTCAGGGACATATACGCGGAAAAGTATTCCGACAGGGACGCGATAAAATCCTGAACGATACGGGTAAAAAAATCCGCACCAGGGGAACCTGAAAGGTGACAGCAGATATTCAGCCCGGCTCTGACACCGGTTATTCCATCGGACAACTGGCCCGGACCCTGGACATGAGCCAGCGGACAATACGCTACTACGAAGAGATTGGGCTGCTGAGCGAGGTGAAGCGCGTGGAGGGAGGACGCCGGGTCTACACCCGGGACGACCTCCAGCGCCTCAGGCTCATCAAGCGCCTCAAGCTCATGGGCCTCTCCCTCGCGGAAATGGAGGAGCTTAACGCCATCTTTTCCATACACCAGTCAAGTGAGAAGATGCTTGTCCGGCTCAATGAACTCCTGGAAAACCACCTGAAGAAAATAGATTACCGTATCGAAGACCTGAAAGTGCTCCGTAACGAGATACAGGACTACAAGGAGCGGATCGAAAAGCGCCTCGGAAAAAAGTAAACAGGTCGTTTCTCATTCCTCAAATGTTAACGTTATACTCACCTGTTTTGTATGTCATAATGTACAATAAAAGGATAAGTATAATGGTTGTAACATCTGGATCTCTATAGATTTGTATTTTATGGCTTAAAGACTATAATTTTTTCTTTTTTGTACTGAATTGCCTTGACAAAAGCTCCATATCTCTTTATTAGTGTTACTTTTGCATATAATGCTACAGGGATATATTTTGGTTTTCTTTACATTCTTCATAATATCCGCTGTAACACTTTATATGAAAATTAGTACAGACTAACTATGGACGTTAAAGGTTAGTGCCGCATAAACATACAGGCACCGAAGGAGTTCCCCAATGATAACCCAGCAGACCTCACACCTGACGACAATCCTTGAAAAAGGTGAGCCGGTCAGCTTAACGTTTCACCATCTGTCTGACAAAAACCTGAAATTCCTTACCTCTTTGCTCACCAAGATACTTTCACGAAGCGATAAAATCTATCTACAGAATACGATTATTACCATCCTCCGCGAGATGATTGTGAACGCGGTCAAGGCGAACACGAAGCGGGTATTCTTCAAGAAGCAGAATCTTGATATTTTTAACCATGACGATTACGCTATCGGCATGGAGGCCTTTAAGGAATTTTTAATTAAGGAAAAGGATATAGTTGAAGAGGATCTCCGCGAGAACGAACTCAAGGTTGTTTTCGGGCTGAAAAAACTTGAAGAGGGTCTGAAGGTCATTATCCAGAACAACAGCGAAATCCTGCCTGAAGAGATGGAAAAAATCCAGTCACGGATAGAACTGGCCCGGAAGTACAACGACTTCAGCGAAGTCTACATGGACGTGTATGATGACATGGAAGGGGAGGGTCTCGGCATCCTTCTGACAATGCTTTTTCTCAGGAATTCCGGCATCGGTGAGAATTCATTCAAGATCGTGTCGAACAAGGGGATAACCCAGTCGTCTTTCGTGATACCCTCCATCCTGAAGCCGAGGGAGATAACCAACGAAATTCAGCAGGAAATCGTGAAAGAGGTTGACCAGCTTCCGACCTTTCCTGAGTACATCCATGAGCTGATGCGGCTCTGCCGTGACCCTGAATCATCGATTAACGTTATAGCCGAGAAGATCCTCTACGACCCGTCTCTCACCGCGGCGGTCCTGAAGCTCGCCAATTCGGCAGGGTTCATTACCGGCAAGCGTATCGAGCATATCGACGAGGCGGTGATGGTCATCGGCCTGAAGAACCTGAACCACATACTTATCGGTGCAAGCGCCCAGAAGATACTTGAGGAGCGGTATACCTCGTTCAAGAAGATCTGGGAGCACAGCAACAGGGTCGCCCGGCACGCCCGGGTCATCGCCAGAATGATTAAAAAGAAGGGAATCATGGAGAACTCCTTCGTTTCCGGGCTTCTCCATGACCTGGGGAAGATAGTCCTCATATCGTCCAACGCGAAACTTTCGGAGCGGATAGCCGAGGTGGCGGTTAAGAGGAAGATTCGCACCTCTGCCGTAATCGAAGAGGTTGCCATCGGTATAAGCCACGCCGCCATCGGGGAGCTTATCGCGAAGAAGTGGAACCTTCCGGACTACCTGGTAGAATCAATAAAACAGCACCATTCACCCCTGAACTGCCACCAGGGGCACAGGGACGTCGTGTACATCACCTATCTCGCCAATATGCTCACCGGCATCGATGACGGTAAGTACGATTACTATTCAGTTGAGGACGAGGTTCTGGAGCACATGGGGATTCACAACGAGGGTGAACTCAGGGCTTTTCATGAACGTGTCAGTGAAGAGGTCCGGCTTATGGACGTCAGTTAGCATCCTCCTGTTCTATCCTCTTATATATCAAGATCTTCTATTGTCTTTTCCGATAGATAGGGGCGGAGCAGGTAGAAATGTTGCTTAACCCCTTCGTCAATTATATTGTCAGGAAATTCCGTACAGGCAGCATAGCAGTAGCTCAACCAGAAATCATTAATTATCCAGAGGCTCCGGAGCAGGTACTCCATCTCTTCCTCTGAGCTGAACTTCCTGAACAAGCCGTTATCCACGGACCGCTCAAATAAAACCCGGTATTTTTTCATCTTCAAACGGTAATTGCTGATGTAGTCCCGCCTCAAGGTCTCGTCATTCCTTAATATTGCGGCGAGATCAATGTAGAAAAAACGGTATCGGTGGTATAGCTCGTATACCCGCCGCACCATCCGGACCGCGTCACCAGGCGCCATTCCTGTTACCTCGATTGAAAAGATCTCGTCGAAGTCAGCAGTGATCCGCTTGAATATCGAACGAATGATGTCTTCCTTGTTCCTGAAGTGGTAGTAAAGGGTGCCGGGGCTGATATGCAGCTCATCGATGATATGATTTGTTGTAATGCGGCCGGCACCCTCCCGGTTGAAGAGATCGATTGACGCGTCAACAATCCGCTCTTTCAGGTTTTTCATGATACGAACCGTTCCAGGGGCATCCTGAGGCTCGCCGGGTCCGGGTAGTCATCGAGGTATCCGACCCTGAGAACGAACTGGATGGTATCGGTTACGCCGATGTTTTTGGCCACTTCATCCTTCCAGGGTTTCTCCTCCAGGACCTGGGTCATGGGGTGCACGGCGACCATCCGTTCACGCATTTTCAGGGTTGTTTCCGCGTACCGCCCCCCGGTCTCGAGCAGGGTGGGGAGTGAAGATCCCCTGCTGGTGAGTATGAGCCACCCCCCGAATGAATCGACCTGGTCTTTCACGAGGTCAACTGTCTGCTTCCGGAAACCCTTTTTCAAAACCGAATCCGGGGTGTAGAACCGTTTCACGATCCAGCCGGCGATGCCGGTGATCTCCATGCTGTCAGGGGTCAGGCCGTTGCAGTTTTTTTCTGCATCTTCGTCTCGCCACCGAATCCATCGGGAGAGCTCCTCCTGGGCCGGATCCCGCCACGCCTGGACGCGGTTCGCCTCTATTGTGCTTTCTCTCAGG
>CAZEPS010000219.1:0-7354 GCA_964514165.1 uncultured Leptospirales bacterium
TATATCTATTGGAGCAGCGATATGCACCAATTTTGGATTAGAACTTTTCGAGAAATATTTGAGTTGAAGAAATTTGCAATATTGCAACAGTTATTGGTATTGATAAACATGAGAAGAAGTAATGATGCTGAAATGTTCATGAAAGTATTTATTGAAAGTATTAAATCCAGTGACAATTATGAGCTCTATTTGCCTTATACAATGGTGTATAAGAAAACCTTCTTTAATGCTGATCTTAACCCATGGATCATTTTAGCCATGGCATCTTATGAAGTTACCAGTAGAAGAAGTATTGGAATACAGAACCTGCTATTGGGTGAGGATATACAACAATGTTAATTAACATCTCCACCTACACCCTCACTCGCCTCCCACACCACGCAGTCCTTGCCGGAAGGCGGGACAGCGCATACGAACTGGTGATGGACGAAACCTTCCGCCAGGAACAGGTAACACTCACCGAGTTCTATGATGCCACCCTTGATTCACTTTCTTCGGTCCTCTATGCAGAACAGGAGAGGACCCTGCTGCAGCAGAGCTATGAACTGGATACCGAAGAAGACCGCGACGAACAGCTCCTTCGGTACGCGAAACTGATCAAGACCTGCGGCGACGTGGGACACCAGGCCGAGACAGATTTAGAACAGGCATGGCAGTGGGCCGGGGAGGGGGAGATTGATAAGGCGCTGCGGCGACTGGCTCCTATCAATGACGAGGAGCGGCGTTTTCAGGCGTACTTTCTGCTGTTGTGGATAACGGTGGATGCGGAAAAACTGACTGATGAAGTGAAGAGGGAGAACTGTGAGAAGGTGCTGAAGGCGATAGATGAAATAATAATCAGTATGAAACGTTCATTTGATATAAATGAATTTCCAGAAGAAGTAACACTTTCATACATATATATAAAATTACATGAAATTGGATTAAATTTCCCCGCATCTTTTCAAAGAAAGTTCAGCAGAGTAATAGCTTTATCAAGTTATGATTTTAATGAACCTCTCGGGAAAAATATCATAAATAAGTTGTTGGATGATAATAACTTTTCATTAGCAAATGAAATATCTAAAGTTGTTTATCATGATGTACCATTTATTCATTCTTCTGTACTTATTCGAAATCCAGAAAATAATCGGGATTTTATATTCAAAAATATAAAAAAAAATGATTATGGTAGGTATATTTCTGAGCTTATTGATGCTGGATATGGAAATGAGGTATATGAAAAAATAAAATCAGCTGATTGGTCAATTAATGTAGACTTTAAAAAATATGGATTTATTCCTCTGATAACATATTGTGTTAATAACGGTATGGGAGAAGTTATTGAAGAATTTAGTGATGAAATAAATGGTGATAACATTCTTTTAATGACTGGATTATTCAAGGATAATCTAACAAAAAAAAATATTATTCAGATTATAGACTCCCTAAAACATTTTTCCCAAACAGAGATGTCACTATGGACAGTTAAATATTATCTATTTTCAGCATTATTATGGAATAAATATGGCTATTCCGATGAGTATGAACATGAAATGAAAAATGCATTAGAATTTTCAGAGGGGCATTCTTACTGGAACTATTTAATATCAAAGATTATGTTGAAATCTAATGATAAACGAGGAAAGGAATTATTATTTAATAATATTTTTAATGAGATGATAATAGGGGATAATTCTTTTAGATATATTTATAATGAAATATTTGAGATTGCTCCATACTTAAATAGTGAAGATTTTCAATTGTTAATCGAAAAGTGTAATTATGACGAAAGAATTATTTTATCATTTTTTTATTATCATAAAAATCATGGTGACGTTTCTTTATGTGATTTGATTTTAAATAAATACATAATGAAAATTGAATCTTTAACAACACTTACAATATCTGCATTATGTGATTTAGGTTATAATATTGAAGCGCTTCAATTGTTAAAAAAGATTTTATTATCTCTAAAGACATCTATAGAGAAAAATAATAGTTATTATACTTTTTATTTTGATTCATTAGCCAGAATATTAGAAAATGAAAAACCGGATTCAAGTTTATATTTTACATTGGTTAAAGAATTAGAATATAAAAATCATTTTAAGTTTAATTCTTTTACATACCTGTTTTTACCCTACATAAATGATGATTATACTGGAATATTTAATGATAATTTTTACAAAACTTCAATTGCCGAACAATTAATAAAACATTCAAATACTACGTTATTAATAAAATATGTAAAGGATAGATATGGTTGGGGGCTAACATTTCGCGAATACCCTTTTGAAATAAATGATTTCAAAAGTATATTACATTACATTGCCAGTAATAATATTGATGAAATCGTATCATTAATTGAATTAGCCTTCCCATCTTCTGATGCTTATGATAATTATTTGTCATCAATATCATTCACTACAGATGTCATCGTTTGGTTATCGAGAATCGGAAGAGAAAATGAAATAAAACTACTTCAAAAGAAGACACTTGAATATTTAAGATTTGCTGAATTTGCAAATATATTAGTATCATTGGCTTATAGAATCAGGATTCTATTTGGAACTGAGAATGATTTAGGTACAGCTACTCCTGAAAAAATAAGCAATTTATTTATCCCACAATGTTTAATAGCTGTTAGTAAATGTATAAAGGGTGATAATAATAAATCAAAAAAACTGTTAAATAGATTAGTGAAAAAATATAAGAAATTAGATCGTAAAGGAAACTTTGAAAATGATCCAGTTAATATATTGATCTCAACATTTTTCATTGCTGGTCAATTTGAAGATGGGTATCAATTAATCAGTGAATACGAGAATGAGAAGGAGATTAAACTAGGCTATATTCTTAAGGCATTAATTCATTTCAACATGCAGAAAAGAGCAAGAGAGTTTATCAGGCAAAATTGTGAATCATTGAAGCCTTATGATCTTTTTTATGCATTCCTTAATATGAATGACAAAAAAACAGCTCTATTCATTATTAATAAAATATTGGATCATGTAATAAAGTTGAAAGAATTTGAAAAAGAATTTGAAAAAGAATTGGCATTAAGACCGCGGAATATATTAAATCCAATAATATCCCCTAAGTTGTTATTCAGTTGGGAAGAAATCGAAGATTTTCAATCAATAGAAAATATATCTCAATATATAAATGAACTACAAATTATTAAAAAATCAGATTCAGATAAATTATTACATCTTTATCCAATGGGGGATGATTCATCTCTACAAATTATAAAAAAAGTATTAAGTGTTATTAATCCTGATGATTTATCATATCAGATAATAAAGGAAATTTCATCAAGATTTCCCGATCAGTATGTTTTTCTACAAATGATGAATAAAGAATATAGAAATCGAAATTATAGACAGTATTACGAGTTATTCTGGAAAGTTAATCATTCATTAAGTACAAAATCATTCTTATCAGGAATTATACTAGATAGTCATTATCTTTTTGATTATGAGTTCAATGCTGTTAAAATTTCTCGCATTGCTTCATTATTAATACAAGAGGATATTGGGAATAAGAGGCTTGCAGATAAACTTATTGATATAATTAGAAATAAATAACGATAATAGTTGTAAATACCTTTGCTATGGATCTTTTATCCACCTACACCCACACCCACCTCCCCCACCACGCAATCCTCGCCGGAAGGCGGGACAGAGCCTTCGGCCTGGTGATGGAAGAAAGCTTCCGTTCCGCCCAGGTGAAAGAAACTGATTATTACGACGCGACCCTCGGTTCCCTTGAGGCAGTACTCTACGCAGAGCAGGAGAGGACCCTGCTGCAGCAAAGCTATGAACTGGATACCGAAGAAGCCCGCGACGAACAGCTCCTTCGTTACGCGAAACTGCTCAAGACCTGCGGTGATGTGGGACACCAGGCCGAGACAGATTTAGAACAGGCATGGCAGTGGGCCGAGAAGGGGGAGATTGATAAGGCAATCCGGCGTCTCAACCCTATTAAGGATGAGGACCGGCTTTTCAAGGCATACTTTCTGCTCCTCTGGATTACGGTGGATGCTGAGAACCTGTCCGATGAACAGAAGAAAGAGAACTGTGAGAAGGTTCTGAAGGAGATCGAGGAGCGGATACCGGAGGGGACAGGGACTGTGGATTGGAGTGAATGGAATGAACATAATACAGTGGTTAATGTTTTAATTGGATTATACGATCTTGGTATTGATTTGGGTATTTTTCTTGAAAGAGGTAGCATAGGTACCTGGTTATTACATTTTATTGAAATTATAATTCAGAAAGGTGGGTATGAGTATGCATTTGACATTGTATCTAAGTTTAATGGAGAAGATTATGGTAATATAAAAATTATCGCAATGGAAAAAATTGCTTCATCATTAGCTGAAATTGGAGAATATTTCAATGCAGCTGGACTAGCGTCCGGAATTTCTGAAAGTTATTATAGATCTAAAGCATTGTCAAGTATTGCACTATCATTTTCAAAAGTTGATGATAATAAACGAGCAATTGATTTTTTTGAAAAATCGTTACATGAGACATCAAAAATTGACAATACTAAAGATAAATCGATTGCTCTAGGATATATTGCAAAACTTATTGCTGAGTCTGGTGAACATAAACAAGCACATAATCTTTTCAACCAGGCTTTACAGGTAGCATCCGGGATTGACGATGTTGGAATAAAATCTGAAATCCTGGCATTAATTGCAGCGTCTTTGGCTGATTCTGGTGACCACGAATGGTCCCATGATATGTTTGACCTTGCCATTGAGGCAGCATCCGAGGATTGGAATCTTAAGAGCATAGCATCATCTTTAGCTGAATCTGGTGATTATAGCCGAGCAATTATAATAGCATCCGGTCTTAACGATATTAATAAGTCAGATGCCCTTTCAGAAATAGCATCATACATGGCAAAGGCATGTCATTTTGATCGGGCAATTGACATAGCAAATAGTATTGATGATAAATATAGTATGTGTAAGTCGGATGCATGGACGTCTATAGCATCATCTATGGTAAAAGCAGGATACCATGAACGTGCTCATGATATTTATGATATTGAATTTAATCGTGCTCGTAATGTTTTTTTAAAGGCTTTGAAACCGGTTTATGGGATAAGTGATGATCGTGAAAAAACGGAAGTCCTTGGATGCATTGCTTCATATCATGCTAAGTCTGGTAACAATTATCAGGCTAACTTTATATTTAAACTTGCATTAAATATAGCAGTCGGTATTGACGATGTTTTGAGAAAATTGGAAGCAATTGAAAAAATAATATTATATCTTGTTGAAGTTGGATACTATAAACATTCAATTGAAATAGCATTTAGGATAGAAGAAGATTGGAAAAAATCGGAATGTTTGACATGCATTGCTTTGTCACTTGCTAAATCTGGTGAAGATAGCTTGTCAAATGATATTTTTGACCAGGCATTGAAAATTGCGTATGGGATAGAAGAAGAGTGGAGAAAAACGAAACTTTTAGCATACATCGCATCGTCCCTTGCAATAACAGGTGTATATGATCGTTCAATTGAAATAGTATCTAAAATTGATTGTAGTTTTGAAAAATCCGATTCATTGTTAAAAATTGCATTAACCCTATTTGATTCCGGATTTCATGAACAAGCTAGTGATGTATTTAATCAGTCTTTACAGGTGGCATCAGGTATTGAAACATTATCAAGTATTGGCAGATATTACGATAAATCACCTGTTTATGCAAGAATAGCGTCTTATATGGCCTTGTCAGGTTATCATGACCATGCTCGCCATGTCTTTGAATCGGCCTTGCAAATATCATACGAGTTTGAAACTGATTATGATAAATCTACTACCCAAGCACTTATAGCATTGTATTTAGCTAAAGCTGGTTATGATGATCAGGCACTTATTGTATTTAACCAGTCTTTACGGATAGCATCCGGTATTAATAATAGTGTTCTTAAATCTGATGCACTATTTACCCTTGCATCATACGTTATTGATATTGGGCACCATGAAATAGCTATAGAAATAGAACAAATGATTAATAGAAGGTTTGAAAAATCGGAAATAAAGGCACTCATTGTATATTCTCTTTGTAAGTCTGGTGATTATGATAGGGCGATTGATATTGCATACACTATTAATGATAATTATAGTAAGTCGAATGCGGTTAAATCAATATCAGAATGGTTAATTGATTTTAATGATATTGGAAATATTTACAAATTAATATTTATTTTAAGAAATGTTGATTGGTGCCACATCTCTTTCAAATCAGCAACCCAAACCTGGTTCGCAAACTGGCCCGATCAGTCCGACGCAGAAATACAACCATCCCCCCTCTCCTTCTACCTCATGGGAACCACCTGGCTCCCCTTTGACAGGGAAACTTCATTGAATGCTGTAGGGTACCTCTCCGCAATGACAGCCGGGCTGGGGAAAACAGATCTTTCCATGGAGCTGTTTGATATCTTTAACGAGGGGGCAGGGGCAGGTTTTTGATATGCAATTATGAAATATTTATTATGCATTCTAAGATACATGGGTGGATTCTGAGATGGATTTAAATATCGTTAATAGTAAGTGGGATTCTCTGTCCGTTTTTTTGCGAAAAGATACAGCGGGGGGCGATGTCGACCTTGACTCGATGCTCGAATATACCGGTGTTGACAAATAAGAACGTAATAACGGGAAACTGGTTCTCAACCTGTAAAAATAGAAAGACAAGGGGGATTTAAATGTATGGGTGAATGGTCAGAGAAATTAAAAGAGACAACCAGGGACGTGCTGTACAACATTCCGGCCGCCAGCTTCACCTTCAGGCCGGAAGGGTGTTACTTGAAGAACATGGATGGGCGGTTCGGTTATATCACTATAACAGACGCCATGGATGAGAAGTACAATGTTCACGTTAAAGACAGTGATGCTGACACTGTTGAGGAATACAATACCATCGACGCATTGATCGATGCCGGTTGGGTTGTAGACTGATTATTTTCTTAAGTGTATTTTAATCCAGGAGGATACTGTCATGGCGAAAGTTGCAGTCAAATTTATCGGGAGGTTGTTTTATCTCTCTATCTACAGCCTTGAAGAAGAAGAATTCAGCAAACTGGCTCACAGCGATGATGTTGCACGGCTGGAAAACCTTCGTTCGACTTTCCCGATTTTCAATCACCAGGTTTGTTATACAGACGATACTGTTGTCGAGATGTACGTAGACGGTGAATTAATTCATACCGTGAAAACTGATGAAATAATATATAAAATGAATGATAATGATGAAATTGATGATTCAATAGTCTATGGCAAACTGAGTTATTTTGATGTTAAGGATGAAGTGAGCAAAGAGATAGATGAAATTCTTTCTGGAAAGTATGC
>CAZEPS010000220.1:0-7335 GCA_964514165.1 uncultured Leptospirales bacterium
CTGGTGATCATGCTCACCGTGCCGCTCGCGGTCGCTGGCGGGCTGTTCGGGCTGTACATGGCGGGGTCGTCGCTGAACATCTTCTCGCAGATCGGACTGGTGATCCTGATCGGGCTCGCGGCGAAGAACGGCATTCTGATCGTGGAGTTCGCCAATCAGCTCCGCGACCGCGGCCGGAACGTCCGGGAGGCGGCGGAGACCGCCGCGCGGATCCGCCTGAGGCCGATTTTCCTCACCACCCTGACCACCGTGGCAGGCCTCATCCCGACCGCCTACGGCCTGTTCGGCGGCCTCGACAGCTTCGTCTCCCCCATGGTCATGGCCATGGCCTGGGGCCTGATTGTCGGCACCCCATCGGTCCTTTTCACCATACCGATCATGTACACCTTTTTTGAGGACCTGAAAAAAATATTCTTCACAACGGGAAACAGTATCAGATCATTGTTCACAAAGCAAATGGACACTTGACGATGACGGAACACGATAAAAACGGCAGCACGGGACTCTATGAACCCCCGCGGACGCACTGTCCCCTCTGCGGGTCCGGCGATATCGGGAAAAAGTATTCCATAGACCGGTATACCCCGCCCTTCGATATTGACGCATGCGGAGTCTGCGGCTTTCAGTTCATGAACCCCCGATTCACGGACAGTGCCCTCATGGATCTCTACGGCGAGGGCTACTACTCAGGCGAGAGCGAATACTCTTACTACGATGAGCGTTCGATGGAGAAATATTCCCGACACGTATGGGACCGCCGCATCCGTGTTGTACGGAAATACGTTTCCGTCGGAAACATGCTGGACGTGGGCTGTTCCTTCGGCGGTTTTCTCAACGCCGGAAATGAATGGTTCGTTCCCTACGGGATCGACCTCTCCCCATACGCTGGAGAGTACGCGAAAAACCGATTCGACGGACGGGTCCACGTCGGGACCCTGGAGGACCATCCCTTTGACGAGAATTTCTTTTCAGTGATCACCATGATAGAGGTGATGGAACATGTCCCGAGTCCCCGGGAAACGGTTGAGGAATGTCTGCGCCTCCTCGCCCCCGGCGGACTCCTGGTGATCCAGACAGCCAACATGGCGGGACTCCAGGCCCGGCTCCAGGGCGACCGTTTCCCTTACTATATGCCGGGCCATCTCTCATATTATACCCGCAAAAACCTCGCAAACCTGCTCAGTTCAACCGGTTTTAACAGAATTAAAACCTGGTACCCGGTGGAGTTCGGCCTCGTTCCGAAGCTGAAAAAGTCCCGGGGGACATTTACCTCTCCGCTGGACTATGCCGCCTGGCTTCGCATAGCGTGGTATCACCTGAAAAGCAAAATACACTACCGGGAATTTGCCATGACCAGTTCCATGGTCGTCTACGCCTTCAAATAGGGGTTTAGATTGTGAAAATTGTTGACGGCCCAGCACCGTGAAATAAATTGATTTCTGCAACGTTATTTTTTTAAATTCGATGAAACAATTCCTTCACCACCTTGAAAAAGCGCTTTGCGCCACGGGTCTCCTTTTTTTCACCGGGACCCTCCTCTACGCGCTGATCCTTTTGGGATACCGGTACCTCATTTACGGCCTCATCGGGATATCCATTCCCGAACTATCCGGACTAACTATTGAAAGCTATCTTCACCTGACCCGTCAAACAGACGCGGCGACGCTCCTTATCCTGGCTGTTTTTCTCATGGGGGTTCTCCTGCTCACCTCCTTCAGCGAAAAAATACAGGCGGCTGTTTCATGGTTAACGGTGTTCGTTACGGCACTTTTTTTTCTCCTGTCCGTTGAGTTTTTTAAGAGCTATCAGACATCGTTCCAGAAGAGTTTTATCGGGCAGGAGCATTTTACCGGCATCGGAGACGTCATCAGATCAGGTTTTGCCCAGCTCTCACCCCAACTCTTCCGCCACCTGGCGGTTGCCGGGGCGCTCATCGCGATGGCCCACCTGGCAGTTTTCTTCGCGCGGAAAGTCCTTTACGGCAGCAGCTTCCTGAAACGATTCTCTTCTGCCCTTATCCCCCTTCCCCTTGTTTTTACAGTCGCTGCCCTCCTCTTCCCGGTCAGCGGCACAGAAAATATCAGGGTTACCGCGCTGCTTGGAGGCGACACTTACGAAAAGGCCAGGGCCGAGGCCGCCCTCAGGGAGGTCCGCATAAACCCGGCGTACAACCTTATCACCGAATGGGACTTCCGGAGATCGTTTAAAACAATGGCCGGTCTCGATCCCGGTTTCAGGTTCCGCTTCAAAACCGATTCCCTCGAATCTGAAACAGTGCACCCCAGGCGCCATGTTATTCCCCGGGGCAAGAAATACAATGTCGTTCTTTACTTTTTCGAGTCATTCCCGATGAAGTATTTCCACCTGAAAGAAAACGGTGAGCTCGTGGTGCCGAACTGGCACCGGCTGAAAAAAAACAGCATCTTCTTCCCGAAACATTACGCCAACAACCCACTTTCGGCTAACGCCTTACTATCGGTGCTCGCCTCCTCATACGATTATCACACCAAAGACCTTGTAATCCAAAAACACCCGAAGATAAAAATGCTCACCGTTTCAGAGGTCCTCAAACAAGAGGGGTACCGGACGTGCCTGATCCATACCGGCCACCTCGGGTATGCCGGCCAGCTGGAATTCATCAGGGACCGCGGGTTTGATACAATCATAGACTCGTGGCTTCTCATCCAGGAGCCGCCATTTAATGATTACGTGGGATGGGGTGTGGACGAACGGACCATGATAGAACCCGCTGCCCGGTTCATCAAGAAGGACATGTCCAGGCCGTTCTTCATGGTCTGCATGCCGGCCAATCCCCATCATCCATACTGCATACCTGACGAGGAGCTCTTCAAACTGGTCAGGGAAATACCGGAAGGGGCGAAAATCCACGAGGAGAACTGGCTCAACTACATCAATTCTCTTTATTACGCTGATCATGTTCTCGGAATGCTGGTGGACCGCCTGGAAAGCGAGGACCTTCTGGACGAAACTCTCATCTTTTTGTTTTCAGACCACGGTGAGGCTTTCTACCAGCACCGGGGAAATTTCAACCATCCCCTTTTCCTCTATGAAGAGAATGTCCATGTGCCGTTCCTCATCTATAACAGGAAACTCTTTCAGAACACTCTTCAGTACGATGGGATATCAAGCCACCTGGACATCTTCCCCACAATACTTGACATAATCGGCCGTGAGCCGGTACCGGAGCATGAAGGGACATCACTCCTCTCGGCGCACAGGGACAGGCTCGTTCTTCTTCACACGGCATGGAAGGACCGGTACATGGGGGTTCGGGACTCCCGGTGGAAATACATCTATCGGCCCGGGGATTCACTGGAGGAACTGTACGATCTTGGAAATGACCCGGACGAAAAACAGAATCTCGCCCCAGCAAACAGGGAAATCACCGCCCGGTACCGCGAAATCGTTGAGAAGAACATGCGGTACCGGAGCGAATACTACCGGAGAATCCTGGATCGCCGGTGACCAATGTAATCTGGTAAATACCCGTTATTTAGTCGTGGATTTTTTGACCCTTTTGATGGCTGATTTCATCTTCAGGTTCGGAAGGCTCTGGTGTTTCCTTTCTTTGAAGCTTGTGTAGGTGCTCTCCTCAAACCTGTCCGTGATATATGCCGGCCTCAATATCTTTCCCTGGATAATCTGCTCGATTCGATGCGCTGACCACCCGACAACCCGTGACATTGCGAATATGGGGGTATAGAGTTCCCGGGGTATACCCATCAGCCTGTACAGGAGACCTGAGTAGTAGTCCACGTTGGTGCAGGTAATCTTGCCCCTCCGTTCGTCAAGTATGCGCCTCGCAACAGATTCTACCCGTTCATAGAGTTCAAACTCTTCCATCGCGCTTTTCTTCTTTGCCAGATCTTTCGTGTAGCGTTTGAGGATAATGGCACGGGGGTCAGAGAGTGTATACACCGCGTGGCCGAAACCGTAGAGTTTCCCGCTGCCGTCGCCCTCTTTCCCCTCGAGTACCCGTTTCAGGAATCCCTCGATCTGCCGGTCGCTGTCAAGGCGCCTCACCTTCCTTTTCAGAATCTTCATCATGCTGTCAACGGACTCGTTGGCCCCGCCGTGAAGATGCCCGCTCAGGGACGCGATGCCGGCCGCGATGGCCATGTAGGTATTGGCGCCGCTGGAGGAAACTGACCGCACGGTAAAGGTGGAGTTGTTGCCGCCGCCGTGATCAGCGTGCAGCACCAGGGCAGCGTCAAACATCCGGGCCTCTTCATCGTCCGGCATCTGCCCCCGGAGGAGGTAGAGAAAATTCTGCGCTATGGTCAGCTCCGGCTTCGGCCTGATTATTTTCAGGTCGGCCCCCTTGCTGAACTTCAGCACGTTAAAATTATTCGCCACGATGGTGGGGAATTTTGCGATAAGGTTGATGCTCTGGTTGCTGACGTCTTCGATCCGGGTCGATTCGGCTGAAGGATCGCACCTGCTCAGGTGGGATATGACGCTGTGAAGTGCGAACATCTGGTTGACGTTCACCACCTCTTCCATGATAATCTTTCTTTCGGCCTTGGTCAGGGTCTGGCGTTTGGCAATCTCCTGCTGGAATTTTTCGATGTCACGGCTGCTGGGCAGTTCACCGGTCAGGAGAAGGTAGGCCACCTCTTCGAACCCGAAACGCTTCTCCTTCTCGAGAGACTCAATTATTTTTTCCACGTCATAGTTACAGTAGTAGAGTTTACCCTCTATCGGCTTGACCTTCCCGTCTTTATCGCGTACTGACGAATCGTACCCGACCACGCTCCCCTTTGTGGTAATGCCGACGATAACCCCGGTGCCGTCCGCGTTGCGCAAACCGAGTTTAACGTCTTTTTCTTTGATTATCGCGGGAGCTATCTCATCGTGCAGCATAGAAAGCTTTTCAATTTTTTTTACTATTTGGTTCTCCATTTATCCTCCAGATCAGTAGTGAACTATGGTCTAAAACCGGCCGTATATTGTCAAGATTTTAATAAAGGGCGATTCCAAAAACAGTATTTGCAGGCATCTCCATTATGAAAATAATGGTGACGCACAATAGAACACCGTCAGCGGACCAGGGGGAAATCTATGAGTACGGCGGTCATGTCATCCTCCTGGTTTTCCGGTTTTCCTATAAAAGCGTAAACGGCCTGGAACAGTTCACTTATTATCAGCTGCGGCGGCAGGTTGTGGTTTTCTGAAACGATTTTTATGATGCGATCTTCACCGAAGAAGTGCTTCTCTTCAGTGTCACTGTAGGCCTCTAGTATCCCGTCGCTCAGAAAAAGAATCATGTCCCCCTCATACAGAATAAATTCACAGGGGGGAGTTTCATAATACTGGTCGCCGACCAGGATTCGAATGTCGCTCCCGAGGAGCGTTCCCTTTTTCGGGATCCATCCCTTCTCCCTGTTATTCAAATTGTACATCCCCTGCAACTGGTTCTCAAACTTCCTCATTATCAAAGGAAAGAGCATGCTCCGGTTGTAGAAGCGGAGAATGTACTTGTCTCTGTCATTGTAGATGAAGGTGAAAATAACGCTGGCGAAATCGGATGAGCTTGAATCATCCATGATGTCGGTAAACCCGGCGCAGATGTCGCGGATCAGCGCATCGGAATCAACGATTCCCATGCCCGGCACCGCCGTTGATCGTTTCACCGATATCGATATGGCGGACCTGAGCCGGATAAGGGTCGTGTACGCCGGGAGCCCGTGCCCGCTGATGTCGGCGAACACGAAGAGATAGTTGCCGTCCGGGAGCTTGATAAGATCGAAATAATCGCCGGACAGGATGGTGCCGTAAGCCCGCTGAAAACCGATGCCGAGGTTCAGTTGCCGGCCGTAAAAATTTCGAAACAGCCGCTTGATGAGAATGCTGTCGTGCACCCTGACCGTGTTGGCCTCGTCGGAGATTATATCAAACCGCTTAACCTTTTCGGCGTCACTGATATCTCCCTTGCCGGGGGAGGATTCTTTTTTCATCTGGAAGTCTTACTCTCCATTCTGGTAGTTTCGATAATACCGGATACAATTGTTCGTTGAGCTGTCATGATCCGGCTTGTCCGCAGAACCTGGATCAAGTTCCGGGAGAATCCGTTTCGCCAGTACCTTCCCAAGTTCAACCCCCCACTGGTCAAAGGAATAGATGTTCCAGATTATCCCCTGGGTGAATATCTTGTGCTCGTACATGGCTATGAGGCTGCCGAGTACCCGGGGCGTCAGCTCCGGCGCCATGATTATGCTCGTGGGCCTGTTGCCGGGAAAGGTCTTGTGGGGGACCAGGTTTTCACCGACCCCCTCGCTACGGACCTCGTCAGCGGTCCTGCCGAAGGCCAGGGCCTCGGTCTGGGCCAGCATGTTCGCCATGAGCTTCCGGTGGTGGTCCCCCTCCCTGTTGAGGGACCTGGCGAAGCCGATGAAATCAGCGGGAACAATTTTTGTCCCCTGGTGGAGGAGCTGGTAAAAGGCGTGCTGGCCGTTGGTTCCCGGTTCGCCCCAGATAACCGGGCCTGTCTGCCAGGACACCTCATTCCCCGACCTGTCGATATACTTGCCGTTGGACTCCATGTCTCCCTGCTGGAAGTAGGCGGGAAAGCGGTGGAGGTACTGCTCGTATGGAAGAATGGCGTGGGTGTCGAACCCGAAGAAGTTGTTGTACCAGACGCCGAGGAGTGCCATGACAACCGGTATATTCTCTTCAAGCGGAGTTTTCCTGAAATGGATATCCATATCGTGGAAGCCCCTGAGGAGTTCCATGAACCGGTCATAGCCGATAGAAATCATGATTGAAAGCCCAATGGCAGAGGTCAGGGAGTAGCGGCCGCCTACCCAGTCCCAGAATTCGAACATATTGTCGGTATTGATGCCGAATTCACGAACAGCCTCCCTGTTCGTGGACAGGGCGACAAAGTGCTTTTCGATATCCTGGCGGGAACCCCCGTTGTCAAGGAACCATCGGCGGGCTGTTTCCGCGTTGGTCATGGTTTCCTGGGTGGTAAAGGTCTTCGAGGCGATGATAAAAAGGGTCTCGTCAGGGGAGAGCCCCCTGATCGTCTCGATGATATGGGTGTCGTCCACGTTTGACACGAATGAAAGGCTCAGGCCGCGGTCGGAATAAAATTTCAGGGCCTCGGTCACCATCACCGGGCCGAGGTCTGATCCCCCGATGCCGATGTTCACTATGTTTCGCATCCTCTTTCCGCTGAACCCCTTCCATGAGCCGCTGCGCACGCCGTCGGAAAATTCCTTCATGCGGCCAAGCACGGACAGTACCCCGGGCATGACGTCCTCCCCGTCAACCATGACCGGTTTCCCTGAGAGGTCCCGGAGGGCGGTATGA
>CAZEPS010000221.1:0-7330 GCA_964514165.1 uncultured Leptospirales bacterium
ATATTAACAAATTTTCTTTTAATGTGCATATAATTACATATAGCTGAATAGTTACCCTGAAATTAATAATTGTATTGTAGAAAACAGGATAATATATTATTAACAAAACCCTGTATACTGACACTAACTAAACCTTAACCAGAAGGAGATCGGTTATGAAAGAAGAACACGAATGCGTTGAATGCGGAAAGTCGGTCCTGGCTGACCCGGCGGACCCGGGAGAGTGCTGCGGCAAGCCGATGGCGAAGAAACAGGCTGACCTGGAACCGTGCACCAATCCTCCCGGGCACGAGACCACGAGGCCGGGGGAAGACGAGGACGCCTGCGACGACGGACGGGCCGGCACCTGACAACCATCCGCGTCAATGGCGGACAAAAAAGACAGGCCCATACCGGTCGAGCTGGACCTCCCGCCCCGGAGCTTACTGGCTAGTCCCCACCTGAACAAGGGGACCGCCTTCACACGGGACGAGCGGCAGCAGTTCGGCCTGGACGGGCTTCTCCCGTACCATGTTTCAACAATCGAGGAGCAGGCGGCCCGGCGGTATGAAAATTTCCGTGACACGGAAAACGAAATCGGCAGGTTCACCCTTCTGAGCTCCCTCCGGGACCGGAACGAGACCCTCTTTTACCGCCTGGTCATCGATCACGTTGAGGAGATGCTCCCCTACATCTACACCCCCACCGTGGGGGACGCCTCCCTGAACTTCAGCTATCTCTATACCCAGTCACGGGGGATGTACATCTCCTATCCCGATAAAAACCGAATCGGTGACATGCTTAAAAACTACGGGCAGGAACAGGTCGACATCATCGTGGTCACCGACGGGAGCCGCATTCTGGGCCTCGGTGACCTCGGTATCGGAGGCATGGCCATACCGGTGGGGAAACTCTCCCTCTACACCCTCTTCGGGGGCATCCCCCCAGAGCGGACCCTCCCGGTGATACTTGACATGGGCACCGACAACCGTGACCTCCTCGAGGACAGCCTCTACCTCGGATGGCGCCACGGTCGGATCTCAGGCAGGGAATATGACGACTTCATTGACGTGTTCGCGAAAGAGGTGAAAAAGCGCTACCCCCGCGTTATCCTCCAGTGGGAGGATTTCGCCAAGCCCCACTCCTTCAACCTGCTTGATCGGTACCGTGATAAAATCTGTTCATTCAACGACGACATCCAGGGAACGGCGGCCGTGACCCTGGCCGGGATACTGGCCGCCCTGAAGAGCGCCGACCGGCACCTGGGGGAGGAGCGTTTCGCCATACTCGGCGGTGGGAGCGCCGGCCTCGGTATTGCCGGGTACATCCGCCTCGCCCTTGAAAGGGTGGGGCTTACCACGAAAGAGGCGGCTGACAGGGTTTACGTGGTGGATATTGACGGGCTTATTCATGAAAAACTCGAGGGTGCCGATCAAAACCAGATGATATACGCAAAGCCTTCAGGCGAAATTAATTCCTGGAAGGTCAAGAATCCGCATAACGTCTCTCTTTTGGATGTAATGAAAAACGCCCGGCCCGGGGTCCTCATCGGGGTGAGCGCCACGGCCGGGGCATTTACCGAAGATATAGTCCGCTCCATGGCGAAGGGAGTTGAACGGCCGGTGATCTTCCCCCTCTCCAACCCCACAACCCGGGCGGAGGCTGTCCCGGAAGACATCTTCCGGTGGACCGGGGGCCGGGCCATCGTGGCAACGGGAAGCCCTTTCCCCCCGGTGACCGTGGCCGGCGGGACGGTGACTGTATCCCAGTGCAACAACGTGTACATCTTTCCCGGGGTCGGCCTCGGGGCCGTGGCCTCCCGATCATCCCGGATCCCGGACGAGTTCTTCCTCAGGGCCGCCGAGGTGCTGAGCGGCCAGTCCCCGGCGATACATGACACGGCCGCCGGCATATTCCCCTCATTCGGTAAGCTCAGAGAAGTGTGCCGGCGGATAGCCGTCGAGGTGGTGAAGCTCGCCGTTGAGATGAACATCGCCGGCACATTCTTCCCCGGCGGTATAGAAAAGGCGGTCACCGACTACATGTGGTACCCCCGGTACCGGGAGTACGTCCGTAAAATTAAAAACCACTACTAGCGAAGAAAGAGAACATTCAAATGATAACGCCATCGGAAAAGAATCACACTATTGGAATCACAGGAGGGGCCGTCCTGCAGGGTTGGCCCCCTCCTCTTTTTTTTCCAACGCCGGTTTCGCTGCTGAAAAAAATGAAAACCTGAAACCGGACCTCGTGAAGGCATACAACGAATACGTGAAAAGCATCAAGGCCCGGGACACAAACTATCTCAAGGGGATAATGCCTGAGGAAAACTACCGGAAAATGATGGCTACCCCGAAAGAAGACCTTGAACGGGCGTTCTCCGAGCTCGAGTGGATGGCGGAGGACATAAAAAAGCTCACCTTTATTCACCTCGAAAGCACCGATACCGCGGCCCAGTACTATTCCTACAAGATAATCAAATCAAAGGGAGAAAAGTGGATCGAGGCGGGGTTTTCTCAGGTTCGAATACTTACCGGACATTGAGGAGTGGGTCTTCCGGCAGTCAAAGAATCATAACAGGAAGCTCGAAGGGGATCCGAAAGAGGCTGCCATGAAGATCTTTGCCGGGGACAGGGAATACTATTTCGGATCGTTCCCGTCCATCGGCGGGGACAAAAAATGAGGCTCTGACCCCCTGATTGGGGGCTCTGACCCCCTGATTGGGGGCTCTGACCCCCGATTCCGGGAAAATATCCCCCAATAAACCCCGATAGTGAGGCTCTGACCCCTGTGATCGCGATAATAAACCCCGATGCCGGAGAGGAGATCCTGTCAAACCTGAAAAAACTCGGCCACGGGAAGACCATGCTCTGCCACCGGGACATGGATCCGGCCTTTATCAGGCGGTGCGAAAGATACTTCGAGATAGTTATCGGTACCTCCCGGCTCTCTCCCCGGTACCCGGACGATATCCCCTTCAATACCGCTCGCGCCGGGAACCTCGCCTTCATTTTCGTCCCCTCCCGGGGGCCGATCATCGACCTGGGTTCTATTTTCATCATCTGATCGTTAATTTCGTTGACACCACCGTGTCAGCGAATCTATGCTATAAACAGGAACATGATTGCCCTTATTACCGATTTCGGATCCCGGGACTACTACGCCGGCGTGGTCAGGGGGGTCATCAAGAACCTACACCCGGCGGCTGACCTGGTGGACATCTGCCACGACGTTGTTCCCCAGTCGATAGTGAACGCCCAGTATATCCTGACCGCTTCGCACCCCTGGTTTCCCGGGGGCACGGTATTCTACGTGGTCATCGATCCGGGTGTCGGATCAGGCCGTCGGGCGCTTATCGCGAAAAGCCGAAACCGGCTGTACGTTCTGCCTGACAACGGGATCATTTCCGCGGTACATGATGAATCACTTGAATTTTTCGCTGTGGACGAAGAACGGTTCCCAGAACCGTCGGCCACCTTCCACGGCAGGGACATCTTCGCCCCCGTCGCGGCGCGTCTCGACCAGGGCGCGCCCCCTGAAGAGCTCGGGTATGCGGTGAAAGACGTCATGGAGAAGCCGTTTCCGCGGCACATGGCCGGTGAGTCCCTGTTTGAGGGGGAAGTGATCCATGTTGACCGGTTCGGCAATATCATCACATCCATCCCGGCGGAACTCGTCCTGACCGAAGATCGTCACACGTTTACCCTGACCGCAAACTCCGGTGAAACGCGACTTGTCAGGGTACATACCTATTCGGATCTCGGTCCGGATGAAAGGGGAATCGTTTTCGGAAGTTCCGGTTTCACCGAGATCGCCCTGAACCGTGGCTCGGCAGCCTCGGCACTCAACATCGCAACAGGAGACCCGGTAAAGATAGAATATGAAAGAAAATGATTTTATCCCCACTGAAAAAGAGTGCTATGCCATAATGAAGGAACACGGCATGCGCCCGAATATCGTGGACCACTCCATCCAGGTGAAAAACGTGTCCCTGTCAATCGCGGACAACCTGAAAAACCCGGGCATAGTCAACCGTGAACTGGTTGTCGCGTCGTCACTCCTCCATGACATAGCGAAAACAAGATCCATCGATACCGGAGAAATCCGTCACGACCTCATCGGGGGGGAGATGCTCAGGGAGATGGGGATGCCTTCCATTGCCTACGTGTGCGAGCAGCACGTCATGTTCGAAAATTTTGCTCCCGGCGGCCCCCTGGAGGAACGTGAGATTGTGTATTACGCTGACAAGAGGGTAATGCACGACCGTATAGTTTCCGTCGAGGAGCGGGTCGAGGACCTGGTCAACCGGTACGGGTTCAACGAAAGGGTGAAAGAGCTGATCCGCACTAACGGCAGGTTCGTTTACCTCCTCGAGGAGAAAATCCAGGGCTTCATGGCTATAAAGATGGAGGACGCCGTGGGCGCGATATGAGCAAACGTTATCTGATACTTGACTGCTTCGTCGACGAGCCCGCCTGCCTCGGGGTCCCCCCCTTCGTGTCCCCCTACCCGCGCTACATCTACGGGGCCCTGGCCGCGGCCGGGGTCGATCCCTCCAGAATAATCTACGGGACGATAGAGGAGCTCAGGGAGAAAGGCTTGATACTCGGCGATACCTTCGAACTGGTGTTTCTCATCGGCGGGGCAGCGGTGCCGGGCCGGTACCTCGGGAGCAGAATCGGCACCGCCGCGGAAATCGGCAGGATCCTCACCCTGAACCGGAAGCAGAAATTCGCCGTCGGCGGCCTCATCAGCCGGGTGATTGAACCGTCCCATGACAACGCGGTCCTCGTCATGAACGACATCGAAATGTACGCCCACACCGCCGCCGCCGGGAGGCCCGATGACGGCCTGCGGTATCCCGGGGAGCTGGCCGGATGGGCCGTGGCAGGCGCCCCGATAGCCGCCCTCCACCCCCGGTCGCCGGACACGATATTCGAGATTGAGACATTCCGGGGGTGCCCACGGGAGAAGCACTGTTCATTCTGTCCGGAAGGGCTCATCAGCGAGATCCAGTTCCGGGAGCCGGGTGATATCCTGGACGAGGTAGACGCCCTCATCAGGGCCGGGGCTACCCGTTTCCGCCTCGGGCGCCAGGCGGACATCCTCCAGTACAGGTCCTCCCTCAGGGGATACCGGGGCGGGTTTCCTGAACCGGACCCTTCACCGGTGCTTGAACTCTTCGCGGAACTCCGGGCCAGGAGGGAACGGGGGGAGATCCGCGTCCTGAACATCGACAACGCCAATCCCGGGACCATGGCCCATTTCCCGGACCAGTCGGTCAGGATACTCCAGGGAATCGTCGATTCGATCACGCCGGGGGACACCCTTGCCCTGGGGGTCGAGTCCTTTGACCCGGTAGTGGTGAAGGCGAACAACCTGAAGGTGACCGGCGACGAGGCCCTCAGGGCGGTGCGCCTGGTGAACGAGGTCGGGGCCCGCCGGGCCGACGGCATCCCGGTGCTCCTCCCGGGCATCAACCTCCTTCACGGCCTCTGGGGGGAGACCGCGTCCACCTTCGAGGAGAACTTTCGGAGCCTGGCGGCAATGCGGGACGAGGGGCTCCTCGTGAAAAGGATAAACGTGCGCCAGGTCCAGCCCTTTCCCGGGACCCCCTGCCGGGAGGAACCGGTCAAAATACCGGAGCGGGTCAGGAACCGCTTCGAGTATTACCGCGAGAAGATCCGGTCCGAGGTGGAGCACCCGATGCTCGAGGCGATATACCCGGCAGGGACAATCCTCAGGGAGATGCAGATACTTGAGATACAGAGCGGGATATCCTACGGAAAACAGATCCGGAGCTACGCCATAACCGGCCGGTTTCCCCTTGAGCTTGACAAAAGAAGTTTCGTCGACTGCGTCGTGACCGGGCACCGGGAGCGGTCGGTCACCGTTCTCCCCTTCCCCATACCGATCAACGCCATCCCCCAGAAGGGGCTGGAGTCGATTCCCGGAATCGGGAAAAAATTGAGTTCCGAGATCATTATGAAACGGCCCTTTTCGTCGCGGGAGGAGGCCGCCGCGCTGCTTGACAGGGTTCCCCCGGCAGTGGCTTCAGCGATTGTTATCGGATGACGGTCAGTATTTGTTCCGTTCCTTGTCGTGGTTCAGCTTGTTCATGATGTAGACCGCCACGTAGGCCCCGATGAAACCGGCGATGATATTGACACCGGCACCGCGGGAAAGAAATTCCAAAACCATGACCGTGATGTCGTAGAAGAGGTAGTCGAGGATGAATCCGCCGATCAGGGCGCCGATGATCCCCACCACCGCGCCCCCGATGAATCCTCCGAAAAGATCCCTGCGTTTTATAAAGTAGAAAATGGCTGACATTGACGCGCCAATGGCGATAAAAATCGCGATGGCCTTGATGATAATCAGTATTTCCCTCAAGAGAGATGGCATGGCAAACTCCGGTCTGTGTGATTTTTATATACTAACATGAAAATACATACGTATGCGTTTTCATGGTTTCTGAATGAAAGGTGCATTGCGCCTCCCATGAAAAACTAAAGCCGTTTTCACGGCCCTCAATGCAAGAATTTTTTAGAAAAAAATCTCCCCTTTTCCCTCCCGGAGGATTACCGGGTCACCGTCGGTAAAATCGATGACTGTCGATGGATCGGAAATCTTCGGGCCCGCGTCAATGACCAGGTCCACCTCGTTACGGTATATCTTCTCGAGGTCCTTCGGCTCGATGATATACTCCCCGGAGGAATTGCTCACGCTGGAGGTGATAATCGGCCGGCCCAGGCTCCGCACCAGTTCAAGGGCGATGTTGTTGTCCGGTATCCTGACCCCGATGGTCTTCTGGTTGGTAATCGCTACCCGGGGCACCAGTTTCGAGGCAAGGAATATCATTGTATAGGGGCCGGGAAAGGCCTTTTTCATTATCTTGAATGCCCGGTTGCTGATGTTCCTTACGTAATCGTTCATGCTGGACAGGTCGCTGAATATGAAACTCAGGGGTTTTTTCCGGTCCATCTTTTTCAGGCGGTATATGCGCTCCATGGCCCGGCGGTCACTGACGTCACACCCGTAGGCGTAGACCGTGTCCGTGGGAAAGATTATCACTCCCCCCTCCTCGAGAACCTCCCTCGCTTTTTCAATGAGGCGCTTCTGGGGGTTCTGTTCATTAATCATGAATATCATGGTCTTAGCGTCAATGTTTCTGAATGTAAAAACCTCCCCTGGGGAGGTATTGCAATATTCACCTTCCGCGTTATTAAACACAGCAGCAGGTAATGATTCCCGTTATTATTATCGTATTATGAGACTGGTTTTAATAAGATATGTTTCCGGAGTTTGCAATAAAAAAGGCTTTTGCAGGAGTGCAATCTGCAAAAGCCTT
>CAZEPS010000222.1:0-7291 GCA_964514165.1 uncultured Leptospirales bacterium
CCGGACCCGCCTCCCTTCCGATGCGGTACAGGACCAGGTCAATCTTCTTGGACCTGGTGAGGCTGTAGGACATGAGGAGAACAGTGGCAACGGAATCCTCCGGGGTCCAGAGAGCCGGTTCTGCACCAAGGATAACATACTCCCTGGGGAGGTGCCTGACCCCGGTTATATAGGCGTTGATCCCGGCCGTATAGGCGTCGATGACTTTCCTCGCCCCGGGTGACATGGCCCGGTAGCCGGTTTCAGCCAGGCGGTAAAATCCCACGGTCTTGAGGAACCGGTCCTTGTCAAGGGTCACTTCGCCGAAAAGGCTCGAAAGTTCTCCCCTGCCGGCGAGCCGGGTCATGTCCATCTGGAACATCCGCTCCCGGGCCGTGATGTATCCCTGGGCAAAAAAGAGATCATGGGTGTTATTCGCAATAATATGGGGCACGCCGTATTCGTCGCTCTTCACCACAACCTCATCCTGAAGCCCCTCCAATGTGAGCATACCGGTATATTCAGGAATCGAGGCGCGGAAAAAAAGCTGGAACGCGGCAATAACTGCAGCGGCAAGGATACCGGCAAAGATTAAAATAATCTTTGTTATTTTCATACTACCCTCCGGGGCCGACTGGTCGTTATAAATTACGGGATGAGGATTCTGTATATTTACACCAATTCTTTGGACGACCGGGTAAAGATACCCTGTCAGCAAAGAACGTCAAGATCTTTACCGGCTGCCGGGGGGATAATCCCGGGGGCACAGGGCGCATTCGTTTCCCGCGTAAACCGGCAATCAGCCGATTCGGCCCCAACCTGGCAAAAATTATAAAATTAAATTATATATTTTATTATTTTTATCCATATTAAATAAATTGAATAATTTTAACGAAATTTTTATTTTAAATTGCTAAAATTGCCCGAAAAAGGCGCCTATATCCCTGTTATGCAGATGTTCCGGCCCTGAGTATTGCCTTTATTATGAATAACCCCCTATCAGACAGTATAATCATGGATATCACCGTTTGACAAGAACCCCTGTTTCAGTATATATGAAGACAACGGCTGCGACAACCTCCCTGCAGCCCGATGCCAAGGTTAGCGGCAGCGCAAAGAAATAAGATTTGTTTATCGATTACAAGGGCAGAAAGTTAAACCTTTCTGTCATGCGGCAGAACCGGAAGATGATTTACACATATACATTTCTTCTGCCGGAAGTGCGAAAGCCACAGCAATAAATCTGCCGGCTATATTTTACATTTTCAGAAATTGACAGATATAACAAGGAGCGAGCTATGATTGGTAAAACAGAGCAGTGTTTTGGGGAAAATCCCGTAACGGTACGGGACACGGACCACTACAAGGAGGAGTACGTAAAGACCTTTGTCGAAAAGTGGGACGAGCTCATCGACTGGGACAGCCGGGCCCAGAGCGAAGGGGACTTCTTCATCAAGATCCTCAAAGATTACGGGGCCAGAAAGATACTCGACGTTGCCACCGGCACCGGCTTCCACTCGGTGCGCCTTCTCAAGGCGGGCTTCGAGGTGGTGAGCGCGGACGGGAGCGCCTGGATGCTCGCCAAGGCCTTTGAGAACGCCAAGAAGCACGGTTTCATAATGCGGACCGTGAAGGCCGACTGGCGCTTCCTCAACCGGGACGTTCACGGGGAATACGACGCCATTATCTGCCTCGGGAACTCGTTCACCCACCTCTTCAACGAGCGCGACCGGCGCAAGTCCCTGGCGGAATACTACGCCATGCTGAAACACGACGGCATACTGATCATCGACCAGAGGAACTACGATTCAATTCTCGACAACGGCTTTTCATCGAAGCACATCTACTACTACTGCGGCGACGAGGTGACCGCGGAGCCGGATCACGTCGACGACGGCCTCGCCCGGTTCATCTACAAGTTCCCGGACAAGTCAGAGTACTTCCTGAACATGTACCCCCTGAGGAAAGACTACATGCACAGGCTCATGACCGAAGTCGGTTTTCAGCGGATTCACACCTACGGGGATTTCCAGGAGACCTACAAAGAAAACGACCCGGATTTCTTCGTCCACGTCGCTGAAAAAAAATACATCGAAGAAGAAACCGAATAACACTTTTACAAGGAGATGTACTGATGACTCAGAACTATTCAACAGCGGTTGAAACGGCCCGTGAATACTACAACAGCGGCGACGCCGACAACTTCTACTATACCATATGGGGCGGAGAGGACATCCACATCGGCCTGTATCAATCAGAGACCGAGCCGATATTCGACGCCAGCCGGAGGACCGTTGAGCGGATGTGCTCAAAACTCGGCAACCTGAACAGCGAGGCGAAGGTGCTCGATATCGGCGCCGGGTACGGGGGATCGGCCCGGTACCTGGCGAAGAACTACGGGTGCCGGGTAACGGCACTGAACCTCAGCGAGGTCGAAAACGAGCGCGACCGGCAGATGAACCGTGAACAGGGCCTGGACCATCTCATCGACGTCGTGGACGGAAACTTCGAAGAGCTCCCCTCTCCGGATGATTCATTTGACATCGTCTGGTCCCAGGACGCGATCCTTCACAGCGGAAGCAGGGAGAAGGTCATTGCCGAGGTAGCCCGGGTCCTCAAAAAGGGAGGAGAGTTCATCTTCACCGACCCGATGATGTCCGACGACTGCCCCGAAGGGGTGCTCCAGCCCATACTGGACCGGATCCACCTCGAAACCCTCGGCTGTCCCTCATTCTACCGGGAGACGTCAAAGAAGTACGGCATGGAAGAAGTCGAATTCGAGGAGCATACCCCCCAGCTCGCGAACCACTACGCCAGGGTGCTGAAAGAGACCGAAGACCGTGAGAGTGAAATTCTCGATGCAGTCAGCGGGGATTACATAGCCCGCATGAAAACCGGCCTTCAGCACTGGGTAAACGGCGGCCGCAACAACCACCTCGCCTGGGGAATTTTTCACTTCAGGAAAGAGTAAAGCATTTGAATTCGACCGGGAGCCGGTCATCCACATGCGAGGGTAAGAGGCCTCCGCGGCCTCCTCCCCTCGCGCTCCCCTCCTCCCGCCGCCTCAGTCGCCGGCGGGGGCTATACGGCCGAACTCGCCTCGCCCGCTTTCAGCGGGACATCGGCTCAAACATGCGGCCGTATAGGTGTCAGCCTGCGGCTGACTTTTTAACAGGAACAATAGCTAATCAAAGCCGAAGCATGCTAACTATTGCAGAGTTTCCCGGCAGACAAAATCTACTGGAATGACTTTGTAATTTACTAGAACAGGTTGTCAAAGGCAGCATGATGCCGGTTCTGACAGAAGGGATTCATCAGTAATTTATCAATCAAAATAGTTTATTATCATTTCTCTCTTCCTCCCTCCACCAATCGGTTGTGTCTTTTGTCACGTGCCGATACGATACCCCGAGGCTGGCAAAATGCTTCCTGGCGCATCGAATCTTTCTGCCTTCGTTTGAATGCTGCAGCATAGCCAGGTCAATATTTCCTTTTGTCTCTCTTACCAGTTCCAATTTCAGCCTGTGATTTTCATCCCACCGGAGGATTCCCCAGTCTGGATTATAATTGCCGATTATTTTAGGGATACGAATTTTAAAAGTGGGCGGGAACTTAAAATATAAAATAACTTCTTCATCTTCATTCAGCCTTTCAACGAATCTGAACTCATTCTCTGAGTCACACTGCACCAGATCATATAACGAAGAGTTCTCTTTCCCGGCAATTAATTCCTTTATAGGAAACATCTTTTCTTCAGGAAACATAAACTCAGCATCTTCATCAAGAACGTCTTCAGTCGCTTCGTAGACTATCCGATCCGCTATGTGATCCGATAACTGCTCCTTTATGGTTGTGACAAATATACCAGAGAACCCTTCAGGATTCTTTAAGAAGGACTTCTTTGTTCCTTCGTTCAGTCTCTTGAAAATTTCAAGAATAGTCTTTCTTGTAATCGAGCATTCCTGTGATGCACGATGGAGGAGGTTGAATTTAGGAAGATTCTCAATTTTTTCGGATATCTTCCTGGTGCTGAACGACTGCCCCTGCTCGGTGGAAAAAAGGATGGAGCGTTCCCGTGACAACTCACCGGCTTCCGAGAATATTACCCTCCCGTATTCACCTTCTCCTTTTATTTCTACAATTTTAAAGCCTTTTAAGACAGGATTTTTTTTAATCTTTGAAAGATCATCATTAACCTGGTAAAATTCGGTCGAGGTCTCTTCCTGGCCGAGGGTATCACTTTTTGTTATCTTTATTTTTGCCTCAGAGTCCCGTACATCTAACAGTTCAAGAGAATAGTTCGTTACGATATATTTTCCTTTTGTAAGAATCACGTGCGGTTCGGGAAATTGTGTATTATTGAGTTTTTCTACCGTATCCTGAATGAATTTCTCAGTATCAATATTTATATTGTACTCGGTTTTCTGAATCAGCTTGTTCCAGAAATTCGCGAAATCCCGCGATTGATAAATACTCTGATTTCTTTTTGCGATCTCTTTTTCTGAGGCGTTGGCCGGTTTTTCCGGCAGAAGGTCGCCGCTTTCCGCGTATTCTCTCTGTAAACTTTCAACGTAACCCGCATAGCTTTCATTTGCAATCACGGTCAATACATTCATTCTTCGGTCAGTTATCCTGTCACCGTTCTGGGTTACCGGCAGCCGCAAACCGCGGCCGATGGTCTGCCTCCTTTGTTTCTCGCTCGAGATCTCCCTCAGTGCGCAGATTTGAAAAACATTGGGGTTATCCCACCCCTCCCGCAGGGCTGAATGAGCAAATATAAACGATACGGGGGATTCAGTAAACGACAGGAGTTTTTCCTTGTCCCTCATTATCAGTTCATAGGCCGCTTTTTCCGCTTCCTTGTCCCCCTCTCTCTTTGAATCATCTTCAATGGGGGTGTCGATATATTCCTCACCGTCATTTTTTGTTGCCCTCTTCTTCGCGAAATATCCTTCTCTCACGTCTTTGGCGGAAAACTGTTTATAATCGTTGTCATTCTTCTTCAAACGCTCAAAAGCATAATCGAAGATTTTTTTAATAATACCGTCATCATTAACGTAATTCGCGACCCGGTCTATGAAAAAGAGCGTCAACACCTTGATTCCGAGAGGCCGAAGCTCCTTCTGTTTTGCGATATGAATTTTAACAGTTTCCTCAATCTGTTTCCTGAATAAGGCCTCCCGTGATATGGAAACGAGCCGCTCCTCGGTGAGGTTGAGCCGCTCACCGTTTTTAAATAACACGAACCCTTCTTTCAGGTTGATTTCCTCAACCTTCCAGCCGGCGTACGCCGGGTTATGGGTTTTTGTTTCCAGGTCAGTCCTTCCCGTGATTTCAATTTCCCTTTCTTCCAGTGAACCGTCCGCTCCGACCATCGCCCTCATACGGGCCAGTATATTCTTTCCACGCTTTTCTATTGCCGCCAAATGGAGATAATCCCCCGCAAGAGAGGTACTCTGGGCCTCCACCATGCCGAGGACTTCGATCTTCTTCACGAGATTTCGCTGAAAGGCGTCGAAGGGGGTGAGTTTGTAAACAAAATTCGGCGCTTCCCGGCCCGGGGTGGCGCTGTAATTTATCGCCATCAGGGGCTGCAGTGTCCTGAGGGCGGCCCTCGCCTTTTCGGATTGATAATTCTGGTTCTCATCGAGAATCAGTATCGGCCTCGTCTCCTGGATATACTGATACGGGTATCTTCCCCCCATCAGCTTATCTGTTTGTTTGAAGATGGTGTTTGATTTCTTATTGAAGGAATCTATCGTCATCACCAGTATCTCAACATCCATCCCCTGAGCGAAGGTCCTCACCAGGTTCGGCTTCGATCCGTCATATTTATAAGGGATGACGTTCTTATTGCCGTAGAGGCTTTTAAAATGCTCTTGAGTCATTTCAAAGGTTTTAACAACCCCTTCATAGATCGCGATACTGGGAACGATGATGATATACTTTCTCAAACCGTACTGCTTGAACAATTCATGAATCGTTTTTAAATACACGTAGGTCTTGCCTGTACCGGTCTCCATCTCAACGGTGAAAGAGGGATACTCCCAGGTGTCACCGCTCACCCCTTCGACCATGAAACCAAAATCAGTCTCTACATGAAGATTTTCAGATATTTGAGTTTTATTCTCATTTCTACTATTAAAATCCCGCTGAATCTCCTGAAGATTGTCGAGAAGCCAGGACTGGTCCAGCTGGAAATAGGGGGGAATGTTCGGCTTGATATCATCACTCATATCGAAGGCGATATCAGTGCGGAAGAGCCCTTCAAAGAGTTTCACGACACTCTCAACCGCTTCATTCTGGTGTTCCTGGTTCGGGTCAAACTGTATCTTTATTTTACTCATGAGCCTGAATCCTCACTCATTCTTAAAATAGTAATCTGACTATATATCAGTTTTGTGTTTATCACCATGGTCAGAAATCGCCTGGTACACCCTGAATTTTATTGATTCATCATCTTCATATTCATAAATCAGAAGTGAATCTATGATATCCCTGAGTAATACCTTTTCAATTGCCCCGGACGCGACATGATAACTGATATTTTCCATCTCTCTGATAAACCGTTCCACACAGTAGAGATACCCGTTAAGCAGGAGGAACTGAGCTGAAAGACTGATAGCGATTCTCTTATTGCCGTCTTCAAAACAATGAAATCTGTTTGATGAAAAAAACAAATGAGTAAGTTTATCGACAAATTCCGGATAATAATCGTCATTTTGAATATGGGTCAAAACGCTTTCCAGCTGGCCCTGGTTCAGGATGCCGCTGCTGCCGCCTCCGCTAATCTCGATAGTTTTTTCATACACCTCAAGGGCATTCTCTATTGTAATATAGATGATGCCCATTACTCGCGTTCCTTGAGCCTTTTAAACACATCCTTCGCATCTTCAAGACGTTCAACAAGTTCTTTACTCTTTTCACCGATAAAGCGTTCAAACTCACTCGCATCTAAGGGGGTTATATATTCTTTAAGTTGCAGATGGAGCGCGTCCCGGAAAGCAAGATCCCGGCTCGCCATTTTATTTCTCGCGCTTTCAAGTAACGGCTTCCAGTGCGGTTGAGCCTCAAACTCATGAAACAGTTTGTCCGTTTCCCAGTTATCCAACATTTCGCCTTTTTTATTAAATGCTTCTTCAAGGACCTTCGCAAAACCGTATTCATAAGAGGAAACAAGCCTAAGAATTTCAGAATAAAAGGTGTCTCTCACCTTGTCTTTCGCGTGAAGACGTAGGATCTTCCTGTACTCTTTCGCGTTTTCCTTAAAAATACTCATGTAGATTTTATCGGTGTAGACCGCGTATTTGAA
>CAZEPS010000223.1:0-6992 GCA_964514165.1 uncultured Leptospirales bacterium
CGCCCCGTCATATTTTTGGAGCATCTTAATAAGGCTTAATACACCTTTTTGCTGGGGTGTCAAGCTTCTGGGTTCTTATCAGTTTTTATGTGAGGCGCGATGCACCTCTCATTCAGGAACCATTAAAACGAATACTAACGCATTTTCATGTAAGGGATTAATACTGACAGGTTCCCGAAGCTGTGAAGAATGCGGGAAATCAGATTAGCGGAGAGAAATCCATGAGAAAACATATCCTGTTCCCTCTCATACTGCTGCTCGGAACAATATCAGCCGTCTACGGGAATGATATTCCCCCGTCTGACATATTCTTTATTCCTGTCGAAGTATCGGCGGAACATCCCGAAGATGAGAGCAGGGGGAAGGAGTTGCTCGCCGCATTGGCAGACAGCCTTAAAGCACGGGGATACTCCATTACTGGACAGGACAAGCCTGTAGCGGAATTCAAACCGGAAGAGAAAGACCAGGTGAAAATGGCCGGCAGTCTCGGCAGGGATCATAACGCTGAATATGCGCTTGTTGCCGGTGTTTCGGTCCTGGAGAAAGAGAAACTCAGCGCCCTTAACCTCTACCTTCTATCATCAAAAAAACGAAGAATTGAATATCAAACCACCATGGCCATTGAAGAAGGAAAAACTGATCGTGCGGTGGATACTATCGCGGGAAGGATATACCTTTTCATCGAGGGTAAAGTCCCCGATTATGAACTGGCGGTGACTGCCGCTGACGGCGATAACAATCAGCACACCCTGGTGACATGGGAGGGGACCGGTTTTGACAACTATGCCCTCTACCGCACCCCCCTGGAGACAATTCCGCCGATAAGAATCGGTATTTCCGAAGGAAAAACGGAATTTTCCGATGAAACCGGCCGCGGCGGACTCCGGTACTGGTACTATGCCGTGCCGATCGTCGAGGGCGTGGACATGGATCCCGAATACGGGGATGCCGGGTACCGGAAGGCACCGGAACCGGAGGGGATTGACCTGGACAGGGAGTTGAATAAGAAGAACAAGAGCGCTCCACGGTATGAATCCGGGAAGGACCGGGCCATTGTCAAAGAGAACCTGGCATACCTTCAGCAGTTTCTCAAGCACCCGGTGGAACTGAACATCATCATGATGATAGCGAAGCGTTATATAAAAAAGGACAGGATCATCGCGCTGAACGGGTTCACTGATCACGAGATTAATTATCACACCAGGGAGACACTCCTGAAGAACAGGGACATGAATTACGTGGTACTGTTCAACTCGGGAAAATTTTCCCGCTGTATCTTCGAGATTAAAGAGGTCAAGAAGATGGCCGGCCCCGGCGGGAGCGATCTTGTCGACCGGCTCGTACGGAATGCAATCGCCTTCGCCATTCCCCGTGGGGTGAAAGACGTCGTTGACGATGAGGGAAGGCTCTGGCACCTGCCGTTCTACGAGGCGGTAGGGGTCACCACCGAGTATTACCGGGACTACGCGAACTGGAAAAACATGACCATGCTCTTTGGCACGAGCAACGAGGAGCTTGATAAGATCCTTTCCGAAACCCGGGGGCAGTGAAAATCATTTACGGGATTCTTTCTCCATCACGTACACCCGCAACGACGACTCCTCCCTGTTGGCCCAGCAGGGGTAGGGTATGAAGACCAGGGGGGTGCCGGAGGCGTCCTCACCCTGGAGAATCCATATCCCGGTGAAGAGGTCCTCCCGGTATATCTCACGGAGGGGTTTTTCCAGGTTGAGCCTCGCGGTTTCCAGCGGGACATGGGGATTGTCGACACTCTCCAGGCAGTAAACCAGTGGGCCGCGGGAGAGGGCGACCATGCCCCGGTTGTTCTTCACCCTCCTGTGTGACCGGTGGACCCTCGGTTCCATGGTAAATTCAGCGGTCAGGATGTCACCCTTTTTCCAGGTTCTGGTAACCGGGAGGTAATATCCTTCATAGGGGGAAAAACCGGAAGCCGTTACCGCCCTGTCCATTTCGGGGGGAGAAACCGTCTGTTCTTCACCGTTGACCGAAATCCGGACATCGGAAGACCATCCCGGCACCCGCAGGTGCAGGGTAAAGTCAACCGGCGTCTCCGAGGTTATCTTAACGGCTGCCTTTCCTGACCAGGGCAGTTCCGATGTCAGGGTAAGTCCGACCCTGTTGCCGTTTTCGAGGTCAAGCTCCAGGGTGCCGCCGATGTACTGATGGATATGGATGCTGCTGTTTTCCGTGGTGCAGACATATCCCCTCAGTCGGGCCCACAGCCGGGATATGTTGCTCGGACAGCATGCCGTGTCAAACCATGGGCGCCGCGTCAGCCCCCCGTCTGACTGGAGGGGGTTTCGGTAGAGGTAGGACTTTCCGTCAAGGCCAATCCCCACAGCCGAGGCGTTGTAGATCTGCCATTCCATCAGCTCGGCGTACCTGGCATTTCCGGTGGCCAGGAGCATCTCCCAGCTGAAGAGTATACTCCCGATTGCGGCGCAGGTCTCGCTGTATGAGAAGACATTGTCGAGCTCGTAATCCCGCCCGAACCCTTCGACCACCGGCAGGGAACCGATCCCCCCGGTGACGTACATCTTCCGCGTGACCATGTGGTCCCATGCCTGCTCCAGGGTGCTGAGGAGGGCAGGGTCACCCCGCTCCTGAAAGAGGAGGGCGGCCCCGGCAACATAGTAGGCCCATCGCACCGAGTGGCCCCGGGGGACCTTCTGCCTCCGAATTGGCCGGTGCTGCTGAAAATAACGGCCGGTCAGAAACTGGAAGGCGGCCCTGAGCTGAAGAAAGGGGGGTTCTGTGTCAAGGCGGTTCGCCTCGAGATCAAAACCGGAATCTTTTTTTTCACTGCCGGGGTAGCTTTCATCATCCTGGATGAGGAGGGACCGCCTCTTCTGGCTCTGGAACTGTCTGACGAGCTGCCAGCCGAAAAAGCGGGCCCGCCCCCGGTTATCGATGAACTGCTCAGCGAGCTTGAGGTAGGATTCCCGGCCGGTGATCCGGTAGAGCCGTATCAGGGCCAGTTCCACCTCCTCGTGTCCCGGGGTCATCTCCTTCGGGGCGTTGCTGAAAACACGCACCAGCAGGTCCGCGCTGCGCCGCGCCGGGGCAAGGAGTTCTTTTGAACCGGTGGTCTCGAAATGGGATATCCCGGCCTCGATGAGGTGACCCAGTGTGTAGAGCTCATGCTCTATCTGGAGGTTCACCCACCGCATGTCAGGGAAATGGAACTGGTTGTAGGTGAAAACGTATCCGTCGCTCTCCATGCACTTGGTGATGACCGAAACGTATTCCTTGAGGAGTTCCTCGAGCTCGGACGGGTGGTCCTGTCCCAGGATAAGGGAAGCGGCCTCGGCCCACTTGTGCACGTCGGAATCGTCGTAGAAGAACCCTTTTCTGAACCCGTTTTTTATTCCGGCGATTATGCGGAAATTGTCCATCCGCCCGGTCTCTTCGATCTTCGTCCACTGGTAAAATATCGCGTCCGTGGCGTTCAGTTCCATGCGCGGGCCCCAGTAGGGGTCCTGTATGGCCACCCTGTCCGGGGGGACGGGGGTCAGTTTTCTAAAGGGGGGAGCATGTTCCTGTTTCATGTCTTCTTTGTCCATGGAAGTTTTATTTTGAATATCCTAGGGAGGCAGCGGGAGCCCGCAAGTTATTTTTCTTTTTTTTCTGCTAAAAGAAATTTACGGTTGCAATTACGCAGAAAGGATACAAAATGAAATCCTGCGGTTTAAATAAAGAAAAAACATGGTCAAATCAAATACAGAAAGTCGCATGTCAGTGATTCATGGCAATTGCCGCAATACTATGGAAAATCATTCTTCAAAACCGGGACGATGACAGGTGTTTCATAATTTTTTTTACATTTATCTATATGAAACAGTATTTCATAATAAGAAACAAATAGGATCTGCTGTTTCCAGAACAGTCAATCAAAAAGGGGGGTACTATGGTGAGTGACAAGCTTTCTCTGAAGGTAAAGGTCGGTTACGGGATATGCGACCTGGGAGGGAACCTCTTCTTCTCGGTCATCGGTTTCATCCTTTTGAACTTTCTCACTGACACGGTGGGCCTCGCCGCCGGCCTCGCCGGCATTGTCGTGGCTGTCGGAAAGATATGGGACGCGGTAACCGACCCGGTGACCGGCTACCTGTCTGACAGGACCAGGACACGCTGGGGCCGCCGCCGCCCCTGGATGCTTTTCGGCTCCGTCCCCCTCTTTCTTGCCATGATCCTGATGTTCACCAATCCCGGTCTCGAGAGCCAGTCGGCCCTCTTCGTCTGGGGGGTACTCTCATTCTGCCTCCTGAACACCGCCTATACGGCGGTGAATATTCCCTATAACTCCCTGACCCCTGAGCTTACCCAGGACTACCACGAGCGGACGTCCCTGAACGCCTACCGTTTCAGCCTGGCGGCAATCGGCACCATCACCGCCCTGGCCGCGACACTGCCGATTATCGGGCTCTTCCAGAACAGAAACACCGGCTTCACGTTCATGGGGACCCTGTATGGTTTCATTATGATGGTCACGGCCATGATAACGGTATTCTCGGTCCGGGAACCGGGTGGAGAGCGGAAGATGCAGAGAGCGAGCTTCTTTAAAACCTACATGAAGGTATTCAGTAACCGTCCCTACGTGCTCATCCTGCTAACATACGCCCTGAATATCCTTGGTATCACCGTCATCATGGGAATCGCCATCTACTACTTCAAGTACATCCATAACAACGAGCCCATGACCACTCTGGCTATGGGGATCCTAATCGTGGTGGCGGTCATCTTCATTCCGATCAGCGTGGCCATGGCGAAGCGGTTCGGTAAAAAATTCACCTACGGGGCCGGGCTCGCCATATATGCCGTCGGGATCATGCTTCTCTTCATGGTCGGCCACGTACTCCATATCAACTTTTCTCTGGGTATGATGGTCTTCCTCGGCATCGGCCTGGGGCTTACCTTTGCCATGCCCTATGCCATCATCCCGGACGCGGTTGAATACGACTATCTCCGCACCGGTGAACGGACAGAGGGGGCATTTTACGGGATGTGGACCTTTGCCATCAAGATAGGCCAGGCCCTTTCCATGGCTATTACCGGCGGGGTACTGTCACTGGTCGGGTACGCGCCTAATGTGGCCCAGACGGAACTCTCACAATTCGGGATACGTCTTCTCCTGGGGCCCATAACCGCGGGCATTTTCGTGCTGTCAATCCTGGTCCTGTACTTCTATCCCCTTACCGAAAAGAAGTATAACAGGGTCCTCGAAGAGATCAAAAAAATGGAAGATGGAGGGGAATACTCCACCTCCATCTAGAGGGACAGGGGTACATCTACAGAGATGTTCCCCTGGGTTTGTATGGAGATAATCAATGCTGTTTTGAGTTCAAAAATTCGACAGCGGTCAGGGCGGCAATGGTCCCGTCAGATACGGCGGTGGTAATCTGGCGGACCTTTTTTTTCCGGGCGTCCCCGGCCGCGAACACTCCGGGGAGCGCGGTTTTCAGATCATCGTCGGTCTCAATTTCCCCGAGTTCAGTAAGGGGAAGGATATTCCTGAACTTCTCCGTGTTCGGAACATACCCGATAAAAATGAAGGCCCCCCTGGCGTCAACACTCCGCTGCTCGCCGGTCTTCAGGTTCTTCACCACCACCTTTTCCAGGGAACCGTTCCCCTGGAATTCCTCCACGGTCGAGTCCATGATGAAACGGATCTTCTCGTTCTGCCGGGCCTCCTCCACCGCGTGGGGATATGCCTGGAAGTGGTCGAACTGGTGCACCACGGTCACCGACCTCGCGTACTTCGTGAGGGAGACCGCCTCCTCCAGCGCGGAGTTGCCCCCCCCCACGACGATGATGTCCTGGTCCTGGAAAAAGTCCCCGTCGCAGGTGGCGCAGTAGGAAACCCCGTTCCCCCTGAACCGGTCTTCTGATTCTATCCCCAGGGTCCGGGGGGAGCCCCCCATGGCGAGGATAACCGCTTCAGATTCGTAAACGGTATCGTTTTCCAGCTCTATCCGCTTCGGGTCTCCCTGGAGGTCCATCTCTCTGATTTCCGAGTTTGACCTGATGACGCACCCGAACTCCTTCGCCTGTCTCTTCATGGCGTTGGCCAGGGTGTACCCGGGAACCTCTTCCACGCCGGGGTAGTTCGCCACCGCGTGGCTCAGGATTACCTGGCCGCCGATGGTGCCCTCGTCAATGATGACGGCCTTCTGTTTCGCCCGGGCCAGGTAGATGCCGGCGGTCATCCCCGCCGGACCTCCGCCCAGTATGATCACGTCAAATTTTTTCGCGCTCATGGTTCTGTTACCGTTGTCATATACTGTCTGTCCGTGACACGCGGGCCTGGCCTCCCGGTGTCCTCGGCCGTCTCTACTCGGGGGAACCGAATTCCCGGTCGAGAATTTCGGTTACCTGCTTCCTGTTCTGGATACTGCTGGTCGCCGCAGCTACCTTCCCGTTCTTGAAGTAGACGGTAAAGGGAAGACCAGAGAAGCCGTTGGTTTCCGGAAGGCCCCGGATAAAGGAGGCCGCGTCCGAGTCGAAGTTCACGTCAAAGAATTTCACGCGGGTATACTCGGGCTCCAGGTCTTCCATGACCCCGTAGACCGGGATGCACATGGGGCCCATGCGGCCGCAGCATATCATTACGTTTTCGTTGTTGCTGACCGCGTTCTTTATCGCGTCAACCGATTCAAGGTGGGTAAGGCCCGTGTCAAGGGTCGAGGAACTGATCATGGGAAACCTCCGATTAAGTATTCCATTTTCATGCCAGCTATTTCTGGTGGGATTATTTCCAGGCCGGCATAGTTTATAATTATAGAATATACTAAAATACATTAGCAGTGTCAACAGGCGAGTGCCAAAAAATGACGTTTCAGCCCTTTTTTGTGCAGGAAAATAAGGGGTCAGAGCCAAACCGGCTGTTACAAGCCGACCCTGGTCAAGCCAGTCTTTTTTTTTTGTAAAAAGTATTGCCTGGAAATTCATGTGAGGGATTATTGCTATAACAT
>CAZEPS010000223.1:7002-7279 GCA_964514165.1 uncultured Leptospirales bacterium
CATACCAGAACAGGGGGGCTCCCCCTGCAGCGGCTTTTCTCCGGCATGACGAAACGGTACGATGTGATGAACCGGCTCCTTACCCTGGGCATGGACGAAACCTGGCGGGGAAGGGCGGCACGGGAATGCCTTCGCGAAAACCCGGAAATCGTCGTAGACCTCTGCACCGGCACCGGCGACCTGGCGGTTCGGCTGGCCCGGGAGGCCCCTTCGGAAACCCGGGTCTACGGTATCGACTTCAGCATGGAGATGCTTGCCGGGGCCGCGGTCAAGGCGG
>CAZEPS010000224.1:0-6498 GCA_964514165.1 uncultured Leptospirales bacterium
GGCGAGTCCCGGCTTGTAGTTGTACCGCTTCATCTCGGGAAGGGTCGCGGCAGCCATGGTCGCGGCCGTGGCGTTGGTTGACCCGCATATCGCCGAAAAGGCTGAGCAGGCGCCGATGGTGGCGATCGCGAGCCCCCCGGGAAGGTGGCCGATGAACTTGTAGGCCGCGTCGAAGAGTCGCTTGCTTATCCCTGAATGAAAGGCGAGCTGCCCCATGAAAACAAAGAGGGGAATTACCGTCAGGTTGTAGGATCCGAAAACCGTGAATATGTCCTTCGCGACAAGGTCGAGAGAGGCGTTGAATGAAACGATAAGGCCGAACCCGATAAAACCGATGATTGCCATCAGGAAACCGATCGGAATCCTGATAAAAATCAGGGTAAAGAGTGCCACGATACCGAATATGCCGATAAGAGTCGGATCCATTACTTTTCGACACCCCTGATTGACTTGATGAATTCAATGAACAGTATCACGGAGAGGAGGGAACAGCCGAAGGCTATGCCGTACACAAAGGGATAGGTCGGCATCTGCAGGGTCGAGGAAACCTCGCCGCTCTTCATGAGCTCGGTTCCGTAGATAATCGATCGCCAGGTTGCGATTATAAAAAAGACCAGGCTCACCAGTTCATGGACCGCGTTTATCGTTGTCTGGACCCTGGTCGAAAAACGCCGCACCAGGAACTCGACCGCGATATGACCCTTCTCTATGGAGGTATACCCGAGGGAGAAGGAAACCACCACCGCCCCGAGAAGCCCCACCACCTCGTAGGTGCCGGGTATCGGGTTCCGGAATATCCGCAGCACCACGTCTGCGGTGGTGAGCAGCATCATGACAACAAGGGCGCCGGCTGAGATCCAGTTCATCCAGCCGGCTGCCGCGTTAATTCTGCGTTCGATACGGACCATTGCGGTTCAGAAAAGGGAGTCCCTGTTAATTTCCGTATTTTTTCGTAAACTCTGCCTGGAGTTCCCTGAGAATTTTCACGGCCTTTTCAGCCGGGAGGCCCTTGCTCTTCTTGTCGGCTACATATTCGGTTATTACCGGGTCAACAGCCTCTTCCCAGCGCTTCCCCTCTTCTTCAGAGAGCTTGATTATCTCGTTGTCCAGGCTTTTAGTGTACTTGCGCCCTTCCACGTCTAATTCATCCCACTTTTCCCCGTGGACTTCTATCCATTTTTCACTCACTTCCTCGAAAACAAATTTTACGTCATCGGAAAGGGCGTTCCATTTCTCTTTATTCATGACAACAAACATGGCGGTTGTGTAGCCCACCATGTAGCAGTCGGAAGTAAAATCAATGACCTCTGCCTGCCGCCATCCCTTCAGGGTTTCAATGGGGCCGAATGTGCCTTCAACGACCCCCTTCTGAAGGGCCTCGTAGGTGCCCCCCTGGGGCATGGCAACCGGGATGCCGCCGAGGGACTCCACCACCTTGGCGCTCAGTCCCGTTGACCGAATTTTCATCCCCTTCATGTCTTCAAGGGTCCGAACAGCCTTTTTCGTGTGGAGAAGGCCCGGCCCGTGGGCGTGGAGATAGAGGACCTTCACGTCGTTGAGCTCCTCCGGCTTCATCTTCTTGTAAAATTCATTGGCGGTAAAGGTGGCCACCCTGCCGTTTCGGTATCCCATGGGGAGATCCACCGCCTCCATGATCGGAAATCTGCCCCGGTTGTAGGCGAAAACGGACATGCCGATATCGGATATCCCGTTCACGACGCCGTCGTAGCAGTCCTTCGCGTCAGTGAGGGTTCCCCCGGGGAAAACGTTTATCTTTACGGCCCCGTCGGTCCGCTTTTCAATCTCATCGGCCCAGGAAACCCCTGCCTTGCACTGTCCGTGGGTCGGGGGAATGAAGATGCTGTAGGAGAGCTCAATAACCTCGCCAGGCTTTTTCTCTTTTTTACAGGAGGTGAGTGATGCCGCCGTCAAAGCGAGCGATACTGCCACCAGCAAAGAAAGTATTCTCTTCATAGTATAACTCCAGAGTGTTGTTTGTTGAAAATGAAGCGTTAAATCTTTTTATCACTTCAAGATGTCGACAAATTGACCACGTATATTTCTAAAAATCAAGGATAATTACTCGATCAGGGAAAATATTCAGTTGTTTCAGTCCAGTTTGAAGCGCACCGGAAGAATTATCCGGCATTTGAAGGGGTCTCCATCAGGGCCGGTGGCCGGATAAAACTGGAGGTTCCTCGCCCACTCCAGCACCCCCAGGTCAAAGTCCCTCCCCAGTGAGCGGCGGATAATGCCGTAGACCACGCTCCCCGATTCATCGATGCCGAGCTCGATGGTGACCAGGCCCTCGATACCGGCCTTCCGCATTGACACCGGATACTCGGGAAACCTGGTGAACAGGGGCTTCGGGGCCGTGACCCGGTTTTCAATGTCCCTGAAATCACCGCTGTCGTCGCCGAATCTCTTTTCGTAAACATCCTCCTCATTCTCTTCGGGAAGGACAATGTCAGGTTCCGCCTTTGATTCCGGGAATTCCAGCTCAACCACGTTGAACTGGTACAGGTCCTTGAAATCGTCCCGGTCGATAGAGTTGTCCCACCCTACGGTCGCGATAAGCAGAAAGAGCAGGACAAATGAAAAGATCGACCAAGAGAGGCCTGGCCTGAGGCGGAAATATCGCCGGATTCTAAATAAAACTGCAGAAAACGTCATGATAAAAAGCGATTGTTATCGGCTACCGGTTGTTTCTATACCTGAAGAAGAGTATATAGTACCAAGTCATAGTCAAGAGGATAAATGCAAAACCGGTTAAAATTACGTAGAGACCGGGGTCCCGTATTGCGAGCAGGAAGAGTTTACTGCCAGGCTCTTTCTTCACCTCCTCCTTTTTTATGTGATACACCTCTGATTTGTTACAGGTCTCCTCCTCGGTGTGAACGGCCCGGTGCCCGAGTTTTTCCATCCCCTGCCTCGGTTTCATCATGTCGAGCTGAAGATGGTATCCACCGAGGGAAACGGAATTGAGGTATGAGAGTTCAATAGTGCCGCCAGTGCCGCCGGCACCGGCAAGAAGCAGGGGGAGCCACCAGGTCAGGAGCCAGTGGCCCGACATGTTTTCAGCCATCCAGTTTTGAAGACGCATGTCGTTCATGGAGGCGAAGAACCCGAAGTTCATGTCCGATACGGCCGAACCGGCGATAACAATCGCCATTGCCGCGTTTCGCTTCTTCAAGAAATATACAATCCCGGCAGCCGCGTAGAAGGCTGCCGGGATGTAGAGATAGATGTGGTTTCCGGTCGTAAACATGCTGTTTTATGCCAAACCCGTCGGTTACAGATTTTTTTCTTTAATGAGTACGATATGGGTCAGGCCCCACAGGTCCCTGTCAACGAAATAATCGTCCACGGGCGCGAGCATGACGCCCCCCTTCGGTTTTTTTCCGTCGAGCTTGTCCGCGATAATGAAGGATTTTCCGTCCCCGGTGGCAAATATCTCCCGGCCGGAGAAAATCGTCCGGTAGCCGTCGCAGGCAACGAAAAGAAAAAAGTCGTCCCGGCCGCTGCCGGGAAAGTTCTTCGTTAAATACGAACGGAGATCGTAACCGGACGCGGTGGAAATTCCCTTGTATCCCTGGCCGTGCCCGACCCGGACCCAGCCGGTCACGTCGCGCGTCGGCACTCCGGCAAAACTCCCGGTACGGGAAGCGCCTGTCTCCACGCATTGAATTGAGTCTGACTCGCAGTCGGCGCCCTTTTTCATCGCCGGGAGATTCTCATAGTCAGCGTCAGTGGTCGTGAGAATAACCGCTGTCACGTTGTCAAGATACCGTCCCGTGTCAGGGTCCCTCGGGCAGATGAGACGCAGGCCCTCGATGTCTTCCCTGAATGAATTTTTATCGTACTTTTCCGGGTCCTTTGCCGGAAGCACCTGCTCCCGGCGATAGGCAAGGGTGACGGGAAGGGAGTCGTCGGTCATGGTAAGCTCGCCGTAGCTGAACCGCGCTTTCTGCCCGCCGTCGGACACGACCTCGACGATCATGTCCAGGGGCCGGTCGAACGGGGCGCCCTCGGGCTTCTTCGGCTCGACACCTTCCAGTATGTTGAACAGGGGAATGCCGTAGTAGATATAGGCCCCCAGGTATTCGCCCCCGGGGGCCACCTCCCTGGTGCGGATCCGCGTTGCCGCCATACCGTTCAGGGCCCGGCGCGAAAACCGGTATTCCTTTTTGACCATACCGTTAACGGCCAGCGTGACGCCCCGGGGGACGTCACGCTTCACCGCAAGGGGCGTCGCCCCGGTCAGGGCCTCGATATCCACCCCTCCGGAGCAGCCGGCGAAAACAGCCAAAATGAAAATTGCGACTGTACTTTTAACTAATCGTAAAGGTTTCATTTCAGTACCGAACCTGCTATGCTCTGACCCTAAAACTCGGCGCTGGCGCCGAAATGCCAGGTCCTGCCCGCTCCCGGGTTAAAGGGATCGGCGTTGTAGTCGTCCAGGACGTTCCGGCACATGACATAGATGTCAAAATGGTCAAACAGCTTCTGCGAAAGCTTGACGTTGAGCTTGACGGAATCGTGAAGCCTCCTGGTAATGAAATACCTCGTGGTGAAGAAAGTCACCCCGGACGGGGGCGCGTACCCCTGGACGTACCGTACCTGGTCAAGGGTATAGTCGCCCCAGACGTTGAGCATGGTGTCCCAGATGGTATTGAGAGAAAATTTCAGAATGAACTGGTGTTTCGGGGTGTCCTCGACCCGGTCACCCAGGGACACGGTGGAATACTTGTCGTTGTTGCGGGCAAACATGATCACGTGTGACAGGGACAGCGACAGATCAACAAACTGGAGATCCTCCCGGTCAATCTGTGTGGCGACCGTGCTCTCAAGCCCCTGGACGGTCCGTCCCTTGATGTTGACTATACGCTGCTCATTACCCACGGTAGAGTTCGCGTCATTGACTGCCTCTATCTTGTTTTTAAACAATGAATAAAAATAGTCTTCCCTGATCGAGAGATACTTATCGATATTGACCTCGAAGCCGCCGTTCGCGTTGATAGAACGCTCCGGTTTGATCTCATTCAGCTTGAGAGCAACAGGGAGAAGAGTCGGATCATTATTGACATACTCCAGGATATAATCGGCATTGTCGGAGTAGTTGTGGAGCGTGGGGAACCGTGATTTCATTGAGAAGGTACCCCTGAACTTGAGGGTATTTTTTAGAGGCTCGTAGAGAATCCCCGCCACCGGGTTGAAGGAATCAGCCGTCCCCCAGAGGATAGAATTCTCGTTTGACCTGGGGCGATCAAGCAATGGATCCGCTATGTCCTCTCTCCAGCCTTTGTTCCGGGAGAGCTTCTGGGCGTCGTATGAGACACCGGCATTGATTTTTATTATACCGGCCGGGGTGTCAAAATTCATCTCGTCCTCTATGGCGATGTCCAGGTATTTTGCGGACATCTCGGCGTTCTTGAACCAGGGGGTTTCATAGCTGGGGGTTCCGAAAGCGAATGCGGCCAACCGTCTCTTCTGCTTGATGAACTCCTCGATGCGGTAGTGGACCACCATATTTATCCTGTTCCACTTGACCGGTGTAAACGATGGATAGAGATAAAATCCGTTGCTCGTTTCACTGTGCTCGGAAATTTTACCCCGGTCCTGCATGGAGGTCTCCAGCCGGTTTGTCCAGAGTTCCAGGATATTCTCCTGTTTCGTGAAGAAGTACGATCCCCTCACGAAAACCTTGTCAAAATCGAGAACGAAATAGGGGGACACGTTGATCCGGTAATCATGGGGCCAGTGCCACGCCCGGTTCGAAAACATACGCGTATCCATGGGATCTTCCCATTCCAGGACATTATCCGTATTGTAGGAAGATACAGACGAGTCGAGAAAAAAATTCACGTCAGTTTCGCCCTGGTAATAGCTGGCAGAAACTCCCGCCTCGATGTTTTTGGTGATATCGTAACCAGCCTTTCCTGACGCGTAGTATTTTATCGAGTTGGTGTGGTTCCACTTTCCGTGTTCGGTAATATAGGAAAGCCCGTCAGTCGTAAAAACAGTATCAATGGGATCATACCCGTACACGTACCAGGGGATGAACCGGTTCAGCCATTCGGTCCTGGCGTTCTTGTTGAGCTTGTGGGATATCTCGTAACTGTTTTCTTTAATAACAGACGCTGCCAGCCAGAAATAGAAATTTTTGTAGGGCGCGCCCAGGGCCGTGTTCACTGCAAAGCCGCCGTTGTGGTTAATTTCAACGGAGCCGTCCACGAATACTTTTTCGGGACGCTTGGTCACCACGTTGACCGAACCGAACGCCCCGCGGGAGCCGTAGAGCGCGGACGATGAACCCCGGTTCACCACTATCTTCGATGCGTTGGCGATAAGAATCCGGGATATGTCCCCGCCGCCGCCGTCATAGAGTTCCTCGAATGGGATACCGTCGACGAGCAGTGCGAGGGAACTGTGTTGAAAGCTCCTTAAATCAAAGGACATCTGCCCCTTCTGGTTCTGGTATAACCGGAGGCCCGGAAC
>CAZEPS010000224.1:6508-7137 GCA_964514165.1 uncultured Leptospirales bacterium
CTTCAAGGGCCTGGTCCAGGGTCTTGTCGGATCTCGCCTTTATCTGTTCGGCGGTAATTTCAGTGATGGTGCCCGCTTCCTCGATGCTGGCTATGGCCCGGTCCCTGACAACGACCTCGCCGATCTGGTAGGCCGACGATTTATTTTCACCCTCGGTCGTTTTACCGGTCTCTTCTTTCGCCCCGTCTTCCTGACCGAGAACAGTCCCCGCCGGCAGGGAAAGCAGAAGAGTCAACGAGAATAACAGGGTGGATATTCTTTTCATGATTTTCCTCCATTTTTTTATTTCAGGGGGTAATACTTACAGAAGAAATACCCCACCTTATATCCTGACCGATACCACCTGCTTGTACCCTGATGGATTAGATTGATGATTCCGGAAAGATTTGTGTGGTAAGATTATATTTTTTTGAGACCGTCACACAGACTCCTTGCTGTGTCAATAAAATTATTACAATATACTACAAATTATTACCATTACATACAATAAGCAGGTCATCTGTCAGCCAGTATTTATATTTATCCCTGATGTTACAGACATTTGATTTAAAATACAATGAACCCTGAACGGTGCTTCAAGATAACAGTTTTTAGAAGCCACTTAAAAAATTCTTGAATATGCTTGAAAT
>CAZEPS010000225.1:0-7124 GCA_964514165.1 uncultured Leptospirales bacterium
CTACCGCCGGAGTTACGAAAAGGGAATGACACTCCTCCAGGCGAAACCGGGGGAGCGGGTCGACGACCTGGGGTGGGGGAAGTACCCTCCCGGCATGTATGAGAACATCGTCCGTTCCGTCCGTGAAACAGGTAAGCCGATGTACATCATGGAGAACGGAATCGCGACAGGCGACGACGCCTGGCGCATGGAGTATATACGGGATCATCTCAAAGAAGTTGCCCGGGCAATTAAGGACGGTTACCTGTGACCGTAACGTAAAGGATTCGGCCCGTTACCTGGCTGGAATCATTAAGACAGGTACAATTAAGTAGAAGTTGTCTCGAAAATTTGTCATTGCGAGCGAAGCGAAGTAATCTCTCCCAAAATGAGATATTACATCATGTTTATGAAAAATCAATGATATAATTAACACATTAGTGAGATTGCTTCGGCTATCATAGATAGCCTCGCAATGACAGTTGAGAATACAATACATTTAATGTATTTTTAAGATTACTTTTAGCCCCTTTTCTCAACTATCTCATCAATCCCGTTCATGGTATACCGCTTCCCGGAAAGGAGCAGGGGGGCCTGGTGGCGCATCAAGCCGGCAATGAAATGGATTCCCCTGGTTTTAATCCGCCGCTCCGGTTTTTCGCCGATTGCCATCTGGACCAGTTCGATTAGGTGATATATCGGCAGGTTACGAGCCGGGTTCAGCAGTTGCCCAACGGACATCATCTGGAGGCACCCGGCACAGTAGACAGCTACCGCGTCAGCACCGGGCTTGTGTGAGCTTTTCAGTGACCTGAAGGTGGACAGGGTAATTTTCAACGGGTTGTAACTCGAAGGGTGGCTGAACCCGCCGCCGATGCCACAACAGAGCTTCATATCCCGTATGTATTCCTGTTCCAACACCGTGGCACCGATCCGCTCCAGGATCTTTCTCGGCAGGTCCATGTATTCATCCCCGAATGCCTTGCCGTGGCATGAGTCGTGCACTGTGACCCGCATGTTAAGGGGGTCAGTCACCGTGAGATCCCCTGATTCAAGCCGTTCGTAAATCCAGGGAAGGATGTGCTTTACCTCGAAGTCAAACTCCGCCCCGAAGCTGGGAAGCACCGTTGTAAAAATATTCCGCCCTGCGGTGCAGGCAATATACATCCGCTTAAGTCCCATCTTCTTAAAATGCTCAGTCAGCTTTCTGGCGATGGCCCGCACCTGGTCGTAATGCCCTTTGCGAAAGTACATTTCCCCGCAGCAGAGGTCAAGCGCCCCCCTGATAGTGAAACCCTCGAAGAGGCGGGACATGGTCAGGTAGGGGACCGTGATGATGTTGCACCCGGGATAGAAAATCTCCTCGCAGGGGGAGTCATCGTCCCACTCTTCCACCAGCTTTTTTTCGTCATCAGGCATGTGGTCCTTCACGTAGGTCCTGAAATTGACCGGGCTGTGGGGGGTGAAATAGAGTTCCCGGGCCGGCATCCCCTCTTCGAGGTATTTTTCGTACCACCTGCTCAGTACCAGGTTGGCTGGGTTGGCCCCTTCAGGGCAGATGACATTGCATGAGAAACAGCTGGTACACCGGCTCAGGACGTGGCGGGTCTTTTTTCCGTCGATGAGCCGAACGATCTCGCCTTTGGCAACCTCAATCGGCAGTTTCATGACCGGGCACTGGTGAAAGCAGTCCCCGCACCTGGTACAGGCGTCCGGTTTGAAATCTTCGGTATAGTTCATTATTCGTCCTCCCGTATCGACGGATGCTGCCGGTAGAGCCCCGGCCGGTATTCGGCAGGGTGATTTCCTGTTTCGTCCCGCAGCAGTACCGGTTCCCTGAGTTTTTTCATGGTGATGGCGTTCTCGGGGCAGGCGTAGGAGCAGAGGCCGCAGCCGAAACAGTTTGCCCCGGTTATTCCTTTGCCATTTTTTAGAATCCGGGCATCAAATGGGCACACTGCCACGCACGCACCGTGGCCTGTGCATTTTTTACGGTCAGTGACAGCGAGAAAATATCCGTCAATGAGTGGATAATTGAGCTGCCCCAGTTCACGATTAATTATATAGGGAACGCATCCGCAGGTGCAGCAGTTGCAGATGACGTATTCGTTGTACAGGTTCACCGGGCAGTGGATAAAGACCATGTGAAACATCCCGAGTCCGTGACACCGGGTGACGATGGCCTTTGCCTCCTCCTTTTCAATCTGCCGGTATTCCTTCGGAAAGGCCCTGGTCCAGGCATTGTAACCGGTCCTGAAAACGATGTCGGTTTCCAGCGGGTGCTCGCACCCCTTGTGTCCCATCCTGCACCTGCAGGGGCCCACGGCCATGGGCCCGTCGATCTGGTCGATAAAATCCGTCAGTTCAGCATAGGGAACAGGCCGCGCGCTGTCACCAAGGTATCCGAATGGCCTGGCCAGGATATATTTCCCGATGATCCGGAACAGTTTCTTGTCCCCGATGGATTTCCATTTACCCCGGAAAAGGAAGTAGCATGTCCGGAGCAGGGGCACCTCTATATATTTCGCGAAAATGTAGAGTAAATATTTTCTGATACGACTCTGCTCCCCGATGACCAGGTGTCCCATAAGTAGTGTAATCCCGGAAAGTACCAGCAGGTCTGTCAGTGTTTTGGGTGTTCCGAAAAATATCATGTATTACCCTTTTCCGGGATAATCAAGATTCGGTTCCAGTTTTCTGAAGACTGTTATCGGGTACCCGGATGTCATGAACCCGGGGGTGTTCTTCCCCCAGGCGATGCCGCCGGTGCAGAAGTAGCTGATATTCGCTTTCCCGTACCGGTAGGGGATGACCGTGCTGTTCCGGCACATGGACATGTTCGCCATGAAACGGGTTATGAACCGGTCGAAGATCCTGGTCACCAGGGTGCTTCTGAACAGAAAGGCGGTGAATCCCTGCCACCAGTCGAACCGGTTCATGAAATCGAGGAGCCGGTTCACGTTTTTAATCATCCATAGCGAAACGGGGCCCGGGGGTTCCGAGCGGAAGGAGTTGAGGGAGGTCATGTCCTGGTTCCGGCCGGCTGATGAAATGAAAGATTCCCACCCGAGGATATCGATAATTTTCCGGTAGTTTTCAGAATCGGTGCGGATAATAACAACATCCGGGACCATGTCCTTCCTGAAAAGGTGAACCGGTGCCGCGTATACCCCCCTGGTTCCGTAATCGAGGTGCTCGGTGATAGACTTTTCGAAATCATTAACCGCTTTCTTGAATCCGAGGACAACCGGGGCCCACTTGCACACGGAAATCGATTCCGGGGTGATGAGAAGCTCCTTACCCCCTGTCGCCCTGTTTATTCCCTGGCAGTAGGATATGCCGTTGAAGCGTTCAATTCCCTCGAGGCTGTCGGGATTATTTCGGATAATTTTTATCCCCACCGGGGGAAGGTTAAGGGTGACTTTTGCATTCATATCAGTTTCTTAAACCGGTTCCTTCAAGTTTGTCAACTTTTTGTTGCGTAACTCCCGGCGCATTGAAGTCATAATTTTTAACGTCATCCTATATTTCGCATTCCCGCTCACGGATAAACTTCTGCAGTGCAGCCGGGAACCTTTTTAAGTCAGCCTGTTCAGCTTCTGCCGAGAGATCCGCCGAACTGTAGGTATGCCAGTAGAGTACCGGCCCCGGGTTGCATTCCCTCTCACGGCAGAAATCCTTAACGGCCGCAAATGTCTTGGCAGTATAGGTCGGCTCAAGTTTTATCTGCTCGGTCAGCTCCATCTCCTCGCAGGCATCTACGCATTCCCTCGTGGGGGCGCCGTAACACTCACCCAGGTAATCGCAGAGAATCTCAGGCTTTTCAAATTCGATATCGGGGATGTCGCCGGAATGCTTTTTTATCAGCCGGTAGGTCTCCTTCATGAGTGCGGTAACAGTAAATTCATTGCACGTGGGCACGAACAGGAAGTGGGAAAAGGTCACCCGCACCCCGATGACTCTGCTCTTAAGGCCGGCGAGTTTCGCCCCCAGGGCGAGCCCTGCCATGGTTCCGTTGGATCCGAGGGGGCAGAAGATATATTTCGGCTCCGGTATCAGATTTTCGTCAACCTGCTGTTTCAGCTCGAAGGCGGCATTGACGAAGCCGAGGGTCCCCACCGGGCTGGATCCGCCGGCGTAAAGAAAATACGCCCCCGGGTGAAGTATCCGCTGTGTCACCATGTACGAAAGTATCGCGCCGGCCAGGCTCTCGTGGTAAATGAGCTCGGCACCATATCGCTGGAACAGGCGGAGGTTCTTCTGCACGAAACTGGTGACCGGCTGTTTAAAAAGGACCAGGGTACATTTCAAACCGAGCTTGTGGCAGAATATGGCTGTAGCGAGCCCGTGGTTCGTGCCGATACCCCCCATGGTTATGACGTGATCATTCCCTTTTTTCTTTGCTTCGGCGAGTATGAATTCCAGTTTCCGAACCTTGTTCCCGCCGTAGAGGGATGAACTCAGGTCGTCCCTTTTGATCCAGAGGTCCGGTATGCCGATATGTTCAAGCCTGTGTACCGGGGTGGGGAGTTCCGCCAGTTCCAGGCGTCCGAGGTTTTTCTCGAGGCCGCCGTATTTTTCGAAAAGGGGTATCGTATCACTCATTCCAGTCTTTCCTGTGCAGTAGATCACTGAGATCGAATCCGCGCTTTTTGAGATATGCTTTCCTGAGATAATAATACAACACGCCGCTGGCGATAAAAATCAGGAAACTGCTGATCTTAACAGCTGTTTTCAAATCGTAAAGAATAATAAGACCGAAAAACAGCACCATCAACAACCCGACGATCGGGCAGATCCAGTAGAGAACCCCCTTGAGTTTGAATGACGATCTCTCATACCGATCGGGATAGAGTTTTTGAAGCTTCATTGAAGCCAGCATGATAGGTGCGAAAATTATCAACCCCCCCAGGGACGCGTACGAGGCGAGGGTTTCCAGGGTAAAGCCGGATATGATGCCGATTATGGAGAAAACCCAGATCAGGGTCAGGAGGATATGGGGGGTATGGAACCTGGCGCTCAGTTTCCCGAGGTATTTCGGGAGGATGTCATCCTCGACGATGATGAGAAGCGACTTTGTCCCCACGATGAAGAGGGCGTTCAGTGTCGTTGTGAGGGCGAGAATGGCTCCCCCCATGATAAAGAAAATAAATCCGGGCCTGCTCATGATCCTGCTGCTCACCTCTACCAGGGGTTCCTTTGCCGAAATGATGCTTTCAACCGGTACTGCACCAACCGTGGCAAGGGCCACCGTAACATACACCACGGCAACGATCGGGAAAGCTATGAAAAAGGCCCGCGGGATCACCTTCCCGGGGTTGATTATCTCACCCCCCAGCTCTATGATGCCGTTGGCGCCGAAATAGGTAAAGGTAAGAAGCGCGGATCCAAGCAGGATGCTCCCGGTAATACCGCCGGTGATGGTTGTAACCTGTGTCAGATCCATCCGGGCGAGGCCGGTTCCTGAATAGAAAATCAGGGCGGACAATAGAATAATCACCAACAGGGCCTGTACCAGTGCTGCGATTTTTATTCCAAAGATGTTAACGATATAAAAAAGGGTCACGATGCCAACCGCAAGAAGGGTCGTTGATACCCCCGGGAGGATAACATTGATGTACCTGGCGCAGCTCAGCGAATAGAGGGGTATCTGTCCAAAAAATGACGCCAGGGCGTAGACCCAGACGCCGACGAAGGCAATCCCCGGTGATACCATCCTGCTCGGGTACTTATAGTTAGCCCCGGTGGACGGGATGGCGGAACCGAGCATGGCCAGGGGCATCATTGTTATGAAAACCGGGACGACAGCCAGCGCGTATGCAACAGGGAGTGATTCACCGGTGATCTTTAAAACGATGCCGGTGAACACGAAAACCCCGCCCCCTATCATGAAACCGACGGCAATGAATGTCACCCCCGGTAGGCCAAGTACCCTCTTCAAACCTGTTTCTGACATGACGCAACCTCGGGAATAATCAATTATTTCACAATTTCATCTATCAACAAGGATACCGCGGTTTCCTGCACTTTTTTTCTCTGGTCCAGGTAGAGCGTCATTACCGGGGTTTCCACGGTGAAAACATTTTCGCTGTTATTAAGTCTGTAGTAATTCGATAAGCTTAACTGACCGGTCAGCTTCATGTAATGGAGTCCCCACATGGGGGCGTCTATGAGGCCGTCTTCGGTTTTTAAAATGATCATATTGACGTCTGTTTCTATCGGGTAACCCCATTCGCGGAAAAGTTCCAGGATTTTTCTTGTAGTGTCCTGGGTGTCCCTGCCGTACTGGTAGAGATAAACCCCTTCAGCTGAAGGGTCCTCGTGGAGATCGATCATCAAATCATACCTGTTCTTTTTAATGAAATCACGAATTGCCGCTGCTTCCTGAGTTTCAAAATCCGCAAAATCACGGTTTATATCTTTGCCTTCATGGTTGTACCGGAGGTCTCTGCTGAAACCCCAGGGGTTGACTATCGGAATTATATCGAACTGGATGCCTTTATACGCAGCTTTTTTTTCAGCCAGGGAATCAATGAAATCCAGGAGGAACATGGTGCCGGCCGGTTCATCACCGTGAATGCCCCCGTTGATGAGAATTTTCTTTTCAGGTTTTCCCGGAGATGCGTAAACAGCAAGCAAAACCGGTGAACTGAAATTTTCATATTTTATTTCGCCGATGGTCTTTACAATGAGCCGATCTGAAATCCTGTCAGCTCTATCGAGCCGGTTTTTTATATCAGACAGCTGGCGCTCTAACTTGGCTTTTGGGGTGAAGGGCTGTTTCACTTTTGCACAGGAGATTGTGAAAGACAATATAAGAACAATTACCGTTGCGAGAATGAATAATCTGCTTCCAGAGGAATGCCTTCCAGCAGGGTCAGCATGTAAGTGATTTGTATATCGTGTTTTTCCGCGAATCATGGTATCCACCTCCCGATATTGTATTTTTCATCGTATGTAATGTGAAATGATTCACGGTACTATGCGAATTGCAAGAAAAATAAATCCAGGGGGCTTTAAAAACTCTTTTTTAGAAGCCACCCCGGGTGCACAAAGTCTGATCCAGCACCATTTTTAAAAAAGTAGTGCTGGACTGGTTTTTAGATGTTCCCTTTAGTAAAAAAAATTATCTAGTAAAAAGTTTC
>CAZEPS010000226.1:0-7054 GCA_964514165.1 uncultured Leptospirales bacterium
CCGGGGGTCGTAGGCACCTTGGCAAGTTCTTCAGGAGGAAGATCATAGATGTCTTTATCCAGGGGCTGTCCCGGATCGATCTTGTTCTGGATGCCGTCAATGGCGGCCATAAGCATGGCCGAGAATGCCAGGTAACCGTTACAGCTCGGGTCAGGGCACCGAAACTCGAAACGCTTCGCCTTTTCCGACTGGGAGTACATCGGGATCCTCACTGCCGCGCTCCGGTTCCTGCTTGAATAAGCCAGGTTTACCGGGGCTTCGAAACCAGGCACCAGCCTTTTGTAGCTGTTGGTCGTGGGATTTGTCAAAGAAAGAAGGGCCGGCGCGTGTTTTAAAATTCCGCCAATCGCGTACATGGCCTCTTCGGACAGGCCGGCGTAACCGCTGCCGGCGAAGAGGTTCTTCCCTGCTTTCCAGATTGAAAGGTGAACGTGCATGCCGGTACCGTTGTCGTTCCAGAGGGGTTTCGGCATAAACGTGACCGTTTTATTGTACTTTTTCGCGACATTCTTTATAACGTACTTATATTTAAGAAGTTTATCCCCCATTTCAACAAGGGGGGAGAACCGCATGTCTATTTCCGCCTGGCCGCCGGTGGCAACCTCATGGTGCTGGGCTTCTATCTCAACGCCGAGGTTCTCGAGGGTCAGCATCATTTCGCTTCTGATGTCCTGCAGGCTGTCTGTCGGCGGCACCGGGAAATATCCCTCTTTGTATCGCGGCTTATAACCGAGGTTCGGATTTTCCTCGCGACCGGTGTTCCACCGCCCTTCTTTTGAATCGATGAAGTAGTATCCTTCATGCTCGTTCTGATCGAATCGAATATCGTCAAAGATGAAAAATTCAGCCTCAGGCCCGAAATAAGCTATATCACCGATACCGGAACTCTTGAGATAATTCTCGGCCTTGATGGCTATGTGCCTCGGGTCTTTCGCATAATCTTTGCCGGTTACCGGGTCCGCGATATTGCAGATTATGTTCAATGTCTTATGCATCATGAAAGGATCGACGAAAGCGGTTTCTGGAACCGGCTTGACGAGCATGTCCGATTCGTTGATCACCTGCCATCCCCTGATGCTTGAGCCGTCAAAACCCAGGCCGTCGGTAAAAATACTCTCATCCAGTTCCCGTGCCGGGATAGAAAAGTGCTGCCACAATCCGGGGAAATCCATAAACCTGAGGTCTATGACCTCAATACCCTCTTTCTTTACGAAAGATAAAACGTCAGATGGTGTTTTCATAAATATCCTCCACATTCATAAAGTATTATTTCAATTATTAACTCTTTTAATCAGTCATAATTAAAATTAGATGTAATAATCAATAATGATTGGAATATAATTACCACTAACAATTTATGTCAATAGATGGGTGTAATTTAGAAGTGATTTCCAATCTAATTTAACATCTGTGTAACAATATACGGACATTTCCAAATTCAGATGCGCCTTTTATCATTTGAAAGAACAAAGATTTTTTTATATATTACAATTACCGCAAATTAGTAAACAAATGATTTGGAGCAGAATATGAGAGGATATGTCGTAACAACAGGAATCACTTTCGGCACAGCACTTGCCATGGTCATCAGCTATACCCATAGCCATTCAATATTGTGGGCAATTTTTCACGGAATCCTGAGCTGGATTTACGTCATTTATTACGCGATACGGTATTAATCGCAGGATAACAATGGCTATACCCAAAAACAAGGTCGCGATAATTGGAGCAGGATACGTGGGAAGTTCTTTTGCCTATGCCCTCATGTTAAGCGGAGCGGCGCGGGAAATCGTTATAATAGATAAGGATGAAAACCGCGCTCAGGGCGAGGCCATGGATCTGAACCACGGCCTCAGCTTTACGGATCCGATAACAATATATTCAGCGGGTTTCGAGGGATGCAGGGACGCTGGTATCGTGGTGATTACCGCCGGAGCCGGACAGGCTCCGGGCGAAACAAGGCTTGACCTCGCTGGAAAAAACGCGGCCATATACCGATCGATCATACAATCAATAAAACCGTATATCGAGAATTCGATTATTCTCGTGGTTACGAACCCGGTTGATGTACTCACTTACCTTGCGGTTATAGAATCCGGCCTTCCAAAAAACCGTGTTCTGGGCTCGGGGACGGTTCTCGATTCTTCCCGGTTTCGGTATCTTATCAGCCGTCACTGCGGCGTCGACCCGAGGAACGTCCACGCGTACATTATCGGAGAACATGGTGATTCCGAGGTCCCGGTCTGGAGCAATACCAATATAGCCGGGATGTCCATCGAGGAGTACTGCCCGGTATGCCCGAAACCGTGCGATAACGAATATGAACTGAATCGTATTTTTGAAGAGGTAAAGAATTCGGCCTATCGGATAATCGAGGCCAAGGGGGCGACCAATTTCGCTATCGGACTCTCCCTGGTCCGGATTGTAAAAGCGATACTGAGGGATGAACATTCCGTACTGCCTGTCTCGACTTTTATAGACGGCTATTACGGAATCACGGATGTATGCTTCAGCCTCCCCTCCATAATCGGCAAAGACGGGGTTCTTTCTGTCCTGGATATGTCTCTTTCTGAGAAAGAAGTGGAGAGCCTTCGTTTATCCGCCCAGACAATCAGGCAAAGCATAGATGAGCTGGACATAAAAGAATAATAATGAACAGGGTGAAACCGAGGACGTTCACGGTTCTGGAGCAGATGGCTGAAACGCGGAAACAGGGTACTCTGATATTCAGAAAAAAAGCTTGATAAAAAACCTGAACCTTCCCCTTTAATAAAAATAAATCCGGCGCAATCAGGGAGTATGGACATGAACAAAGAACGGGTAACGGAACTGATCAGGGAATTGCTGAAAGAAATCGGGGAGGATCCCGACAGGGAAGGCCTGCTGAAAACGCCGGAACGTGTTGCTGAATCGTACCGGTTCCTCACCCAGGGATACCTCATGGATCACCAGACCGTGATCAATGAAGCGGTTTACGAATCACAGGTAAACAACATGATAATCGTGAAGGACATAGAGGTGTACAGCATGTGTGAACATCATATGCTCCCCTTTTTCGGAAAATGCCACATCGGGTATATAGCGAAAAGCAAGCTCATCGGCGTCAGCAAACTCGCCCGGATTGTTGACGTTTATTCAAGAAGGCTCCAGATACAGGAGCGCCTCACCGAACAGGTGGCCAAGGCGATCACAAGTTCCATTGATGCTGAAGGTGTCGGCGTCGTTATGGAATGCAAGCATCTCTGCATGATGATGCGGGGGGTGCAGAAACAGAATTCGGTGATGATGACATCATCGGTACTGGGGAGTTTCCACAATGATCTTCCCACCAGGACGGAATTTCTCGATCTCATCAGGACCGGCCAGAAACAACAGGTATAAGTTTACAGTGATTATTCTTTCTTATACAGTCCCGCGTTTAATCCGATGTTATTGATTGCCTCACCCCCGTCCACGACAATGATTTGCCCGTTGACGAAACGGTTTTCCAGTATTGTTATCACCATTTTCGTTATATCTTCCACGCTTCCCTTCCCGCCGACCGGGATGTTTTGACTGCGCCATTCCAGGTAGTTGCCCCCAAAGTTAGTGCCGGGAAGGATAACACCGGGGGCGATGCCGTTCACCCGGATTCCCGGGGCCATCTCGAGGGCCGCCATTACCGTCAGCTCTGCCAGCGCCTTTTTGGTGAGCAGGTAGGCCGCGTAATGATACTGGTTAAATCCGATCTTGTTATCGACAACGTTAATGATATTCCCTTCCCGGCATTGTCTCGCGAACCCCTGCATCAGGAAGAACGGCGCCCGGAGATTCAGGGCCATCTGGTGATCGTAATCATCAATAGTGGTTTCGTCTATCGTTGATTTAATATAGGCGGACGCGTTATTCACCAGGAGGTTGCCTTCAGGGAAGGTTTCGAAGAACCAGTCAAGGAGCCCGGAAAGAGCGGAAACATCAGTCAGATCGGCCTGATAGAGTTCGCAGGCTGCCCCTATCTCCCGGATCTCGTCAGCGGTCTTCTTCGCCTCATCTGCCGACGAATTGTAATGAAGGGCGATGTCATAGCCTTTATCGGCCAACCCAAGGGCAATGCCGCGGCCGATTCGGATCGCGGCACCGGTAATCAATGCAGCGCCCTGTTTATTCTTTGAATTCATCTCAGCCATTTACCACCTTCTAATTCACCGGTTCATTACTATCCGTATATGTTCGGGATATATCGCTATACCCGCTGGTAATATTCAGGCTCCCGCTGTGCCTGTATAGTGTCAGAGGGGCACAGCCGATTTGTTTTTCCTCAATGGTAAGAGTGAACCTGTTTTCAATACGGATATGTTCACGACCAGCCATGAGCCCCAGGTAGGATAACAACTCCAGGGCCACGGGCCGCAGGTATGGTTCAACAGGAAGCATTGCTGAATCAACTTCTGTTTCACCGGCATTAATGTTGAATAATATATCTATGTCCGCGGTACGGCTTAATTTTTTCTTGTCGGGCATGGACCTGTCCCTGCCGAGCCTTGTTTCAATGCCATTACAGAGATTCTTCAATCGATGGCGGTCAAAACCTGATGAAAAGCTGGCGCACATGTTGAGGAAAAATCCTCCATCAACTGAGACAGGATCAGTTTTTATTATTGAACTGATATGAAGTTCCCGGGTTATTCCAAGGAATTCATTAATTATACAAACAATATTGACTTCCGGATTGATATTACTGCCGATCCCCAGTAAATAACGATACATGATAAAAATGTACCGGCAGTATTCACTCTGTCAAATGTTTTATAAAAGAGCGGCGATACCTGTGTTTCAGTATTCTGAAACAAAAAAGTACATATTGAAACTCAAAATGCCGATTTTTAAATAAGGACTTCACAGTCTGTCAAGATCCTGCCATTTTTATAAAGAGGATTATTCGTTGACAGGCATTAAATTTTTGTTACATATGATAATTTATGAGAATAATCGCTATTTCCAATAACAAGGGGGGCGTGGGAAAGACCACCAGCACGGTAAATATAGCCGGCGCCCTCCAGATACTCGGCAAGAAGGTCCTGGTTATCGATCTTGACCACCAGGCACAGACGACCTACCACCTCGGATACAATTCGAAAGAATTCAGGAAATCCCTTATTCACGTGCTCAAGGGGGAGTACCCTTACAAAGAGATTCTTATCGAGCGTGAGAATATCCATCTTCTGCCCGCTGATTCTGATCTGAAAGATATCGAACTGCTTCCAATACCGGCAAAGGAATTTCTCCTGAAAGAGGCCCTGGAGGACGTGAAAATCTACGACTACATTCTTATCGACTGCCCCCCGTCACTGGGACTGCTTACCATGAACGCCCTCTGTTTCGCGAAGGAGGTTCTGGTGCCCCTCCAGGTGCAGTTTCTCCCGTTTCACGGCATGTACCACCTCTTTGAAGCAGTCCAGACAGTGAAGAAGCGGTTAAACAAGGAGATTGAAATTACCGGGATAATAGGCACCATGTACAGCCCCCAGAAGGCCATAAACCGGGAGGTTATCGAAGAAACAGAAAACCGTCTTCCGGGGAAACTCTTCGAGACCCTCATCAGGGAAAATGTTTCCCTCCAGGAGGCCCCGAGCTGGGGCAAGACCATATTCGAGTATAAAGCGGGAAGCAACGGCGCCAAGGACTACATGAAACTCACGAACGAAATCATTGAACGGGGCTAACCCTGCTCTCCCCTGCTTCTTAAAAGAGAAATCAGCCTGTTGCGCATGTCGTCGATTTTCGATTTGAAGAGATCGTAAAAACGGGCGTACGCGTCATAGGAGCTCTCGGACATGTCCCGGTACGCTTCTTTCACCTTTCCGGTTCCTTCTTTAAGGCTTTCTCCCGGATTATCAAGACTCCCCCGTAGCTCAGGGGTTGCCGCGGAAAATTCATGATCAGCGCTTTTCCTCTTCGCCTCAACGGTTTCGGTGAAGTCATACGAAAAAAATCCTTCCTCTTGAGCTTCACTCTTTGCCGTATCTACAGCCAGAGGCACTTCTGATCTGGCCTTCATCATCTCGATTGACATAACGTCCCGCCTCACGGTTTTCATCACGTGCCCTATGCGTTCAACATAGTGGCGGTAGGTTTTCGGTTTCAGGCTGAGATATCCCTTTTCCTCGAAGGCGGATATGTCGATAAAGGGGGATTTTCTTTCAGGTGACCGATTCTTATCGGTGGATTTAACGGTTTCAGGCCCTTTTTCACGAACAGCAACCCGCTGATCCGGCACCTTTTTCACCGGTTTTGTATTTACCGCGGTTTTTTCAGGGATTTTCCTCTCTTTTGAGGCGACAACCGTTCCGGTATGCATCGTGTTTTTCATTATCTGGGCGGCAACCCATTTCCGGTTGCCCCTGGTCAGCATATACCGGGGCAGTTCCAGGGGATTTCGGCCGCTCACGGGCATTGTTATCCCGCCGCTGTCAATGGTGAAGGCGTACCGGTATCCGGCCTCTTTCAGGTACCGTCGGGTAACCGGAGAGCGTACTCCATAGGGATAGATGAACACGGTAATTGTCTTCCCGAGCTGCTTTTCCAGGGTGCTTTTGGACAGGTAAATTTCGTTATAAAACGCCTGTTTCTCACGGTGATAGAGCTTCGTGTTTATCTTCCGGTGGTGGTACCCGTGAGCGGCGATTACACATCCTTCATTTGAAAGCTCACGGAGCTGGTCCCAGGTCAGTGCGTAATGCATACGCCCGGTAACGGCAGGATAGATGCCGAGGACCGGTTTTATCCCCCGGGGCTTGAACACCTTGAAATAGGCGTCATACACGGTCCTGTTTCCGTCATCAACGGTAACCAGGATGTTCCTGCTGCCGATTATCCGGTTATTGATCACGTCATCAAGGGTGACAAAGGTGAATCCCTTTTCCCTGAAATAGTCTATCTGGTCCCGGAGTTCTTCAATTGAAAAACAGAAGGGGTTGTCCTTCTCCAGAAACGCGTGATAGCACAACACATGGACCCCGGGGGCCTGCCCGGCGGCGGGAACAAGGAGGGAAAGGGAGAGGAGTATGGCGGATAT
>CAZEPS010000227.1:0-7051 GCA_964514165.1 uncultured Leptospirales bacterium
ATATTGTGGAATGCAGTTCTTATCGCAATCGTTACCGGAAACGATTTCAATATATACAATTGATTGCACGATGTCAACAGGTTCAGCCGAAAAAATTGAATATTTTTGCTATTGAAATCAGCATTCTGCCATGAATAAGTGCACAATAGATTATTTTTGTAAAATATTTTCAGTATTCTTTCTTGACATTTATGCAGGCGAGCAATATATTGCTTATGTTTTACAATCGTTTGCGGTAACGAATTAAATATACTGAAAGGGCCTTATGAAAAACATCCAGGTACTGGTGGCAGGGAGCCTCAACACTGACATAACCGCTGCCGGAGTGGATTCACTCCTCGGGTCAGGTGAACTTTCCCGGAGCGGAACGATAGTTATCGGTCCCGGGGGGAAATCCCGGAACATGGCCCAGATGATCGCCGCGATCCTGGGCCCCGAAACCGTTGCCATGGCGGGAAAGACCAGCCGCGACCCCTACCGCCTCTGGGAGGTGCCCTTCCGCGCCCTGGATGAGGCCGGGGTCGTGACCGATTATATCACTATCGAAACATTCGAGGAAACGGGCCTCATGCCCGGCATCGCCCTCATCCCGGTGAACCGGCAGGGTGAGAACCAGATCTACTGCATACCGGGCATCAGCGACTCATTCCTCCCTGAGGACATCGACCGGGCCGAAGAGGCATTCGAATCGATTAAACTTCTCACACTGACACTGGAAATGCCTCTTGAGACCGCGATCCACGCGATACAAAAGGCGAAGGCCCGGGACATACCGGTCGTCCTTGATCCGGGAGGAATCGATCCTGACGCTGACTACCGGGAACTCCTGGATCAGGCAATCTTTCTCATGAAGCCGAACGAGCACGAGACGAAAATTCTGACCGGCATCGAGGTGACCGGCCACGGTTCCGCGAAACAGGCGGCGCAGATCCTTCTTGAGCGCGGCATCAATTACGTGCTCATCACCCACGGGAGCTGCGGCGCCTATCTCTTCAGCAGGGATATTGACGAAGAGATTGATACTCCGGAATACGCTGACGCTGCCTGCGACGAGACCGGGTGCGGCGACCAGGTGACGGCAGTGATGTGCGCGGAGATACTCCGGGGGACCGGCATCCCGGTCGCTGCCCGCATCGCCGTCAGGGCCGGCACCGCCCAGTACTGCCGGAGCGGCATCAGTCCCCTGTCCGGGGATGAGATCACAGCGATAGGAAAGGAGGTATCCGATGGCTGAAAAACGGCTAATCGTGGACACGGATCCGAACACGCGCGTCAGGGCGAGGGACATCGACGACGCCCTGGCGATCCTCTTCCTGATGAAATCGGAGACTGTCAAGCTTGAAGGCCTCACCGTGAATTTCGGCAACGTTCCGGCGGACACCGGCTACGACGCCGCCCGGGAACTTGTTGAAAAAACCGGGGCCGGCATACCGGTCCTGAAAGGGGCGGCCTCGAGGGATGACCTCGGCGCGAAGAACGAGGCGGTCGAGTTTCTCCTGGAAACGGTGAACCGCAGCCCCGGGGTGATTTCACTCCTGGCCCTGGCGCCCCTCACCAACGTGGCAACGGCCATGATACTCGACGAACAATTCATCCATAACCTGAAAGAGCTGGTGGTCATGGGGGGCGCCCGGGAGTTTATCTTCTTCAAGCACGTCGGGGAGTTCAACTTTCACTGCGACGGAAAGGCCGCGGCCATGGTCACCGGCGCGCCCCGGGAAAAGTCCCTCATCACCATGGACCTCTGCTCCCAGGCTATTGTCACCGAAAAAGAGATGGCCCTGCTCCGTGAAAACGACAGCGCAACGGGCCGGTTCGTGGCCGGGTTCGTCGAGCCCTGGTACCGCCTCAACCGGAAGCTCACCATTTTCCAGAAGGAGCGGGGCTTCTTCCCCTGGGACGTGGTGGCAGCCGCGTGCCTGGAAGACCCTTCCCTGTGCGACGACCGGCGGTGCGCCTTCACCCTCAGGGAGACCGGCCCCCGGCGGGGGAGCTTTCGTGAGTTCACGGAAAACGTCCGGGCCGGAGATAATGTTTCGGTCAACGTTCCCTCGAAGCTCGACCGGGAGCGGTTCATGGAACGGATGATCACCCGGCTCACGGGCTGGTAAAATCAGAGAGGAGCTCTCCGATTCCGGTCGTGCTGGAAACACTGGAGGAGATGGACTAAGGTTTCGACACCGGCTTTTTTACTCTCCAGCGGTTATCTTCCTGATAAAGTCAACTTCCTCATTGCTGAAGGGGTTACCATCCGGGCGGTAAATGTCGTGGTACCAGACCTCCGGCTCTTCGCCGCCCCCCTGGTCCGCCCATGAATAAACGGTCTGGGTCTTTCCGCTCACCAGCCCCCAGTTCCAGCAGCCGATCTTCTCCCGCTTGAAAATCGGTAGAAATGTCTCGAACCTGCTCCCGCTGTTTCGGGCCAGGTATTCGGTGCAGAGGATGGGCCGGCCGTGTTTCTTCAACTGTTCAATCTGCTTTTCCAGATTCTCCGGGGTCTTGTAATTGTGAAACGAGATTATGTCCGACGCCCCGGTAACCTCCCGGTTCAGCCCCGGGTGGGCGAACCATACGCTCGCGGTCAGCGGCTGCTCCGGTGAGCAGGACCGCGCCCACTCCACGGTCTTTTTGAACAGGGGGAGGGTCCTCGCTGGAAGAAGGTAAAACCGCGCCAGGAGTGCTGCCAGCTTCGGCACCCGCCGGTACGCGGGAAGGGAGAGGGTGTCGAGAAAGATGTTCCCGAGCTCGTTATAGAGGTCCCAGACGAGGACCCGGCCGTCTTTGCCGAAGGTGGTCACCACGTCTTTAACGTACGCCTCGAGGCGCTCCCACTGGCTCCGGTCAACGGCAGCCTTTATTCCCGGGGACTGGAGCCACCCGGAATTGTGGATCCCGGGACGGGGCTCCGGCTGCCTGCCCGGCTTCGGGTCCGGATACCAGCAGTCGTCGAATATAGCCAGCATGGGCCTGATGCCGTGTCTCGCTGCCATGGAGAGAAACCGGTCGACCCGCTTCATGAAGCCCTCCCGGTCTACAGTCCATGCGACGTCATGGAGGTAGACCCGCGCCGTGTTCATGCCGAGGCCGGCGGCCCAGGAGAGCTCCCGGTCGATGGTCTCCGGGTCGAAGGTCTCCTCCTGCCACATCTCGAGCTGGTTTATGGCCGTGCCCGGGATATAGTTGCATCCCACCAGCCAGGGCTGTTTGTCGTACCAGTCGTTGATTCGTTCTGTTGACCATTTTTCACTCATGATGCTGTTCGTCTCCGTTTTTTCAATTTTACAGAAGCCGGTTTATGCCCTACGACCCGATCTTTCCGTACCTGCTCGCGTCGCTGAAATAGAGGACAGCCCTCCCCTTTTCGGTCTCCAATGGAAAGTAGAGTTCGTAGTGCCCGTCCGCAGCGCTGAACGAGTGGCCCTTCTCCTTTTTTTCGAAAATATCATGGAGATACTCCCGCTCCTCTTTTGAACAGGAAAAGAGAAAGTCGGACTTTACCGAGCCCTTGTATTTGTCCCACTGTGTGTACATGGAAAAGAGAAGGAATTTCTCACTGCCGTTAATCGTGTCCATGTGGATGACCGACACGCTGGGAAAATGCTCGTCCTCCCTGCTGATCAGCCGCAGCCGCCTGGCGGTCTCTTCAACATAAGAACTGGTAAACGTATAGTCCGTCAGGAAATCAACGTCTTCCCGGTTGTTATTAATGACTGTTTCAGCCGATGAAACAAGGTACTTTTCCTTCTTCACGGACGAAGCCGCGTCACCGAAGTACATGAGGGCGAAGAGCAGGGGAAAGGAAAGGATGAAGAGTATCCGAAGAACCGGTGCTTTTTTGTTCACCGTCTCGATATTCGGGTTCCCTCCTTCAAGTGCGTCCGCGATCTTCGACAGATTGAAGATTACATTTACTATGAGGGCCCCGGAGATGAGGGAGAAAATCCCGAGGACGCTGAGATAAAAGGCCTCGGTGAGGTTCTCACGGAATATCTTGAAGTCAAACACCGTGATTGATACGAACATAAAGACCCAGTATATGAGGAGAACTATCGAGGCGAGCGCGATGACGGTGGTCAGTTTTATAATACGGTTCCTGTTCATGGTCAATACTCCTGAAAAAAAGACTGCCCTGATACATGGGTTCCATGCCAATTCATTTTCATGACCCAGTGAAAATTATCAACCGTTTTTCACCGATTGTTATCGGTTCATTTCTTGCACATCCCCTGTTTATATGTTAATTTTAATATATAAATAAATAATATCTGTCAATGTAGAATATTTCTTGACAATAAACATGGAAAATTTTTCATGAAAATGAAAATCATTACCATTAATATTCATATATAACAGCAAGGAGTCAACACAATGGCAGACAGGAAAAGGATTATTGTTATCGGCGGATCAGCAGCAGGACCAAAAGCAGCGGCAAAAGCACGCAGACTGGACCAGGACGCTGATATAGTAATTCTTCAGAAAAATGAGTACCTCTCCATGGCCTCATGCGGATACCCCTACTATGTGGGGGGATTTTTCGATGACCGGAACATGCTCATATCGACACCCACCGGTGTGGTAAGGGATCCCCATTTCTATCTGAGCGCCAAGGGTATCGAAGCAAGGACCGGCACCGAGGCGGTTTCCATAGACAGGAAGAATAAAAAGGTAAACTTTCGTACCCTTTCAACCGGCGAAACCGGCGAGATGGAATACGACAAGCTCATTATCGCCTCCGGCGCGGTGCCACGAATCCCCCCCCTGAAGGGGAAAGACCTGGACGGTATAACGACCCTTCAGTCAATGCAGGACGCGGACTACCTGAGAAAAATCCGCGATGAGAAAAAAATCACCAGGGCCGTTGTTATCGGCGGTGGCCTCATCGGCCTTGAGACATGCGAGGCCCTGAGGCTCGCGGGAATCGAAATAACGGTGGTGGAACTTTTGCCCCAGCTCCTGACCTTCCTGGACTGGGAACTGGCAAAACTGATAGAGGGCCACATTAAATCGCAGTCGGTAAACGTCATTACCGAGAACGGGGTCGCCGAGTTCCTGGGAGAGAACGGCAGGCTCACCGGCATCAAGCTCCAGAACGGTACCGAGCTCCCCTGCGAGCTGGCGGTGGTGGCGATAGGGGTCATACCGAACAGCGATCTCGCGAAAGATGCCGGCCTCGAGATCTGCGGTTTCGGCGGGATAAAGGTAAACGAGTACATGCAGACCTCTGATCCAAACATCTACGCGGCCGGTGACTGTGTCGCGGTGCACAATATCATCACCGACGAGTCGGTCCACGCCCCCTACGGGGACCTGGCGAACCTCCAGGGTCGTGTGGCAGGCGAGAACGCGGTGTGCGGCAACACGGTCACCTACCCCGGCACGGTCCAGACCGGCATCTGCAAAATATTTGAATACTCAGCCGGGGCGACCGGACTCTCCGAGACCTTCGCCCGGATCATGAACATCAATAATATACAAACCGTCATTAACGCCAGCCCGGACAAGCCCGGTTTCATGGGGGGAAAGCTCCTGGTGACGAAACTTATCGCCGATAAAGACTCGGGAAAACTCCTCGGTGCCCAGTGCGTCGGCCCCGGCGACGTCAGCAGGCAGATTGCCCAGTGGGCCATTGCCATCCAGGCCGGCCTCACCGTTGAGGACATGGTCAACATGGACCTCCCCTACGCTCCCCCCTTCTCCCTGGCCATTGATCACACCATAGCCACGGCCCACATCATGCAGAACAAGATGAAGGGCAGAATGAGGGGAATAAGCGCCACTGAGGTGAAGAGAAAAGTGGACGAGAAGGAAGATCCCTTTATCATGGACGTTCGGGACCCGGACGAATACGAGACAATGCGCCTCGGCATCGGGGAGCACCTGATTCCCCTCGGGGCCCTCAGGAAAAGGGTGAACGAGCTCCCGGAGGACAAAAACCGGGAGATCATCTGCTACTGCAAGATATCACTCCGTGGGTATGAGGCTGCCCTCATAATCGAGGGGAGCGGGTACACGAACGTAAAAGTCATGGAAGGAGGGATAGCAGCCTGGCCATATCCCAGGGAAAAATGAGATTTTACCGATTGTTATCGGTGTTTTTACTAATACGCAGATTTTTTCAGGCACGATGTGATAAAAAACAGGGGATTTTCATCCCCTGTTTCACTATTTTCCTTCACTCTTGAAGGTCTTAATACCAAAAGGCATATACGCCGGGCAGATCCCGATCATGCTCGTTGCGAGAAAGACAACAGCTATGACGCCGAGAATGATGGCCGCCGTACCTGAAATCATGTTAAGCAGGTAGAGGACCAGTACCGTGACAGCAAGGAGCGCCCTGACTACCCTGTCGATTACACCCATATTCTTCATTAATCACTTCCTCCTGTTTATATACAATTATCTGTCAGAATAATAATATATATATACACAGAAGAAACGAAAAAAACAAGAAAAACGTGTGAAACAGTGCCTGCTTTAATGTAGCGACTCAACGGTAATGTTATGGATAAAACTGCCGATATTAATAGTAACCAGGGTAACGGAAGGATGCCAGATGTACCGGTTCGACACAATACAGGAATACGACAGGCGCCTCGATCAGCTCACGGCCAGTATCAACGACATGAAGCGCCGCCGGGCGAACCCCCATGATATCATCGACAGGGAGCTGATGCGGGTGTCTTATATACTGGAACGAAAGGAATTCCTCCGCAGCAATCCCCTTCATTTTTAGAGTTTAGTCGGTTTTCTCCACCCGCCCTATAACAGACTCCACCGGGGTGTAGCCGAAAGTCCTGCTGTCAAATGCCTTGTCCCTGTTGTCGCCGAGAGTCACTATCATCCCCTCGGGGACCACTCCACGAATATCTTTCGCCCCCGGTTCATCATGGTATAGCTCTGTGTTTCCCTTGGCATAGGGTTCAGAAAGGATAGTACCGTTGATATATACGGCATCATCCTTTATCTCGAAACGCTCCCCCTCGACGGCAATACACCGGTGAATAAAAATCTTGTCTGTCTCGCTCGCAATGGGTGACTGGTAGGCGATTAT
>CAZEPS010000228.1:0-7025 GCA_964514165.1 uncultured Leptospirales bacterium
GCCGGGTGCGGCTGCATAGAGGTGTCCTGCGGCACCTTCGAAGACGGCCTGAACAGCATCAGGGGACCGAAACTCCCCCTGGACGCGGCTTTCGCGTGGCTCCCTGACTACAGGAAATTTTCCTCATTGAAAAAGAAACTCTACCGTGTAATCGGGCCCGCTTTAATCAGGCTCCATAAGCCCTGGTACAACTACAACGCGGGCGCGGCAGATGAGATCAAAGATGCGGTCTCCATCCCGATCATGGTGGTGGGGGGAATCCATAAACTGGAAGACATGCGGAAGATTATAAACGAAGAAAAAGCTGATTTCGTTTCCCTGAGCAGGCCCTTTATCATAGAGCCGGATATCGTCAAACGCCTCGAGTCCGGCCGTCAGGCCGAATCGAGATGCATCCTCTGCAACTTCTGTTCAATCGGCCTCGGGGTCGGGCCCCTGCGGTGCTATTACGGAAAAGTTCGCTGACGTAAAATAACACTGCCGGGCAGGGTGTTACATCCTGAAACATTTTTCGATATTTTCAACCAGTTCTTTCACGAACCGTATCATGGGCGCCCCGTCGATGACGTCGTGGCCCAGGGGACCGGTCATCGACCGGGCCGGGTACGTGCCGGTTTTTATCGGGACAGGGCTGTTCGTGTTTACAGCAATTGTGCCCCTTGCGCTACTGGGAAGAAAAAGGTCTGGTTGAAGGGTGATTACGTTTATTTATTTCCGTTATGCTGCTGTTCCCTTATCCGCGCTGGTCCCTTAAGCGCTCCCGCATCACCTTCATGTCCCGGGGGCCGTCTATGTCATTCTCCCATCGGGCGGCATTGTTGGATATGAACAGAAATTTCGCGGCGAAATCCGTGAGATCGATCCTGTAGGTTTTAGCAGCGACCTCGATCCCGGCCCGGTAGGCCTGGTCAAGGTTGATCGAACGGTTTTTGACCTGCTTCACCACATCCAGGTTTCCGGTTTTCCAGAGATAATAGAGTATTTTAGAAATATTGCTCACGGTCAGGGCCTTGCGCATGCCGTAAAAGAGATCGATGACCTTCTTCTCGATAATCCCGTCCTGGGAATGGTCCTTTATGAAGGAAGCTGCGTTACCAATCCTGGCATCGGCTTCCTCGAAATTTACAAAAAACTTTGGCTTTCCCCTGTATTTGCCGCGCTTATAGGTATTCATCCGCTTTTTAATCCAGTTGTCTTCCATGTCCCGGTACCGGGCCAGACCAAAAATCAGGTTCACGGTTACCCCGCGGGAGTCCTTTTCCTTACCCAGGATTTTTTTGTATTCCCCGTGTATCCATTCCACGTCTTCGGATGTTATGCGGGGGGTATCACCGAAAAATATGTCCACCTGCCTGCCGTATTCGACATGGTTCTCGTAGAAGTCTTTCAGGTGCCCGGCTACTGATTTCTTCATCTGCTTCACCTGGAGATTATCATATTTCGAGACATCTATGTGGTTGTGAAAGGTTTTCATGTCGTTGTACACGTAGATGGTTTCGTATATCGGCTCATCGCCAATCCTGCTGTTATACACCGCGTCAAGAACGTACTTGATTATCGGCTTGTCATTAATCTTCTGCAAGAATTTGTTCCTGCCGATAAACAGGCTCTCGTTGTAGGCCTTCTGGATCTCTTCCTGCTTTTTTTTCCGGGTTTTCAGATCGAGCTTGTCATAGCCGGCGAGGATCAGCGCCAGGGGCTTCTGCGAAGATTTATTCTTTACCATTTCATTCCTCTTACACGCCTGCGTTTTTCAGGAAAAAAAAATTATGAATCAACCGCAGCGGATTCATTCACTCCATGTTCACATAACCGTACTAATTTTTCAATAACGAAAATGGTGCCTCGGTATATAAGGTACAGGGGGCTAAAAAAAACCATTTTTAGAAGCATCCCAGAATGCACAAATTCTGATAAAACCAGTACTAAATTTTCTCTTACTTACCCTAAAAATGGATTGCATATAATCCACGCTGAACTGTTACATGATATTTTTATTTTCGAGAACGAGCGAGGACACAGGAAATGACATCGGCGGAACTGGTAAACATACTCGGCGCTGCGGCGGGGCTTCTCACGACGGTAGCATTTGTGCCACAGGTAATAAAAGTCTGGAGGACACACTCAACCAGGGACATCTCGTTGACGATGTTCTCGGTGTTCTGCACCGGGGTCTTCCTCTGGCTCATCTACGGGTTCATTATTAAATCGTGGCCGGTCATTTTCGCAAACGCCGCGGTTTTCGTTCTCGCGTCAATAATCCTTTTCTTCAAGGTACGGTATCCTTCCTGATTCAACGATTTTCTGAATCTTCTTTTCCGTGGGGGATCTTTCCCGCTAACGGTATTTCACGGTGGTATGTATCTTTGAAATTTAATGGGAATATCCCCCATGGCTAAAAGCGGCATCCCCCATGTCCCCATAAATTCAAATTTGGTATATTTACGTAGTGAGCTGCAAGCTGCCACTATTGCATTTCTCGATAAACCCTTCGGCCCGGTAAAGGGCCGGCAGCGGGAGGATACCATGGAAAAGAAGTACACCTCGGGAACATTCTGCGTTGACATCAGATGTAACCGGCATGCCGACCTTGAAGGCTTGTACGGCGATGCGTATCTTGAGAAAAAGATAGAGCATTGTAAAGACTGTTATGCCTGGCGTTTTCTCACCTGGCTGAACGAGCGCGGCTATCGCATCGTGCACACTTTACCTGAAATTTCCGCCAGGGAAATGGCCGCGAGAATAAAGGGGCTTGATCCGGTCACGGTGGAGGATCTCACTATTGACGAAATCATGACTCTGTAATGTAATACGATGGCAGAACCGCCGCTGAAAAATATTTTACTGACCTGAACAGCGGTCTTAACACACTTCCATATTGAACCGCAGCAAAAGAATTTGACCCCGCTATAAAATATGCGTATTTTCACATAATGACCCGGCTCTATTCAGGGCCGGTGTTCGATTCAACATAAGGGTACCTCTAACAATTTTATTTAGCCTTGATTAACCAGGCTAAATAAAATTTAAACAAAAATATGTACCCAAAAGGGAACCCCTTGTTTAATTAATAGAGGTTCCAAGAGATTATTCGAGGGAGGAATGTAAGAGCCTAAACGGCCTTTTACAAACTAACACAATGAACAAGGTCAAACTCGGAAAAAGCGATCTCATGGTCTCGCGCATAGGCCTCGGGACCATGGGGATGTCAGAGTTCTACGGAAAAAGCGAAGACGACAATTCCATAAAAACAATCCACGCCGCAATCGACCGGGGCATCAACTTCTTTGACACCGCGGACATGTACGGCTCCGGTCACAACGAGGAGCTCCTCGGCAGGGCTGTCAAAGGGAAAAGGGAGGGCCTGGTCATCGCCACCAAGTTCGCCATCATGCGGGGGGAAGGCGGGTCCTTCACCGGGATCAACAACAGTCCGGAATACATACGAACGGCCGTTGACGCGAGCCTGAAGCGCCTGGGCATCGACGTCATCGATCTCTACTACATGCACCGCCGCGACCCGGAAGTGCCGATAGAGGATAGTGTCGGGGCCATGGCCGAGCTGGTGCAGAAGGGGAAGGTGCGGCATCTGGGCCTGTCCGAGGTTTCAGCCGAAACCCTGCGGAAGGCGAACGCGGTGCACCAGATAACCGCCCTCCAGTCGGAGTATTCCCTCTGGAGCAGGGACATCGAAGAGAGCGTTATTCCGGAATGCGAACGCCTCGGTATATCACTGGTTGCCTACAGCCCTCTGGGGCGGGGGTTTCTCACCGGCAGGTATCAAAAATACGAAGACCTGCCCAAAGATGACTACCGCAGGGACAACCCCCGGTTCATGGGGGAAAACTTCCGGAAGAACATGGATGCCGCGGCCGAGGTCGAGCGGATAGCCAAAGAAAAGGGGATATCCCCGGCACAGGCAGCCATTGCCTGGCTTCTGTCCAGGGGTGACCGGGTGGTGCCGATACCCGGCACGCGCCACGTCAAGTACCTGGAAGAGAACATTGCGGCGACCGGCATCCGCCTCACCGGTGACGAAATAGCCCGTCTGGACGGAATCAGCGCGAAGATAGCCGGAGACCGGTATCCGGAATACGGGATGCGCGCCCTCTACGGGTAGAATATAACCGGCATCCCATGTCGAAGATCATAGACTTCTTCGCCACCAGGCACCTGGTCACAAACTTCGTCTTTTTCCTGGTCATTTTCGGCGGGATAGTCTCCTGGTATAATATCAGGAAGGAGGAACTACCGGATTTCAGTTTCGACCGGGTCACCATCACCACCGTGTTCCCCGGGGCCTCACCCTCGGAGGTGGAGCAGGCCATAACCCTCCCCATGGAGCACGAGCTGGCGGACATCGAGGACATCCGGCGGATGATGAGCACCAGCCGCCGGGGCACCTCCACCATCGAGCTCGAGCTCAGGAGGGACGTGGACAACACCGAGATAACGGTGTCCGAGATACAGAACCGTATCCAGGCGGTGAAGATGCCCGAAGAGGTGGAGGACCCGCCGGTAGTGCGCCACCGGAAGACATCCCAGAAGGCCATCATCGACATCGCCCTTCATTTTGAAGACGTTCCCCTGCTGAGTAACGCCCAGCGGCGGGAACTCCAGCACCAGACCCGGCTCCTGGAAAACCGGCTGCTGCGCAGGTCCGAGATAAGCTCCCTGGAGCGGTCGTCCTACCTGGCCGAGGAGATCCACGTCATGCCCCGGTATCCCGATCTCTTCAGGTACCGGATAGGCCTGAACGAGCTCCGGGACTCACTTCGATCGAGCCACACGGACCTTCCCCTCGGCATAATGGAGACCCCCTGGCGTGAGCAGGTCAGGCTCGAAGGCAGGGTCGAAAAGCCGTCCCAGTTCCCCGACCTGCCGGTACGGTCGTCGTTCTCCGGTGACTTCATCAAGGTCAAAGACGTGGCTGACATCAGGTACGGGTTCGAGGACACGGACGAGCTGGTCCGCATCAACGGCCACGAGGGGACGGTCCTCAACGTGGTGAAGAGTTCATCCATCGGGATCCTTGACGCCATCGACGTGGTCAACAACGAACTCAAAGATTTCATGGATTCCCGGGACAGGGATCTGGGCCTGGTGGCGGAACTCCTGGACGACGAGTCTTACGACGTGCGAAACCGGCTCTCCATCATTTCGGGCAACGCCCTCATCGGCTTCACCCTGATAATGCTGGTGCTGTCATTCTTTCTGAGCCCCCGCACCGCGATCTGGGTCTCCCTCGGCATACCCTTTTCATTCCTCTTCACCTTGATTCTCGCGAACCTCTTCGACTACACGGTCAACAACATGACCCTGGCCGCGGTAATTATCGCCATGGGGATGCTCGTGGACGACGCCATCGTGGTTTCGGAACACATCACGCGCCTGAGGGAGAAGGGGGTCGGGTTCATCGAGTCAGCGATCCGGGGAACGAAGGAGGTCCTCTCCCCGATCATCGCCAGTATCCTCACCACCATCGCCGCCTTCCTTCCCCTCCTGGCCTTCGAGGGGGACCTGGCCCTTTTCACCACCACCATACCACCGATCATCATCATGGTCCTCCTGGGTAGCCTCATCGAGTCGACCATCATCCTGCCGGGGCACATGACCATCGAGTCGTATACCCCCCTCTGGAAGGTGCTCACCCTGGGAACCTATAACCGGTGGCGGGAGAAACTCGGCCGGTTCCGCCGCGAGAAAAGGGCCGAACCGGAAGAGGGTATCAGGGATCACTGGTTCAGGGTGATCGAAAAAATCTATACCGGGCATCTGGAGGTCGCTCTCCGACACCGGTGGCTCATCTTTCTCGGGTTCTTTCTCTTCATCGCCGTGGCCGGGATCCTCTTTACCCGGGTCATGAACTTTTCCCTCTTTCCCCGGGAGCAGATGACCAACTTTTTCATCATCGGGGAGGCCCCGGTCCATTCTGACCGGTACAATACCGCGCGCCTCGCGGAGCCGATCGAAGACCTGGTCCATCCCTTCGTCGGGGAGGAGCTCATCGGGGTGCGCACAACCGTCGGTTACCGGCGGTACCGCCCCTCGAACGAGGAGAACGTGGTGAGTGTGAGGGCCGAGTTCGATGAACGGAAAATTTCGCCCGGCGAAACGGTGCGCATGGTCGACGACATCCGGGAGAAGCTGAAAAAAATCAAAGGCTTCGAGACTCTGCGCATCTCGAGCCAGCGGTTCGGGTCCGACACCGGGAGCGCCCTGGAGATTCTGGTGCAGGAGAGCGACGACTCAGTGCGGATTGCTGCGGCTGAGGAGCTGGCCTCGGCCCTGAAAGAACACCCCCACCTCGGGTACGTGGAGATTGACCGGCCGGCGAGCGAATACGAGTATCTGATCCACCCGGACCGGGAACTGATGAGCCGCCTCGATATCGATCCGTCCGAGGCCGAATCGGCGATCCGGTCAGCCCTGGCAGGCATACTCCTCTACAGCTTTTACGAGGACACCGAAGAAAAGCGGGTCCGCCTCCGGTTCGACACCAGGGCCAGGAGCGACATGGCCCGCATGATGGAGATCCCGGTAACCAACCGGGCCGGTTACCAGGTGCCCCTGAAACTGACCATGACCCCGGAACGGCAGCGGAGCATTTCCGAGATCGAGCGCTACAACCAGCGCCGGGTCCTCAGGGTGCTGGGCGACATCAGGGCCGGCAGCAGGATCACACCACTCGAGATCGCCGATGAGCTTGAGGCCCGGACCTTCCCGGAACTGGTCAAAAAATATCCGTCAATCACCTTTATCTTTGACGGCGAGGTGCGGGACACCAGGGAGACCTCCTCGTTCTTTCAAGTGGCGGTCGCCGGGGTTTTACTATTGATATTTTTCATACTGACGGTGCAGTTCAATTCCATGCTCAGGCCCCTCATCATCATGGCCTCCATCGTGCCCGCCTGGGCCTCGGTGGTGTACGTGTTTCTCGCCCACGGGATGACCGTGTACGGATTCTTCACCATCGTCGGTGCCCTGGGCCTCTCCGGCATCGTGGTGAACAGCGGCATACTCCT
>CAZEPS010000229.1:0-6937 GCA_964514165.1 uncultured Leptospirales bacterium
CCCTTACCGAAGCCGTTGACTACCTGGTATCGAAAAAGGAGAAGGTGGGGCTTCTCAGCGTCCACCTGTACCGGCCCTTCTCCGAGAAGCATTTTCTTGCGACCATGCCGAAATCGGTCAAGCGAATAGCTGTCCTTGACCGGACCAAGGAACCGGGAGCCAGCGGGGAACCCCTCTACCTTGACATCCGTGACCTCTACTACGGCAAAGAGAACGCACCTCTCATCGTGGGCGGCCGTTACGGACTCAGCTCCAAGGACACCAACCCGCGGGCCCTTATACCGGTTTTTGAAAACCTCAAGTTGAAGGAGCCGAAAAACCAGTTCACCGTGGGTATTATAGATGACGTCACTTTTACTTCACTTCCCGCAGCTGAACCGGTGAACACGGTCCCGGAAGGCACTTTCTCAGCAAAGTTTTTCGGTATCGGCGCGGACGGAACAGTGGGCGCCAACAAGAACTCCCTCAAGATCATCGGTGACAATACCGATATGTACGCCCAGGCCTATTTCGCCTATGACGCGAAAAAGTCCGGAGGGGTCACGGTGTCCCACCTCCGTTTCGGGAAGAAGCCGATAAAATCGACTTATCTCATCAACTTCCCGGACTTCGTGGCATGCCACGTTCCGTCTTACCTGGACAAGTACGACATGCTCAAGGGGCTGAAAAAGGGAGGCACCTTTTTATTGAACAGTATTTGGGATAAAGAAGAGACCATTAAGAAACTCCCGGATCACATCAAGAAATACCTGGCAGAGAACGACATCAAGTTCTACGTGATTAACGCAACGAAGATTGCCCAGGATATTGGTCTCGGTTCCCGGACTAACACCATCATGCAGTCCGCCTTTTTCAAGCTCGCAAACGTCATCCCCTTCAAGGACGCAGAAGGAATGATGAAGAGCGCCATCAAGAAGACCTACGGCAGAAAAGGGGACGAGATAGTAAACATGAACTACGCAGCCGTTGACCGTGGCGACGACGCACTGGAAGAGGTGCCGGTTCCAGCCGAGTGGAAAGAGATCAAGGTTCCCGAGGCGCCTTCTTTTAAAAAAATCCCCGAATTCATGGAAAAAATCGCCATGCCGGTCAACAACCTCAAGGGGGACGACCTCCCGGTGAGCGTGTTCACTCACATGGCTGACGGCACCCACCCCCAGGGGACGTCAGCCTATGAGAAGAGGGGCATCGCGGTTAACGTGCCGGAATGGATGCCGGAAAACTGCATCCAGTGCAACCAGTGCGCGTACGTGTGCCCCCACGCGGTTATCCGCCCGTTCCTGCTCGATGAGAACGAGGCAAAGAACGTTCCCGACGGAACGCCCCTTCTCGACGCCAAGGGCAAAGGCCTTGACGGTTTCAAGTTCAAGATCCAGATAAGCCCCCTCGACTGCACCGGGTGCGGCAACTGCGCCGACGTCTGCCCGTCTAAGGAGAAGGCCCTGGTGATGAAGCCACTGGAGAGCCAGTTAGCAGAAGAGGAACGGTGGGAATATTTCGTTGACAACGTAACCTACAAGGACACCCTCATGGCGAAAACCACCATCAAGGGGAGCCAGTTCGCCCAGCCCCTGTTCGAGTATCACGGGGCCTGCGCCGGATGCGGCGAGACGCCCTATATCAAGCTCATCACCCAGCTTTACGGCGACCGAATGATGATCGCAAACGCCACGGGGTGCTCCTCAATCTACGGCGGATCGTCGCCGTCGACGCCGTACACCACCAACCCGGCGGGCCACGGGCCGGCATGGGCGAGTTCACTCTTCGAGGACAACGCAGAGTACGGGTACGGAATGTTCCTCGGGGTCGAGCAGATGCGCACGAAAATCTGCGAACTGGCGGACGAGCTCGTTGCCGGCGGTGCCTCCGGCGAACTGAAAGATTCCCTTACCCAGTGGAAAGAAACGATGAACGACGGCAACGCCTCGAAGGAAGCTTCGGTGAAACTGATTCCACTCCTGGAAAAGGAGAAGAGCGACGCGGCGAAGGAGATACTGAAGCTCAGGCAGTACCTGGTGAAGAAATCGATCTGGGTCTTCGGCGGAGACGGCTGGGCCTACGATATCGGTTTCGGGGGCCTTGACCATGTGCTCGCGTCGGGCGACGACGTGAACGTCCTGGTAATGGACACCGAGGTCTATTCAAACACCGGCGGCCAGTCCTCGAAGGCGACTCCCACCGCGGCCGTGGCCAAGTTTGCCGCTTCGGGGAAACGGGTCAGGAAGAAAGACCTGGGCCTCATGGCCATGACCTACGGGTATGTGTATATCGCCCAGGTCTCCATGGGCGCGAACCAGAACCAGTACCTCAAGGCACTGCGGGAGGCCGAGTCCTACCCGGGCCCGTCGGTCATAATCGCCTACTCCCCCTGCATCAACCACGGCATACGCGCCGGCATGGGCAAGACCCAGCAGGAGGAGAAACTCGCGGTTGAATGCGGCTACTGGCACCTGTACCGGTACAATCCCCTCCTCGAGAAAGAAGGAAAGAACCCGTTCGTTCTCGATTCCAAGGAGCCTGACTGGAGCAGGTTCCAGGACTTCCTTTCCGGGGAAGTGCGCTATACCTCGCTGAAAAAGGAATTCCCTGATGTCGCCGGTGAGCTCTTCAAATCAGCAGAAGATGACGCTAAGTGGCGGTACAACTACTACAAGAGGATCGCCAGCCTGGAATACTGATCGTGACAAAAGGGCCGTCCCGGGGGGCGGCCCTTTTTCCCATACTGGAGACACTGATGGATTTTTACAAGTACCACGCCCTGGGGAACGACTACATCATCATCGATCCCCAGAAGACCTATATCCAGCTGACACCGGAAAGAATAGCCCTCATCTGCCACCGCAACTACGGCATCGGATCCGACGGCATACTGTACGGGCCGCATTTCGACGATCACAGGATAAGTTTCCAGGTGTTCAACCCTGACGGGAGCGAAGCAGAGGTCAGCGGCAACGGCCTCCGCATATTCTCACGGTACCTGGTCAATTCGAACTATGTGATCGAAAGCGAGTTTACCATATCAACCGGCTCCGGGGACTTCGATATTGAGATCCTCAAGAAAGACGGGAGCCTCGTTAAGGTAAACATGGGAGCGTTCACCTTCCAGAGCGGCGAGATACCGGTGGCAGGGGAGCCCCGGGAAACGTTAAGCGAGCGCATAGAAGTCGAAGGGGAAACCTATACCGCCACCTGCCTGGCAATCGGGAACCCGCACTGCGTGATAGCGCTTGATGAGATCTCCCCGGAACTTGCGAAAAAAATCGGACCCCCGGTTGAACGGCACCCCCTCTTTCCCAACAGGGTCAATGTAGAGATCATGAAGGTGGTTGACCGGGGCAGAATCGACATAGAGATATGGGAGCGCGGGGCCGGGTACACCCTTGCCTCCGGTAGCTGCGCCTGCGCCGCTGTTTCCGCGGCCCACAGGAACGGCCTCGTGGACAACCGGGTCGACGTGAAGATGCAGGGTGGTATTCTCGAGATAACCATCAACGAGGACGGACGGGTGAATCTCATAGGCGCGGTATCGAGCGTGGCCGAGGGAAATTTCACCTACGAGATGTGGAAACGCATAACAAAATAACGCCGGCGTCGCATGGTCTTCAAGGGTAATGGTTTCTGGAGAACGACCGGAAAATCATGAAAAATAATTATTTCGGCGTCATCGCCCTTGCCAGGGCTCTTCTTCCCTGGATGATCGATAACGGGGGATCTTCCCGGAGCGCGCCGCGTTACAGATCTGCCGATTTTAAAGTTTTTTCTCACGCAGCATTATCGTATGAGGTCATCGCTCAATGCAATGGAGATCGTGCAACGCGGGATCGAAGTCGGCCCTCCGGCCCGGGCAGTCCTCCTGCCGGCAGAGGAGGCAGTTGAAAAAGGGGGGATCAGCGTGAAAGGCTATCCCGCACACCGATTTGACCGGCACCATCATGAAGTTGTCGGTCAGGGACACTGACACCGATTCTTCCGGCCTGCCGAGGAGTCCAAACAGCTTCTTGATCTCGTCCAGGGGCCAGTCCACGGTGGACCCCGGGTTGGCGAACGAGTTTACCTCGGGGTACTCTTTTTCTGCGAAATTCCTGAGCCTGCCGGCGGCGCGTTCCAGGGCGATTGACTTTATCTCCTCAGCGCAGAAACTGAGAAACATGTCTGTGTAACGGGACGACCACTCGTCAAGTTCCGGCCCGGCGGTGGCGAGGTTGACCAGGACCGTGTCCGTGCCGTTGAGGATGGTTCCCAGCACGGAACTGGTAAAGGGAATACCGTCCAGAAGAAATTTATCATCGCCCCCGGGGCTGAAGCGTGCCGCCTTCAAAGCGGCCCTCGGACGGGCGATTTCTGCAGCCTTGCGGACCAGGTCCAGGGAGTCGGCAGCAAGTGATGAATCCTTCTTAACCCTTATCCTCTCGAGAAATGCATTCTCGTCCATGGCAAGGGGTATGTCGTCAAAAACGAGAGTTTCGCTATTCATTATAGATACTATTATTGCAAAACCCGCATTGCCGTGTAGCAGCTTTTTTGAACCTGGTACACCAGGTGGGCTCCCTCATGGTTGATCAGGCCTTCTCCTCGGAGAGAGTCTGGCCGTAACATCCAGATTTTGGGATCCCTTCACGTATTTAGGTACAAAAAAATACTGCGTATCACCAACAATGCAGGCTGTTTATACTGTACAGCAAGTTAATGATGATTTCAACTTTTTTTCAATACCGGTAAAATTCAAACCAATTATTCTTACAGCAGTAAAAAATTACACTATTATCATTGACATCCCCTCATATTGGTATCATAGATATCCACGGGAAGAATTTTTGCCATGACAGTTGCCGGGCAACTCTGACTTTCACCATGAAACAATTTCACGGAAAAAATTATTAAAAGAGGGAATAATGCTGACAAAGTACTTTAAAGATTTTGATGAAAACATTGCGAAAAAGTCACAGTCATCAACAAAGAAATCATCAAAAAAGACTTCGAAAAGCGCCGCGGGCAAGGGTGTAAACCTGACTATTGACGTGAAGAAACTCCAGGATGCTCTTAACCAGATAGTACCGACACACCTGGCAGTTGATTCCGCGGTGCCGGTAACCGTTACCGGGTTTTCACCAGGGGGCGCGGATCTTGTCGCTTTTCGGAAATATAATAAAGATATCATCTCCATGATGGACGGCCACGTACCCTTTGAACTCATCCACGGCACCTACCATGTCGTTCAGAACCTCGATCAGAAGTCACTCACCGACGTCCTGGAACGGGTTATGGAAGTCAAGAAGATGAACAGGTTCGCAGAAACCGGTGGTGATTACTATACGGCCTCCGTTCCTTCCTTTATTATTGCCGCTTATACAACCTATTCCTTCCAGGACTTGAAGAATGACATCACTGAATTTTACATGTCCCGGGGGCTGGAGTACGACCTCGAAATGGATCTTCTCACCCTTCTGAACCGGGGGGTAGTAGTGAAAAACTGGCGGGAGAAACGCAGTTTCGTGGCCCTTGAGACCAGCGAGGACACCTCCATGTGGTTCGCGATTTTAATGAACGAGTACCTCGAGGTCGAGAAGGAAATTCCTTTTGACCTGAGAAATTATGTCAAAAAGGATATCGTCTACAAAGAATATTAAGGAAAATACCCGGCGCGGGTACACAAGGATTTTCAGAATTGTAATTATTATTCTTGACATACAGAATATCCGTACTATAAGTAAGAAAAAAATAACGTAAGGAGAAGAATTTTGAAAAATAAACTATTCTTAACATCCTTTCTTCTGCTCGCAATTTTCTCCGTACAGGTTTTTATAGCTGCTGATCTCCATGCCAGGGAGAACAAGGACGTTATCCTTGTCCTGGATACTTCGCGGAGCATGATCGGCCAAAATGGCAGGAATATCCTGGAAGAGGTTAAATTCAGCATCGCCGGTTACGTTGACAGCGAGATAATTGACGGCGATACGGTTACCTTCATGACCTTTGATACCGTGGTCAAGGTGTATCCCACGGTCATTGTCGATGACGAGAACGACCGTGACATAATTAAGAAATATATCAGCATGACCGGGGCGGAAGGCGCCTGGACCCATACCCACCAGATGATACAGAAGGTGCTCGAGAAGGCGAATGAGCTCGAAGATGACGACCGGGACCGGCCGATTGTTATCGTGGTAATGACCGACGCCCGGGACGATCCCCCTCCGGGAAAGAGAATGGAGCGTTTTGACGTTGAGAAGACCTTCTCCAAGCCTTCAAAACGCTGGGTTTACCTGGTGAACTTCAGCGAGGTCAAGAAAAACGAAAAGATGGCCAACATGCTGAAGCGGGTCTCCGACAAGGTCAGTGTGATCGAAGGGCGGGAGAGCCCTGAAGAGGCCATGAGACAGCATGCCGAGGAACTGAGAAAAATGGAGGCCGAGAGCCGGGACTACACGGTGTGGTATATAACAGGGGCGATAGTGCTCCTTCTTGTTCTCCTGGTACTCTTCTTTCTCTGGCGCCAGTCAAAGCTCAAGGTAACGGGCAGGCTCGAATACTGGAACAATGAAGTCCTGAGCCCCTATATCGAGAAGTTCAACATGACCAGGAAGAACACCGGGGAAATTTTTATCGGCAAGGGGACCGGGATTGACGTACATGTCAGGGATATCAATATCAGGGACAACTTCAGCATTGTGGCGGTCCGCAACAGGGGAAATATCGAGATGGCCCTTCGCGGCGGGGAGGGGTTTGCCATCGAGTTCGTTAACAAGGGCGGCGGCGAAAACCTCCAGGATGGCGATATTTTCAAGGTTGGAAATTACACCTTTAAGTATATTGCTGATTAAGTCTATCGCAACTGAAACCGAATATTAAATTATAGTTAAGATCAGTAATTATTCCTAAACTATTTTTGCTTATTCAAAGCACTATTTTAGCATAATCCCCCGCCGCCGAAGGCGGC
>CAZEPS010000230.1:0-6933 GCA_964514165.1 uncultured Leptospirales bacterium
TTCAGTTCATGGGATTTGATAATATCCCGCCGGAGTTTTTTCATGTCGCGCCCGGAATACTGGTTCTTCTCCCCGAAGAGGCTCTCCGCTTTTCTCTCGAGAAACCGTCTGAATGCCGGGTCGTCCCTGAACGTTTCAAGCAGGGATTCCCTGGTTACCCCGCCATTCTCCATTATTTCGTCAAAGGCGGAGAGCCGGTCCGTCTCCCGGTACTCGTCGAAAAAGCGGTACTCCTCAAGGTCGTTCTGGAGCCGGTTTACCCTGTCCAGAAAACCGCGGCGCAGGGCGTCATCGGTCGAAAGCGACACTATGATGAACTTCCCGTTGTTTCCGTAGACCTCTTTCATCTTTTCGTTGAGAATATACTCCCGGTCTTTCACCGGCATGATGGTGTCAATGGAACTGTCAAATTTCAGCTTGAAGATCCCGGTCCCGAGGACCAGGGTGACAGCGACCAGCACTGCGATAACGGTCTTCGGCCGCTCCATGATAAAATCGAGATACCTGTTCATATCAGAAAATCCCCTTCACATCGTATTGTAAATATCACTGTTATTTAGATCAACACATCTCCGTATTTCTTTCCCAGGTTCTTCACCGCCTTGTCGAGGATATTCAGTTCCCCGTTTCGGAGGAGCCACGTGTCCGGAATATAAAAATCCCAGAAAATAACGGTATATTTTTCATAGTACGCAAGGACATCGTCGACCCCGTCGGTCGGCTTGCCGTCAACGTCCCGGTCGTAGAGGGCGATGATATACACGTTCATTTCAGCGGGATCAGTGATGACGTCGTACACGGCGTTGAAGGTGTTGAAGCGGTAGACCCCTCCCGATTCTCCGTAGGCCCCGGTCTGCATTCCCATGACGTAGTTCACGTCGGTAATCTGCCCCAGGAGATTGACCCCGTCCTCGTGCACCGCTACGAACATGAGGGGGTCCCCGGGATTGATATCCAGGTTCGCCCCGTCGGGATCGGCGATATCAATGGTGAACTCGATAGTGGTCTCAAAATCATAGAGTATCCGGTTCACGGCAAACTCCCGGGTCCCGGCAGGCTCGGCCCTGTTGGTCCCCTCCGCCAGGGTCAGGGTGAATTCCATGTTGTCAGGGTCGGTATCCTGGTAGAAACCGGCCATGTCACCGGGGGTCGGGTCCGGGAAGCCCCCGTCAAAGTCTTTGTCCCAGAGGGCGATGACCATTATCTCGTCACCGGGGCAGAGGGGCGTGCGGGAGAGATCAAGGGAAAAAGAGGTCTCCCCGGGGCCGAGTTTTCGGAATTCCCTGATGACGCTCACCGGGTCAGAAAAGAGCAGGTTCGGATCATTCCCCTCGGCAACGATGAGAAAGACCGGGGGAGAATCAGCCCCGTATTCGGCCGGGGCAGTGAAATGCCCCTCCAGGGTCATGTCATACCCCCCCGGTTCCGGTACCGTGAATCCCCCGGTCAGGGAAATTCCGTCAAGGGTCCCCTCGTTGACGGTTATCCTCGCCGGAATTCCCTTGTCGCTGTCCGTGTACCAGGACACGGTGTCGCCCCCGTCAGGGATACCGTTGTCGTTTTTGTCGAGGAACCCGAGAACGTAGACCCCCTCCACCGGAACGTCCTCCCCGTAGGGGAAAATCTTCATGGCGTAGTCAACCGGCCCCCCGCCCTTGCGGAACCGCTTGAAGCCGATGACCCCGTCGAAGTCAATCCGGGTCATGTCCATGGAGGTTATCTCCCCGGCGTAGGCGGCCAGGGTCATGGTGCCGGGCGCGGTCTCGTGGATGGTCCCGCGGACTGAGGCGTCGTAGGAAAACACCTCCCGGTTGACCTTGATGTTCAGGGCGTCGTTGTCACCCCCCACCACGTACTCCATCTTCCACCTGCTCCTGTTCATGTATATCCCGAGGAAGTCACCTTCCGTGGGTTGGGGCACGCCCCCCAGGTAATCGTTGTCCGCGAAGGCGACTATGTAGACGCTCTGCCCCGGGAAGACGCCGGTCTCCTCCAGGGGGATGAAGAACCCGCCCCCGGGGCCGGCGGTGGTGGTGGCGAGCACGGTCTCCATGGGAAAGTTCTGTATGGCGTCGAAGTTGTCGGTGTTTGTCATCATGACGAACACCGGCCCGGTCACCGGTTCCGCATCGGTGAGATCAACGGTGCCGGCGATGCCCCCTTTCTGAAAAAGTGTCACCATGTCCTCCTTCTCACCGCAGGAGAGAACGAGCGCCGACGCGATGACAGCAGCGGTTATGAACATTTTCCTAGTATTCATAGCGCACCTTCAGGGTAATCATATCGTTGTCGTTGTAGTAGCCGAGAAAGGAGCTGGTCTCCATCTTCTCGTAGGTTTGTGTGGAAGCGAGACTGCTGTTGATGTATACGTAGGAGCCCTCGACGGTCACCCCCTCATCAAAACGGTAGCCCACCACCGGCAACAGGGCGTAACTTTTGTTCGGGATATCCAGTATGGATGTCACGGAAAACCTGAGACGGTTGCGAAGAAAGGAGTCCTGGAGTCGCATCACCAGGAGATCGGTCAGGAGGGGCTTCATGATCCATTCGTCGAAAAAGACATTCTGGCTCCACTCGGCGGTGAACACGAGCTCCCCGTCGTGCCATTTCCACTTTGCCGGCACCGGCACGAAAAAGTTGAACCCGGCCGTGTAGGCCAGGTTGTGTCCCTTTCGCACCATGAAGGGGAGCACCAGGTTCTTCGTGGTGTACTGGGTAACCACCCCGTACCGGTTCGGGGAGTAGACCGCCTCACCCTGGAGGGTGAACTTCCAGGCGGTCCGGGACACGGCGAAGCCGAACCGGTCCGACACCCGGTATTCCGGCCCCACCAAGAGCGACACCGGCTCGTACGGTATGGCCAGTGTCTGGAGGGGGCGCATCAACGGTTCCCCGTCAGGGCCGTGGTACGCGCTGAGGTAAAAGTCCGTGTTCCACTGGTTCACGTAGTACCGGGCCCCGACGGCGATGTTCTTCCAGTCCACGTCAAGGGGCCGGGGCTTACGGATTGTCACCGGGAAGGGACCGGCCTTGTAGCGAATGGCCCAGAAGTTCCCTTCTTCGGCGATAATCGTGGGGACATGTACCGGCGCCGCCACCAGTTCCACCGTGTGGTTCTTGACAGTAACAAGCCCCGAAAAGGAGGGGACCCCCTGCCTGAGTTCGTCCTCGTCTTTAAAAAGAAGCTCCCTGAGATCGTAAGGGTTGAAATAGGACGACGGGCTCATGACGTCTGCCGTCCCCCAGGGGTAGACCTGGTTCCCGAGCCGAAACCGGTACCTGCTCACGTCGTAGTTGACATAAAACTCGTTGAAAGAAAATTCGAAGGTCGGGTGTGAAAGGCGGAGGTTTCGGCCCACCTCGAATCCGTCGGTGTAGCGGTACTCCCGGTACTGATCTTCCGCCAAAAAATAGGGTATCCCATAGAAATTCATGTCCAGGAGAAGGTAGATTTTGTCCGTGCCCATTTTCAGGTTCATGTTGGCCCGTATTTCGGTTTTCTTGAAAATGTCACCGAAATCCTGGTAGAGGTAGGTGCTGATATGGTTATCGAGCTCCACGAAGCCCTTGAGGTTCACGTCGAATGTCCCCTTCTTTTCCCCCCCCTCTTCCCATCCGGAAAAGTCCCATTCATCTGCGGTTTCTTCCGGGGCCGGTTCCCCGCCGTCCCGGGGCACTGCTTCTTCTTCTGCATCCGGTGTCTGGTCATCGTTTACTGGCTCTGACCCTTTTAGCCCGGCTTCGGAATCTTTCTCTCCCGGCACGACGCTTTCAGCCGGCTGTTCTTCCCTGGTTCCCGGTACGAGTATCTCTTCCGCCGGCCGGTCCCCCTGGTCTGATCCTTCCTTTTTGCTCTTTGCCGGATCAGCTGCCAGGATAACCCCGTGCCACCCGGAAACCACGGTCAGGGAAAAGAGCCCTGCGCAGAGGAGGGATGCAGTGACCCTCCCCCGGGGGATACGGTATTGTGGCGAGAAATATTTCATATCGCGATACCCCTGAGTATCAGATCCGACAGCATATCAGCGATCTCCCGGTCAGAGTATTCCCCGGAGCTCACCGAGGGGAGGATTTCCCTCGAAAGAAAATATGATATGATAAAGACCGTGAAGGCCCGGATATGGAAATCGTAATCCATCTCCCTGATGACCTTTCCCACCACCGGGTCCTCCTTCTGGAGCTTGTCGTTGAATACGTGCTGTCCGAATTCGATTATCCTTTGGACGATCTTGTTCGTGTTGTATCCCTGGAACTCGATGAGATCGATGAAAATGAGGCGGTACATCTCTTTCTGGTTGTCGATGACCTCTTTCGCCCTGAGGATGACCTTGTTCAGGTTGAAGGGGAAACCCTCACTGATGAATTCAGTGATGTCAGAGAGAGAGGTAATGATGGCTTCGGGATTCAGGATCTCGTTGAAGATCTCCTTCTTGTTCGGGAAGTAGTTGTAGATGTTCCCGATGGATACCCCGGCGGTCTCGGCTATCTCCCTGAGGCCGGTGGCGGCATACCCCTTCTCGGAAAAGAGCTTTTTCGCCGCGTTGAGGATGCTTATTTTCCTGGTGTCCGTCGCGTTCATGGTTCTTTCTCCCTAAAGTACGAACGTTCGTTCGTTTGCATGGCCAGGATATATTGACAGGATTATTTGTCAAGCATCTTTGAACGAACGTTCGTTCAAGTACCAAAATATAAAATTCTCAGGTATTCGTCAAGTTCAGTGGGAATTTTTTACCAATTACGGCGCATTCCGGATTGTCGATATTCTTAATAAAAAATCAGTCCCGCACGTCCTTCCCGCCGGGGCCGCCCCGCACCTCGGCGACCTTCACCGTCACGAACCAGAGGGGGGGCGAGAGGAGCCCCCGGGAGGAATAATAGTCCCGCTTCGCGATTATCTCTTTCAGGGAGGCCCGCATCATCTCAGGTACATAGTCTGCCGTGACCCGGTGGGTCCGGGGGATAAGGGTCACCCCGTAGGTGCTGGAGGGGTCTATCTGTATCGAGCACCCGATGGTGGTCATGAAACCGGCCGACTGCCGCTTCCTGAGGTGGTTTATCATGGCAGCGTCCCGGACCCGCACCCAGAGGGAAATCCCCTTTTCAGAGAGAAGGGCCCGGCCGGCGATGCCGTCGCCGGTGCCTGAGGGAAAATACTTCCCCCGGATGTCCCCCATGATCGACGGGAGGTTGTTCTCGGGATCTTTTCTGTTGATGATCCGGGTCCCGGTCCCTTTCATGTAGAGATCCCCCATGTTGCCGGGATTGGCGCCGTCCCTCCCTTCGTCGTAGTGCACCTCGGTGAGGAAACCCCGGGGCCTGCCGAAATAGGACTGGTGCCCCGCGCGGTCGTAGAGGCCCTCCTGCCACTCCCTGTGAAAGGCCCGGGAGGTGAAGAGCCGCCCCCGCTCGAGGTAGACGTCCAGGGGATTGGCCAAGGCGTCGAAGAGGCGCTGGTGGTAGGCAACGCTCCGGCGGAGGCCGCCGGTTATCGTGGCGAGGCGGTCCGCCACCTCGGCCTCCCGGTTGTCCAGGTTCCCGAGGGTAACGGCCGCGACGGTTATGCCCCGGCTCTTGGCCTCAAAGGCGTATTTCTCGGCGAACCGGGCCCCGTTCAGACTCGAATTGGTGATGAGAATGATGAGCTTCGAGGCGCCGTTCCGCCACCGGACGTTCTGGACAGCGTATCTGAAAGCCTGGACGAACCTTTCCGGGGAGGGACCTCCGAAGGGCTTCAGGTTGTCGAGGCCCTTTTTCACCGCCATGACCGAATTCTGCGCGGCAAAGGCCCCCTCCACGGAAACCCGGGACGAGAAGGGGACCCCGTAAATACGGGTATCGATCCTCCCGGCGTCAATGGCACTGGAGGCGAAACCCGCAACCGCGTTTTTAACCGAAACCCAGTCCCGGTTCACCCCGTAGGATGTATCGATGATAAAGGCCGCGTCCAGGGCCGCCGGTTCGCTCCCGGGGGCGGTCCGGTACCGGGCAAAGGCCTGGCGGAACTCGTCCCCCGCCAGGGCGAAGAGGTCCCGGGCCGATGACTCGATGCGGAGCACCACCTTCCGGTCCCGCACCGAGTAGAGGACGCTGTCGGAATGGTACCTCCCGTCGAGGTACGAGAGAGAACCGAGGAGAAAGTATTCGATGCCCCGGGTGCGGCCCAGGAGGTCGAGATTCTCCCCGGTGATCGTCCCCTGGGGGTTGATGTCGTGCCTCTTCAAATCGAGTTCGATGTCGCGGGGCGAAGTGACGGTAAGGTTTTCCTTTGCGACCAGTGCCGCCACCGCCATCATTTTTCCGTATTCCCTTCCCTTTTCAACGGGAAAATAGTTCGAAGGATTTTTCACTTTGTAGGGAAGCACCGCCACCTCGGCGAAGAGGATACCGGGAAGGGAGAGGAAAATAACTGTTGCTGCAATAAATGCTATCTTTTGAATATAATTCTTTGAAATCATTGCTAACCAGTCATCATTATTACACGAAATTACACGAAAGCATCAATGACCTCGCCCCCCCCCTCTCCCATTGATATATTAAGATTCGGATGGGATGGGGAGTTGTTACTTTGTCTATTATATGTAACAATAGTGATATGTCACTATTTATTTCTTCATTAGTAATTCGAATAAAGATATATCCTTTCTCTTCAATTAGTGTTTGCCTTATTTCATCATATTTTTTCTTTATATTATGCACTTTGCCATCAACTTCAATGACTAATTGCATTTCATGGCTGAAAAAATCTACCGTAAATCTTTCAATTACATGCTGTCTTCTAAATTTGAGATTTCTATAGCCTCTATTACGTAATAAATCCCAGACTTTTTGCTCCTTTTTGATTGAGTTCCTTCTAAGTTCCCTGGCAATTATTTTTTTTGCTCATTCCGGAATTTTGGTCGAAATATAATAAGAGGCTCTGACCCCCTACCAAAA
>CAZEPS010000231.1:0-6907 GCA_964514165.1 uncultured Leptospirales bacterium
GAACTATTAGTGATATCACTCTTGTATTTTCAAGCTTTTTTTTGTCAATCGTAAAAATGCATCCGGTAAAAACTTTTCCGGATTAATTATTACAGATGGCATCCGCTGCCGGCGCATTTTGACATGTTTCGAAGGGTCCCATACTTGGGCTGTCCCTTCATGAACCCCTGCTTTGAGCCCTGGACCTTGCCGATACCGGTTCCCTCGTGGCAGTAGTTGCAGGTGAAATTAACGGCCACACCGTTCTTTTTCAACCCCACGTGCTGTTTCCGTATGGCAACATTGGCAAAGAGAAGCTCAGCGCAAATGATGCTGATAATGGTAATAACTGATAAAACGGCAACTCTTTTCATGAATACTCTCCTGGCATTTTTCGTGAGTTTCGGAAATTTTGATTTATCCCTGTATTTATAGTAATTGACTATAGCAAAATGTATTATCCTTATTAATCACTTTAGTCAAGAAAAATTTAGCATACTGCCGTAAATAATCATGTCTTATTCGCGCGGGTAAAATGACCATGGCAGGATATCAGGATGATTAAATGGTGAAACAGCCCTCTATTACCGTTCTTCATGAAGACAACCATATCCTGGTTGTGAATAAGCCGGCCGGTATTCTCAGCCAGGGGGACATGTCCGGCGCTCCCTCCATGGTCGAGATGGTGAGGGAATATATCAGGATAACGTACAACAAACCGGGAAACGTCTTCACCGGCCTGGTTCACCGCCTCGACCGGCCGGTTTCCGGGGTTATGGTTTTTGCCAGGACCTCCAAGGCCGCCAGGAGGCTCCACGGGGAGTTCTCAGGAAGGAGTGTCGGGAAATTTTACACGGCCCTGGTCCCGGTATTCAAGGAGAAAATGAACCGGTGGTATACCCTGGAAGACCGCCTCGAGCGTATTAAGGACAAAACCGTAGTAAGGGAAACCGGGCCCGGCAGATCTTCCAATGCGTCATTGCTGTTTTACCCGGCCCTGTCCAGTGACAGGAGCACCCTCCTGGTGATTAAACTTCTCACCGGGAGGAAGCACCAGATCCGGGCCCAGCTTTCCCATCTCGGGTACCCGGTAATCGGGGACGGAAAATACGGATCAAGGGAACCCTCCCCTCCCGGGAGTATCATGCTTCACGCCCTCTTCCTGAAGTTCAGGCATCCGACAGAAAAAAGAGATGCCGAATTTTACGCCGGCCTTCCACCCAGGATGCAAAGCATCATGCCTGGACATGTAGACCTTGAAGGTATGATTCAGGATATAATCAGGAACAGCGCAGCCGGGTAAGATGCTGTTTTGCCAATTCCCTGAATATATCTTGACAAACCGCCTGAATAAACTGATATTATCAGTAGTTGGGGAATGCATTTAAAAGATGAGTGAAGAGCAACAAATTAAACAGGTCAAAATGTACGATGCGGACACCCTGGAGTACGCCGGTTCCATCCTGGTTTACGGCGCGATGTGGTCTTATGCGGACATTGATAACAGGGAACTTACAAGGCTCACCAGGGGTATGCCTCTGAAGGCGGTTCTCATGTCCCTTATTTCATTCAACCTGGTTTATGACATTATCTACGAGGAAGGGTAAAGTCCGTGTCAGACAATGACGAACTTAATCTGGATTCCCTGTTCGAGGACGATGCTCAGGAGGGTGACGTGCCCGGTGTTGAGCATTTCTCCTTTGACGAGGACGAACCGGTTATTGAGGATGACGTAAAGGTCGATGACAAGTTCCGCATCGAGGAAGATCCCGGGGCCAGGAAACCGGGGAGGAGCTCAAAGGACTTCGAAATGGACATGGACGTCCTTCTGATAACCGCCCAGTCTTCCATGATTATCGAGGGAATCAAGTACCTGACCAAGAAGGATTTTTCCGCGAAGGCCCTCCCCATATTCACCGAGGCGATCAACGGTATCGATCTCTACATCAAGATACTTGAAAGAAACCCGGAGAATTACTACAAGCTGGCTGAAATACTCCACACAGACATAGACTGCAGGGAGGTTGAGAAAACGGCCTTTAACCTCTATCGGATTCAGTACAACGATCTGCCGAGTACCGACGATCAGAAACTCAGGGCCTACGAGGTGCTCAAAGAACGCCTGAATACCGGCCATAAGAAGGCCTTTATAAGCCAGTCCATGGTGGACATGAAAAAATATTACCTTATGTCCGGCGAACCTGACCAGGACAAGCTGAAGGAGTCCATAAGCGCCGAGAGCCAGGAATTCAAGGTCATCATCAGCCGGCTCAGGAACAACATTACCGCCGCCATTCAGCTCCTCCAGGGGGGTGACGCGGAAATAGCGAAGGGGATCAAGGGGAAAGACGTCAACATCTTCGTGGTCAAGGGGAGCAAACTTCTCTATTATTACTATTACATGGAGGGAAACACCGAGGCCCGTGACTATTACAAGCGCCTTCACAACAATTCAAAGAAATATTTTATCATACAGGAATAGTCCCTTATTCCAGCAGGTGCTCGACCAGCTCAAAAAGCACCCGGTCGGCGAGAAATATCCCCTCCCCCGTGAGAAAAATCCTCATGTCATTTTCTGTCTCGTCTAATCCGATAAATCCCCTTGAGGCAAGGCCTTCAATCTTTTGATGGAACTCCCCCGTCAGGGCATGCCCTGTCTTTTCCTTCATGTCCACCATCGAAATGCCTTCAAGGAGGCGCATGCCGGTGATGATATACTCCACCAGGGCCTGTTGACCTGTCCTCGGATCGTTGACTCGTTCAGGGACGCCGGTTTCCATGTAGGGGTGAAGTTTGGGCGCATGGTAAAACCGATCCCCCCTGAAAAAGGAATGAGCGCCGGGGCCGAATCCGAGGTATTGATCAAACCTCCAGTATTTCATGTTGTGACGGGACTCGTACCCCGGCAGGGCGTAGTTCGAAATTTCGTAGTGGCGGTACCCGGCCCCTGCAAGGGTACTGATGGTTGCCTCAAAGGCCTCGCGCTGTAAGTCGTCGAGGGTATCGTCCTTCTGAATACGCCCGGCAAGAGGGGTGGACGGTTCCACTGACAGGGGATAGGCGGATATGTGCCGGGGCCTGAATGTCGCAACCGTTTCCAGTTCCCTGACCAGCTCGCCGGCCCCCTGCCCCGGGATCCCGGTAATAACATCAACGCAGGGCACAATCCCGGGGATGCGTGTAAACTCTTCCAGTGCGGCAGCTTCGCAGGAACTGTTCGACCTTCCGATGAGCCGGTGTGCCGCCCTGTCAAGGGTCTGGACACCGAGAATGAATCGGTTGAAACCGGCATCCCGAAAACCCGCAACTTTTTCCGCGGAAGCGTCTTCCGGGTTGAGTTCCAAAGAAACCTCAATGTCCGGGGCTGTCTCCACGGAACCGGTCACCGCACGGAGAATCCTCTCAGCCTGCTTTTCACGCAAGAGTGACGGGGTCCCTCCCCCGATATAGAGGGTGTTCACCGTAAAATCCCCGCATTCAGCCAGGGCGGATTGGATGTTTCCCATGATGAAACCGGTATATCTTTCCAGGAGTGCGTCATCACCGAGGGGGACCGAATAGAAAGAGCAGTAGTCGCATTTGCATCTGCAAAACGGGACATGGATGTATAATCCCAGGTTCATTTCGGGTCGGGGAAGCCGAGATTGAGATTCATGCCGGTCTTCGGATCATATTCACCGAGGAGGCATTTCCCTGCCTGCACAAGGGACTCACTTGTATTGGAGAAGGTGATGAGCATGTTTTCGGCATGGCCGCCCACTGCAGCCGGGAAGGGATTGCCGGTTGCGACAACCACCAGGGGGAGCTTCCTCTTTTCAGCGAAGATCCTCACCCTTTTCAGTTCCGAGGGGTCGCCCTGGTCATGATGGTACCAGATAACCTCAGGGTCATGGCCGCCCATACCGTCGATATCCCGGAGGTTTTGGGCCAGGTAAATATTCTTCCTTTCCCTGAGCACTCTCCTGAGAACGCTGTTTCGGGTAACGCAAAAAACCGGGCCCCGGCCGCGGATGAGCTTCAGGTCCCCGTGAAAACCGATACCGCATCGTGAGATATCACCGTTTACCCCTTCGGCGCCTTTCAATATTTCACGCTGTTTATCATCGAGTGTGAAGGAAGCCCTCCTGATGTTCCCTTCTTCAATGGAAATTAGTCCGTACCGTATCTTCAGTTCAAGGATCTTTCTCACAGATGACCGGAGTCTCTCTTCAGTTATAGCACCTTCATCCAGGGCACTCTCGATCTCGGTGAAGATTTTCTTCACGTGTTTCCCGTAAGAACTGAGGAGGACTATGTCAGCCCCGGCGTCAATCGCCCTGACCGCCCCCCTGCCGACATCCATCTCCTTTGAAATGGCGTTCATCTCCATGTCATCGGTCATGATTATCCCGTTGAAGCCGAGTTCTTTCCGGAGAATTTCAGTGAGAAAAAATTTCGAGACAGTGGCGCTTTCGTCCGATTTGAGTATACCGGGATAGGCGATATGGGCCGTCATGATGCAGTCAACCCCGGCGTCAATGGCCCTTTTAAAGGGGACCAGTTCAAGGCTCCTGAGCATCTTTATGGTTGATCGTATAATCGGAAGCACCAGGTGGGAGTCCCGGTTCGTGTCCCCGTGACCGGGGAAGTGCTTGCCCACGGCTATGCACCTCCCATCCCTCATGCCCTTTATGTATGCGGCACCCATTTCGGAAACCACTTCCGCGTCGGAGCCGAAGGAACGGGTATTTATTACCGGGTTGTCAGGGTTGTTATTGACGTCAAGGACCGGGGCCAGGTTCATGTTTATACCGAGGCGCCTGAGTTCGAGACCGGTGATCGTTCCCCATTTGCGGGCGAGACCGCGGTCGCCGCAGACCCCTGCCGTCATGGCCCCGGGAAACTGGGTTGCCCCGTCCACGACACGCCAGACCCTGCCCCCTTCCTGGTCAATTGACACGAACAGGGGGATCCCTGATGCCTCCATGGAATGCTCCTGGAGATTGTCAATCAACCGGGCAGTCTGTTCCCTGTCACTGAGGTTATATCCGAAAAGGATTATCCCTCCGGGAAGGTACTTCCGCATATTGGCGGAAGCTGTTTCGTTGATCTCTTTTCCCGGAACCGCGAACATGAGCATCTGCCCTATGAGCTGTTTTCGTGAGAGATCTTGGGCCAGGATTTCCGCCTCCCGGCCAAACCGTTCCGATGAGCAACCGGCGTTGAGTATTACCGTTACAGCAACAATAACCGTTTTTAATAACAGTTTCATCTATTCTCCCCTGACATAATAGTGGGGACTTATAAAAACTAGTTTTAGAAGTCCCCCTCGGTGCATCCAGCACCATTTTTTTTAAATATCGTGCTGGACTGGTTTTTGGATATGCCCTATAGTGATAAAGAACCGGCAATAGTGAAATACAATGGAAGCCGGTATGAACTGTACAGAAAAAAACAATATTTTCTTCGTATGCCACGAGATGTTTTTCGGTTTTTCAAAATAGTAAGGTTAATAATTACTGGTGAGACAATCTATCGTTTGCCGATGTGATAACCATGATGCTTCCGATGATAAAAATTAATCCTGGAACTGTCAACAGTATTCCTGAACATGTTTATTAGAGCGCAATACTTGTATTATATTCCCCCGCCGCCTTCGGCGGCGGGGGAATATGCTAAAATAGTGTTTTTAAAATACAGGGACAGTTAAGAAACAATTTCTAAAATAATTTATAGTTCAAAAAAAAATTTATTTATTGAATTAATATGTTAGAATAAATATACTGAGAAAATCAGGTGTCTCTGTTCAGAAAAAAATCCGGATTGGAGGCATTACTGAATCAGTACTTGATTATCATGGCATTTTCGATAATCACTTTATTTGTAAGAATAATCCATGGCGACAACAAAAAAAGAAATAGGATTTCTCGACAGCTTTTCCGCTGACACCTCGGTCGTGCCCAGGGTTATTAAAAAGCTCATTTCAGACCTGAATGATCTCAGGTATCAGCAGGACGAGATTGATGAAATTGTCCTCTCAATGGATGAGGCGGTGACTAACGCAATCCAGGAAACCCTGAAAAAAAACAGGATATCCCCGCTATTAACAAACACGGTGGATCGACGTGATATCACCATCCGGTACACGATTACCAGCCGTGAATTTGACGCGACCATTATCGATCACGGCAAGGGGCTTGATATTTTCAATATATTCAACAGCGTGCCGGACAGCAAATCAGGGAATTATCAGGACCAGATTATCAGCTACGCTACAGAATCCGAAAAGAGCAAGATTACCATCCGGATCAACGGTAAAGAGGTTCCCCTCAGGGGGATTGGGGCTGGTCTGAAGATCATCCTCAATTTTATGGATTCCATTACAATAGATCTGATTGACAAGGAAAAGGTATTATCCACATTCGTTTCAGAACACACGGATGGTACAATATTTAACATGAAGAGACAGAAACGGTATCAATGAGCATATACAAGGCTTTCGAAAATCCTGAATTCCTGCGGTCCCGGGAGGCCCGCCCCCTCAGAATACTGAGCGAGTACCTTGAGCCTGAAAAGCGCTTCAAGGATTATAATATAGATCACACCATCGTTTTTTTCGGTTCAGCGAGAACACACCCTGAAAGCGGCAACAGTTTATCCTCCCACTATTATGAGGCAGCGGAAGAGACGGCTTATCAGGTCTCGCTCCTTGCCAGAGAAATTAAAGAGGAAACAGGCGAAGGAATCTATGTATGCTCCGGGGGCGGCCCCGGTATCATGGAAGCGGCAAACAGGGGCGCGTCCCGGGCCGATGAGAAGACAATCGGGCTGAACATCGAGATTCCCTTTGAGCAGGGCTCCAACCGGTTCATAACCCCCGAACTTAACTTTCAATTTCACTATTTCTTCACCCGGAAACTCTGGTTTCTCTATCACGCTAAGGCGATAA
>CAZEPS010000232.1:0-6798 GCA_964514165.1 uncultured Leptospirales bacterium
ATTTCGAGGAGCAAACTGATCTCCCTGCTCCTGAAACGGATGATGGAGGGGAAAAACACCGATAAGAATCGGTTCTCCCGGGTAAAATACCAGAAACGGGACAAAAATGCGGTCTGGAAACAGCCACACATCATGCTGGAACCGGATCTCTACGAGAAAAGCATAGATATGCGTAAGCTGTACAAGATGTCGGTATCCCATATCATTGCTGTTGCTTACAGAAAATACTTCGATGCGGTTGTTCAGGAGCTGAAAAACGGGGTAAGTACCGATAAGAATCGGCGGAATTACATCTGTATAAGTAAACCACAGGGGAAAGTATTCTCCTATACCGTATACTGGGACTATCCCCCGGAGGAAGAACTGATAAAACACCTGGAATAAACCATACCACCACCCGTCACCATAAAAATAATTGACACATGGAGTTTATTATATTGTAATTTAACCATCATGAGAATCGATAGAATGCTTGCCATAACCATTCTCCTCCTGAACCGGGACCGGATATCGGTGAAGGAACTCACTGATCGTTTCGAGGTATCTGTGCGTACAGTGTACCGTGACATAGAAACGATAAATATGGCTGACATACAGGTGTCACCGGTATAGATTATATTACAGAAAAACAACAAAGGAGTATTTTCATGCCGTCAGCAAAACGAATCATGGTATCAACTCTCGGTGGCATTTTGTTCGGATTCGTGTGCCTCGGTTTCGCGTTAACTGGACCTGGGGAACTGCCCCAGGCGGTCGCGTTCCAGATTGTAATAAGCCGGACTCTTATCGGTGTTGCCATTGGAATAAGCGCGCTGAAAAACATACACTGGTCACTTCACGGTCTGCTCATGGGAATCATTTTCAGTCTGCCCCTCGCATTCAGCGGACTCATGGCCCCTGAGAGTGTTGAATTCAGTAAATCAATGATGTTTATTTCAACAATCATCATGGGAATGATCTACGGACTCTTGATTGAAGTAATTGCCACCCTTCTTTTTAAGGCGCGCATCGAAGGGTAAACTGATAGCTGAATCCGGCACCTGACAGCCGGATTCAGCTTTTATTTTATAAAACGCAGGATTCTCTTCGCAAGGGAGGCCGGATCCATGCCGTATTCCCTGAAAAGAACGACATTTTTACCATGGCGGATAAACTCATCAGGGAATCCAGCATTGAAAAGAAATTTTGATTTCAATTCCCCCGGCACCGAGGCAGCTATTTTCTCACCTATGCCTCCGCTCATATATCCATTTTCCAGGGTTATGAAACCTCCAACCCCCCGGATAATCCTTGCTATACCCCTGACGTCAAGGGGTTTCAAAGTCAGAAGATTGACCACCGTGGCCGCTACCCCCCCCTTGCCAAGTAAATCCCTGGTTTCCATTGCTTGATCAACCATGTCACCGAGGGTAAATATCGCCACGTCGTTTCCCGTGGCAATCCGTTTTATCTTCCCGGGAACAAATTCATCAAAGTGGTCCAGGTCAATATTCCCCCCTATTCTTCCCCGGGGATACCTGATGGCCAGGGGGCCGTCAATATAATCGGCAGCAAATTTTATCATGTCCCTGAGCTCCTCGCCGCTGGATGGCGCGAGGAATACAAAGTTCGGTATATTGCGGATGAGTGCGATATCGAAGAGACCGTGGTGTGTTTCCCCGTCTTCCCCGACTAAGCCGGAGCGGTCAATGAGGAGCTTTACCGGCAGGTTCATGAGGGCGACATCGTGGATTATCTGGTCCACCGCGCGCTGCATGAAGGTGGAATAAATTGACACAAAGGGTTTAAATCCCCGGGAGGCAAGGGCGCCGGCAAAGGTTATGCAGTGCTGTTCGGCAATACCGACATCGAAGAAACGGCTCGGGGATTTCTTCTCGAATTCGTACAGGCCGGTACCGAGTTTCATCGCCGCGGTAAGGGCCATTATCTTTTTGTCGTGCCGGGCCAGATTGGCCAGGGTTTTTCCGGCCACCTCTGAATAAGAAAGAAATCCCCTGCCTCCGAGGGAAATCCCGGTTGTCTTGTCGAACGGGCCGATGCCGTGAAACCGTGACGGGTCCAGTTCCGCAGGGGTATACCCCTTCCCTTTTTTTGTAATGATATGAATCAGTTTCGGCCCGTAGTTAATCTTTTTTACGTTGTTTAAAAGCTCTGTCATGAGCTGTATATTGTGTCCGTCAATGGGGCCGAAATAGCGGATACCCATGTCTTCAAAAAGCTGCCCGGGAACGAGCATCATTTTGAAGCTCTCGAAGAAACGGTTGATGAAATTGAAAACCGGTTCACCGATTTTCGGAATCTTCTTTACAAGATCCATTGTCTTGCGCCTGAACTTGTTGTACATGGAACCGGTTATAATTTTCGTGAGGTATTCCGACAGGGCCCCCACGTTCTTCGAAATGGAATGCTCGTTGTCGTTCAGGATGATAATGAGATCGTTATTAAGATGGCCTATGTTGTTGAGTGCCTCGAATGCGATGCCCCCGGTGAGTGACCCGTCGCCGATTACCGCGATGACCTTGTTTTTCTTTCTGAGCCTGTCCCGTGCGACGGCGGTGCCAATGGCAAGGGAGAGACTGGTGCTGCTGTGCCCCACGTCGAATGAATCGTACTCCGATTCACAGACCTTCGGAAAGCCGCTGAGCCCCCCGAAACAGCGGATTCCCTGGAATTTCTCACGCCGTCCTGTCAGTATTTTGTGCGCATAGGTCTGGTGTCCCACGTCCCAGATAAGCACGTCTTTCGGGGCGTCAAACACATAGTGAAGCGCGATAGTGAGTTCCACGACACCGAGTGATGAGGCGAGGTGCCCCCCGTTTTTTGAGATAGTATCGATTATATACTCCCTGACTTCTTCGGAGAGGGTCTTCAGTTCCTTTGGGGACAGTTTCTTTATGTCACCAGGGGTATTAATTCTATCGAGGAGCATCTGTTATGTATTAATTCGCTGAATATTTATTGTCATTCCGTCCCGGCTTATGTCCGCGATAATACCGTTAATGCGGGATTGACCTGTGGCTACTTTAAAACGGGGCTTTATCTGTGTCAAAAACCTTTCTATTGATTCAGTTTTATCCATGCCGATAACCGAATCGAAGGGGCCGGTCATGCCGAGGTCCGTTATGTACCCTGTCCCGCCAGGGAGTATCTCCTCGTCAGCGGTCTGGACATGGGTGTGTGTCCCGAATACGAGGCTCGCCCTGCCGTCAAGGTACCAGCCCATTGCCCGCTTTTCAGATGTTGCCTCGGCATGAAAATCCACGATAACGATATCCGCCTTGTTTTGTACCTCCCGGTAAATCTCGTCAAATTTTCTGAAGGGGCAGTCTATTGAAAGGACATTAACCCTCCCCATGAGGTTAATCACGCATATGGAAATACCCTTTACCGTAAAGATATTGTACCCGTATCCGCGGACACCGGCTGGATAATTTGCCGGCCTGAGAAGGGCCTTTTCGCTCTCAATTATTTCATGGATGTCCTTGTTGCTCCAGATGTGGTTACCGGTGGTGACAACGTTAATACCGGTACTGATAAGTTCCCGGAACACGGCGGGGGTGACTCCGCTCCCTCCTGCCGCGTTTTCTCCGTTGGCGATTACAAAGTCCACCCTGTTCTGCTCCATGATGCCCTGGAGCCTGTTCCTCAATATATTTCTCCCCGGTTTTCCGATAACATCTCCGATGGCGAGCACTTTTAACTGTTTCATAATCCGTCACTTTAATATAAACAGAAGGAGGCGTCAAACAAAACGCCCCCTTCATGTATTAAGTAATTTTTTCTAATTGCTACTTTGCGTAATCGATAATCCTGGTTTCCCGGATAACGGTAACCCTGACGATGCCCGGGTATTTCAACTCCGATTCGATCTTGGTTGCCACTTCCCGGGCCATCTCCTCCGCCTTTTCGTCGTTTACGATGGTGTTGTCAACGATGACCCGCAGTTCCCTGCCGGCCTGGATGGCGTAACACTTTTCCACCCCTTTAAAATCCATGGCGATCTTCTCAAGATTATCAAGTCGCTTAAGATAGGTGTCCAGGGATTCCTTGCGGGCGCCGGGACGGGAGGCAGAAATCGCGTCAGTCACCTGTATGATGACCGCCTCGAACGACTCCGGCTCCCGGTCGTTATGGTGGGAAGCGATGACGTTGATACACTGGTCGTTCTCGCCGAACTTCTTCGCCATCTCGGCCCCGACGATAGCGTGGGCACCCTCCCCCTCGACCATGCTCCCCTTTCCGATATCATGAAGGAGCCCGGCCCGCTTGGCGAGCTGAACGTCAAGGTTAAGTTCCCCTGCCATGATACCGGACATGTTCGCAACCTCGATGCTGTGGTTCAGCATGTTCTGCCCGTAGCTTGTCCGATACTTGAGCTTGCCGATGTGGTACAGGGCGTCCTTTGACAGACCCGGTATCCCGAGCTGGTACGCCGCCTTTTCACCCTCTTCGAGCATGTTCTCCTCGATTTCCTGGCTGACCTTCTCAACGACCTCCTCGATGCGGGTCGGATGGATTCTGCCGTTCTGGATGAGACGCTCGAGTGATACCCGGGCGATCTCCCGCCTGACCGGATCAAACCCGGAAATAACCACCACCTCAGGGGTGTCGTCAATTATCATGTCCACACCGGTCAGGTTTTCCAGGGTCCTGATGTTTCTCCCCTCACGGCCGATAATGCGGCCCTTCATCTCGTCTGAAGGAAGGGACACCGTGGTTATGGTGCTTTCCGATGTGTATTCCGAGGCGTTCCGCTGGATAGAGGTGAGGATAATCTCCTTGGCCTTTTTATCCGCGGTCCGCCGGGCTTCTTCTTCTATCTTGTTTATCAGCTTTGTGATTTCGAAACGGTTTTTATTTTCAACATTCTTGAGCAAGAGATCTTTCGCTTCATCAGCAGTCATGCCGGAAATCCGTTCCAGTTCCCTGCTGTGTCGCTCAAATTCTCTTCGTAATTCATCCTCTTTTTCCTGAATTTCCTGCTCTCGCACCTGATTGATTTTTTCCAGTTTTTCAACCTGTTTCAACCGGGAATCAAGGGCTTCCTCTTTCTGCAGCAGACGCTTTTCGGAAGTCTGGACCTCCTGCCTTCTCTCGCGAATCTCCTTGTCCAAAAGATTTTTTTCCTTAATGAGCTGGTCCTTGGCGTCAATTAACAGCTCCTTTCTCTTGTTATCAGCCTCTTTTAAGGCGTCCTGGATGATTCTCTGGGATTTTGCTTCTGCAGAATTGAGTTTTACCCTGCCGATATAGGAACGTACGGCGTATCCGGCTGCGGCAACGAAAGGGAGAGCACTGGCTAGAATAATCGTGGATGTCATAGCATACCTCCATCTCCCTTGATAACTGCGGCACGACACATGGTGTCATGTCACGAATCTGACGCTGTTTTTAAAAAGAGAACGTCAGTTTGGAAATTTCTGCTGGAGTTTCTGCTGAGCGAACCGGGGTACAAGGGAGGTGAGATCACCGCTAAAACTTGCAATTTCTTTCACCAGATGTGAAGAGATGAAATAGTATTCCCCCTTGGTCATGAGGAACACTGTCTCAATATTCGGCGCTAACTTTCTGTTAACTGTTGCAATGGACTTCTCGTATTCGAAATCCATGTTTGTCCTGAGGCCCCGGATGATCATTGATGCGTTTTTTTCATGACAGTAATCAACAAGCAATCCATCAAAAGAAGTGACCTCAAGGTTATTAATATGTTTGCAACAATTATTGATAATCTCCACTCTCTCCTGTGCAGAGAACAGAGCTGTCTTGGCGATATTTGTAGCGACAGAAATTATAAGTTTATCACAAATCTCAACAGCCCTTTCTATTATATCCATATGACCGTTGGTTAATGGATCAAAAGATCCCGGATAAATTCCGATTCGCATACAACTCCAACTAAAATTTATCTTACTAAGATATATTTTGTAAATTTTCTGTCAAGAATTATATTAAAACCCGATTTTGGTTGACCATTTTTTAGTGGCAGTATTCCATTTCGGCACTTTTAACGTAATACCCTCCCTTTGAACGCTCCCTATCCCTGTACCGGTTAACAAAGGTAACGGTGCCCACATACCTTTTTTTCCAGTACTGGAGGTTCATATCAGCGTACGAAACCGTTTTACCGGTCCTTGGGGCGTGAATGAACCGGTGGTTCCCGAGGTAAATCCCCACATGGGAGAGGCGTCTGCTCCCTGATATGTTAAAAAAGACAAGGTCTCCGGGACCGGCATTTCGAAGGGATATTTTCCTGCCGGCATGGAACTGTTCCATGGTTGTTCGGGGAAGGGAAATGCCGTTTTTCCGGTATACGTACATGACAAAACCGGAACAGTCGAACCCCTTCGGGTTCTCGCCGCCATGTTTATATGAAACCCCCAGGTACCGCTTTGCCGTCTCCACTATCCTGTTCCCGTTCGGCCCCCCGAACATCCACCCGTGGCGCCAGCTGTCCCGGTACATTCCCGGCGGGGTGCAGGACACCAGGAGGGCAAGCACAGCCACGGAAACCGGCATCAGCCGCGGTATATTTTTTTTCAACAGATACTTCATATCCTGATGTTTCGAGACAATCAGCAGTTTGATTCCATAAACATGGATCTGTTACTCAAAATATCGGATAGTTATCGGTAATATTTGACGATAAGATATTTCTTTCTTATATTAGACTTAGTCTTACAGACTTAGTTTATACAGGGAGAATCAAATGGTTATTAATATCCATGAAGCCAAGACTCATTTTTCTAAATTGATTGAGAGATTCAAGCAGGGGGAAAAAATAATAATAGCAAAAAACGG
>CAZEPS010000233.1:0-6769 GCA_964514165.1 uncultured Leptospirales bacterium
TTTTTCAAAGTAAGACCTGATCTTATCAGGAAGCGAGGAGTATTGCTGATTAACCTCATCAACGCTGAGGGAACCCGCCCTGTTGTCTATCTTCTCTGAACAGTCCAGGGTAATCATTGAAAAACCCTGATCCAGGACAAGCCTGATGTCACCTTCGGTTTTCAGGTGGTCCGCATCGGCTCCAAAACCCTGCCGGTATCCTGCCTGGAGGGACCCATATACAGCATCGTCAAGCACCGATGTGAAGGTCCTTCCGGTTAGATTCAGTTCCCGGATGCTCTGCTGGGCCAACACCGGAAAGACCTCCTTTCCAGAAATGGCCTTGACATGCCCCGGGGTGGCGAGCCCGAGCCTGTCACCGAGGCCGATTGAGGCCCTGCCCCGGCCGGCGGCCGCGGGCCGGGTATGGGGGAGATAGTGATTGATAACCTCCCGGTTCTCGTGGCTCAGGGGGCATACCTTGTGATTGTCCTCTTCTATCCCGGACAGATCGCTGTACAGCTTTCCGTCACCTTCCGCGAGGAGTTTCCTGTCAGAGCCGCGGTATATCATCAGCATCCTGGTTCCCTCAACGTCAAGGAGGGACTCGATAAAGACCGTTATGCCACCGTACTGTTTCTGAAGAGTCTTACTTTCAATATCCTTTATAATGGCTCCTGTTTCAGACATTTTTTCTCCCGGTTGGTAATGTTTTCATATTTTAAACTGCTGTATCACAGTTAAAAATATCAATCAAAAAAAATTATAATTGCGGTTGTTCCCCCGATTACATAAAGTGTATTATCATATACAATTGGAGGCCCCTGTGATAAACCATACCCATGCATACCCGAGAGCAGCGCTTATCGGAAACCCTTCCGACGGCTACTACGGCAAGACCATCTCCTTTACCTTCTCCAACTTCCAGGCGGAGGTGGATCTCTACCAGACCCCGGAGCTTGAGATCATACCGAACCAGAGCGATCACTCCCAGTTTTTCAGCATATCAGATCTTGTCAGTGACGTGAGCCTCTACGGATATTACGGGGGAATCCGGCTGATTAAGGCAACCATAAAAAAGTTTTACGATTACTGCGTCGAAAAAAACATAGAGCTCGACGACCGAAATTTCACTCTCCGGTACCGGTCAACTATCCCGAACCGCCTCGGACTCGCAGGCTCGACCGCCATAATCGGTGCCTGCATGAACGCCCTCATGTCCTTTTACAACATTGATATACCGAAGCCGGTGCTGGCAAACCTTCTCCTGTCGGTGGAAGTCGACGAACTCGATATTTCGGCCGGCCTCCAGGACAGGGTCGCCATCGTGTACGGCGGGCTGGTTCACATGGACTTCAACAGGGAACTTATCGCCAGGCAGGGGTACGGGAAATATGAAAATCTCGATATCGAATCTCTCCCCCCCCTGTATATCGCATACCGGACCGACCTCTCCCAGGGTTCCGAGGCGGTCCACAACAACTTCAGGGCCCGGTACGAAAGCGGGGACAAGCAGGTCCTGGACGCAATAGAGCGGTGGATTGCCCTGACCGACGAGGTAAGGGAACTCCTCAATAAAAAGAAGGGAAACGAGATTGGGGATCTCCTGGACAAAAACTTCGATATCAGAAACGAAGTCTTTAACATCAGCCCGGGGAATATAAAAATGGTGGAACTGGCACGGAGCACCGGGGCCTCGGCCAAATTCACCGGTTCCGGCGGTGCCATTATCGGCACCTACAAAGACGAACACATGTTCCACCGCCTGAAACAGACACTGGCGGAATACCATATCGAGGTAATCAAACCCCAGATTGCCGACAGTGACGAGTGAGCCTCATGGTAAAAAAGGCGGTCATCCCGGCGGCAGGGTACGGGACCAGATTTCTCCCGGCGACCAAGTCCCAGCCGAAAGAGATGCTCCCCATAGTCGACACGCCCACTATTCAGTATGTCATAGAGGAGGCTGTGGCTTCCGGTATCACCGATATCCTCATGATTATCGGAAGAGGGAAACGGGCCATCGAGGAGCACTTTGACAGAAATTTCGATCTTGAAAACCAGCTCGAGCAGCAGGGGAAGCACGAGGAACTCGCCACGATACGTTCCATCGCCGCCATGGCGAACATCCATTTCGTGTGGCAGAAGGAGCTGAACGGCCTCGGAGACGCAATCCGGTACGCACGGAACCACGTGGGAAACGAACCCTTTGCCGTTCTCCTCGGTGACACTATTGTTGAATCTGAAACCAATGTGCCGATTACCCGCCAGCTCATGGATATCTTTAACCGGTACACGGAACCGGTCATCGCCCTGGAACAGGTCCCGATCGAAAAAATCCACCGGTACGGGGTCGTGGACGGAAAGGAGATAGATGACGGAATTATTCTCATCAAGGACCTGGTTGAAAAGCCGTCACCTGACAAGGCCCCGTCCGACCTGGTTATCGCCAGCCGGTACATCCTCACCCCGGAGATCTTCGACTATCTCGACAGGACCGAAGGCGGCAAACTCGGAGAGATCCAGCTAACCGACGCCCTGAAGCTGATGCTCGGTGACCGGGCCATGTACGGCCTGAAGTTCCGGGGAACGCGGTACGACACCGGCAATAAGCTTGATTTTCTGAAAACCAGCATCCTCTTTGCCCTGCGCAGGCCTGACATGGGAGATGAACTGAGAAAATGGCTCAACGAAATACTCTTCCTGGATGAGGAGGCAATAAAAAGTGAAAAGTAAATTCAAGATCCTGTTCCAGTCATTTCTACCCGGTATATTCCTACTCGGTTTCGGCATGGGCACCGGCAGCGTCACCTCCATGGCCAAGGCCGGAGCGGATTACGGCATGGCCCTCCTCTGGACCATATTCCTTTCCGCAGTGGTCACCTATTTCATGATCTACATCTACGGCAGGTTCACCCTGGTTACCGGAGAGACCGCCCTGTCTGCCTTCCGGAAACATATCCACCCCGGTGTCGGCATATTCTTTATCGTGTCACTCACCGCGGTCATCAGCGCCGCGATAATGGGGGTGATGGGTATCATATCGGACGTCTGTTACGAATGGTCCCGTGTTTTCATCACCGGGGGTATCAAGCCGATCTATTTTGCCATATTTTTCATAACCGTGGTCTACCTTCTCTTCTGGAGCGGATCAACTGAGATTTTTCAGGTGGCCCTGTCCATAATCGTGGCGGTCATGTCCCTCTGCTTCATCGTGAACTTTTTCATACTGATGCCGCCGCTCCATGACATCCTCTGGGGCATGGTCCCGAACATGCCGGTCATCCCCGAGGACCAGGGAAAGGGTCCCTTCCTGGTTATCGCCTCCATGGTGGGGACAACGGTTTTTTCAGGGCTCTTCATCATCAGAACCACCCTGGTCAAGGAGGCGGGCTGGACCATGAAAGACGTCAAAATCCAGCGCCGTGACGCCGCCCTGGCAGCGACCATGATGTTCATTATCGCCCTTACCATCATGGCTGCGGCGGCCGGGACCCTCAACCGCCAGGGGCTTATTCTCACGAAGGCTTCCCAGATGGTCACCCTGCTCGAACCGCTGGCTGGCAAGTTCGCCGTGTCGATTTTCGTCATCGGACTCGTGGCAGCCGGGGTATCCTCCCAGTTCCCGAATGTCCTGCTCCTCCCATGGCTTCTTCTCGATTATAACGACTCAGAAAGGGATTTAAAAAAACCGAAATACCGCATCATGGTGCTCATCATGTCACTCATGGGGCTGGTGGTTCCGGTGTTCAACGCCCCCCCGATATTTGCCATGATCGTGTCCCAGGCCTTCGGGGCCCTTATCCTTCCCATGACCGTGCTCTGCATTCTGATCGTGGGGAATAAAAAAGGCGTCATGGGAGAACACACCTTTTCTATTGTAACAAATATAATCCTGGCGCTGATACAGATCTTTTCACTCTACATGTGCGTTGTTAGCATCAGGGGACTAATCGCGAACCTGGCATGTTAGGGACTGATTATGTATACCAGTATACGACGTACAATGAGCACGAAATGTATACCGAAGCTGGCACTTATCCTTCTTATTATTCTGGGAACCGGGTGCGGTAATGCCCTCCCCATGCAGATTGTCAGGCTAAATAATACCGATCTCGAAAAACACGGAATTACCCTTGAATTTCGCCAGGTTCCGGACGGATTATGGAAGAAACCGATTATACGAAAATTCAGCAGTATGCTGAAATTCATTTCAGACAACAGCATATCCATTCACGCGATTAACGCCTACACAGTCGGCAATTTCAAGAAAACTGGCTGCGAAAAATGCATCAAGAGGGTCTCGAATTTCACTGACCCGGGCAGTATCTTCAAGGATGCCTGGTTCGGGGTCTATCTCATCCTGGATGACAGGAACGGGCTGGGAAGAACGTTTATTCTCTCAGACCAGAAAGGCTCTCCATCCGACATCATGAATCTGAGTATTGACTCCCTGCTGCAGCTCCCGGCAATGGATCAAAAACTGATCGTCTGGTCAACCCACGCCCGGCAAAATGGATACACCATAAAAAACCTCCATGATGATTTTCACTTCAAAAAACAAAAGGGTTTTGAAATAAAGAAAACCGTGGTCGCTGACAAAGAGAAAAGGGAGTGGTTGAGCGTGTACGGGGAATTTGATACCGTATCAGCACTGACCGACACATCTCTCACTGACATGGGCCTCCTTACCAGTATACGGGCCTATACCGGCCTACCGAATGATGAAGTGTACCGCCTCGTCAAGCCGTGGCATCCGGTAACCATTAAGGGGTCAATCCGGGCCCGGTACTTCAAGTGTTCCGGCACCGGCTTCTGGGCGGTCGTTTACTTCAACGGCAGTTCGTTCACAACCAGTGACGGCAGGGCCGTCGACACCTGGAACGAGAGTGAACTGCCCCGGTTGCTGGAGGGGATGTTTCAGAACCTGAGACTGGATTGCGGGGGCTGAAAAACATGACAGCATCACGCTCATGGCAGTGTCATGTTTGCCCCGTACCGTTGATACATTTTTGTGGACCTCTATAAATTATGCAAGAGGTTCCCCTTGGGGTACGTATTTTGGTTTAAATTTTATTTAGCCTTGATTAATCAAGGCTAAATAAAATTGTTAGATGTACCCATTTGTCATAAGGATGAAACGAGCCCCATGAGTTTTTTCTCAAGCACCTCAAGGGAGAAGTATTCCCGGGCAACCGTGTAGTTACGGCTGACTGCTCTCTGTATCCGTGACTGGTCAGAAAGCAGATCTTCAACCTCTTTGACACTCCTGCCGGTGACAATGCCATCGATGGAAACAACGTCAAAACCGAGGGGTTCGATATCCGCGATAAAGACCGGGTACCTGTTCACCAGGATCGGTTTCCCGTAATATACCGTCTCGAGAAACGCGTTGCCGAACCCCTCGTACCCCGAAGGGTACAGCACAAAATCCGACGCCTGGTAAATATCACCCAGGGTAACCGGTTTCGAGCCTCCGGATAACAGTGAATCAAGATAGACCAGTTTGACGCCGAGAAAGGAGCTGTAGTCTTCCAGCATGTCCCGGTACTCGTTTCCCTCGTCCCCTGACGCGTGGGATATGACAAGGGCCTTCCGGTCGATATTCAGCCTGCTGACCAGTTCAATAGACCGCTCTATCCATTTCCTCGAAACAATCCGGGTCGGCTGAAGAAACATTGGAACGGAATCGTTCAGTCCGGCGGCTGACCTGATCCCTTTGACCACAGTGCCGTCGGTTTTCCCCGGGTGATTCCTGAAGTCGTACACGTTCGGTATCACCGTGCTGGAGACCCCCTTCCTGAAGCTGAGTTCCCTGGAACCGATCGAATTAATTGTTACATGGATGAGACCGGGGAGCACGGGCGGGAATGCCGCAGCCAGGTAATCGCCCGCCCTGTTTACGAGAAACCTTTCCCGTTCCCAGAAAAAATCGTGGTGATGCGCCAGGGCGGACATTCCTGTTTCAGCGATAAACTCGGTGACCGCGAGACCCAGTGGAATATTCATCGGTATGGTTATCGCGTTTTCAGGAATAAGCAGATCAATATCGAACCTTCTGGAGAATTCATAGAGTGAAGATTTTATCTTCTTTTTGATGCGATCAACAGTTACCGATACATCCCGGTTCCGGCCCTGAGTTTCGAACAGGGAGTCATTTATTCGAATACTCTCATCATGATTAAAATGGCTTTCTTCCGAGAGGCAACTGACGGAATCGGGGCGATCGAGTTCACCGGCAAAATAGAAGCAGTGGCACCCGTTTCTCTCCATGACGGCTGCCCATTTGGCGGTTTCAAGACTGACTCCGTCACTCCCGGCAAGCCTGGTCGAGACAAACCCAATGTTCTTCAAACTCTTTTGCATGTATTGGATACCTGATAAGTGGAACCTCTTGTTTAAATATTAGAGGTTCCCAAAATTAATTTTTCAAGATAACAATTAGACATATGTTATAATGATTCCCCGGGTTTTGGAAATAATTTCATGCATAATACAGTTGACGCCCAATATCCAGTTCCTACAATACCAGTTAGCAGCAAAAAAAACATTAATCAAGTTACTCGACTTAGGCGTTTTTTTTGAAAGAAAAAAGAAATGAGGCAAAAAATAGTATTAATTTTTCACCCCATTGTGAATAGTCTCGTAAGAACGAGTAAACAATGGCTAAAATAGTAATACATCAGAGAAAAGAGACAAGTATTTTAAATCATTTGAAAAATTTTTTTCAAAACCTCAGATGAGGCATCTGGTTAACATTATAGAATCAATCATTGATTTTGAAGGTCGA
>CAZEPS010000234.1:0-4744 GCA_964514165.1 uncultured Leptospirales bacterium
GGGAAATTATATTAACATATTTCTTCTAATGTTCATATAATTACATATAGTTGAATAGATACAAATTAATTATAAATACTGGTTTTGGATGTGCATTTTAATCGCTTTTTTCGCTTTCAGGAATTGATATAGTAAAGGTTGTTCCTTCTCCCACGCTAGAAAAGACTGATATTTCTCCGCCGAGGCCGTCCACAATGCGTTTTACTAATGCCAGCCCCAGGCCTTTCCCTTTTTCTCTCGTGGAAAAACGTTCTTCAAAGATATGGGGCAGTGCTTCATCTGGAATACCTGTACCGTTGTCACTGATAGAAATTTTAACTATATTTTTATTATACCAAAGTCGAATATTTATTTCCGGTTTCTCAATTTTATTAGTGGCATAAATTGAATTTATGATGATGTTGACTATTAGACGATAGATGTCTGATTTATTACAAATTACCTGTGGCATGTTTTTTTTGATGTAAAGATTAATTGTAATATTTGATTTGGCAAGGTTCCTTCTTATTGTATTAACAACAGAATGAACAATGTCATCGATTGAATTAGCGCTTTTGACAGATCGATCAACTTCCTGTATAGTAAGACTATTCTTTATTATTTCCGCGCCAGTTGTGATATTAGATTTTAGGTACGTGATTGTTCTATCAATGAGTATAAAATCATCACGGAGGGTTTCATGGATTTGGGACGGGATTTTGTTTTCAATTTCCTTTATTTTTTTTTCAATGACCTCAAAATGAATCATAGCGTTAAAAATAGTATTGAGGTCATGGGTCATCCCTTTCATCAGGTTCTCAATAAAATTGCGGTCATTGCGTATTTCATCGTCTTTCTGCTTTAAAGATACTAATGTTTTACATCGAGCCATAAGTTCGTTAGAGTGAAAAGGTTTCTTTACATAATCGCTCGCACCCATAGTAAATGATTTTATTATATCATCAGTTCCTATCTGGGTTGCGAGTATTAATACAGGGATGTTGCTGAGCGCTGTATCTCTCTGTAATGTTTTCAGGACTTCAAATCCATCCATGTCGGGAATCTTTATATCAAGAAGTATAAGATGAGGGTCAATCTGTTTTGCTGCTTTAATACCTTCGATGCCCCTGTCTGTTGTGTGTACTTTGAATCCTTCACTCTCAAGGATATTCTGGAAAATATCTCTTTCTTTCCCCTGCCTATCTATTACTAATATTGTTCCTTGATTTTCTTTTGTCATATTTGGGCGCTCCTTTTTTAGAAACGGAATTGGAAGAGTACGCTGCTGAATAATTAATACGTTATTGTCATCCGGATAATTGACAGGTACCGCAATAAACCATGTCAGGGTCTTTACAACCTCGGTTAGAGCCATTGTGGCATGTCTGACCGGATAAAACACTAATACGTTATGAAAAATTGAGACAGTTTTAACGTAATCGTACACTCTTCTGATAAATAATAATGTCGTAAAAGTGGTATAGTGGCACGGGACTAAAAAAGAATCAAGACAAAACTCGGAATATTAAAAATTGCACAGCAGCTCGACAAAGCGATCGTTTCAATAGAACAGCGATAAATGAGTTTTAAGCATTTGTTCATTTTTTTTTGATGTCATCTTGACATCAGGGATTATTTTTACTATTTTAAAAATAAACGTATGTTCATTTATGCAGGTGCTCAAGGAAGACATCAAAGAAGCCATTCTGAACGCGGCAACCGCCGAGTTCCTTAAACACGGGTATGAGAATTCATCCATTCGTACCATCGCCCGCAGGGCGGGGATAACCGCCGGGAACCTTTACCGCTATTTCGAGAGCAAGGAGGAGCTCTTCAACCGCATCACGTCACCCGCCTTCGCGGCGGTCATGGAGAGCATGAAAGAGCACGACATCGACCTGGAGTCGTTTGACGACGCCAACCTGGAATTCCTCATCGACGCCGGCGCCCAAATGATGGCGGAACTATTCACCCGATACCGGGAGGCCATCCTCATCATCCTGAACGGCAGCAGGGGGACCCGTTTCGAAGGGGCGAAACAGGAAATGACCGACCACTTCACCCGGCACGTGATCCACCACTTCGAGGAACTCTCTCTCGCCGATTCGGTAACCGGGTACCAGAGGCTTGCCCGTGCCGTGGCCGCCAGCTATCTTGAGGGAATAATCACGCTCCTGGAAGAAGAACCTGACGATACTTATGCTCAACTCCTTAAAGAGTACATTGCCTTCTTCATCAAGGGCTTCAGCTCCCGCTACCTGCTTGACCGGGGAAATAAAAAGAAAAAACCATAACAAGGAGACAATCCATGCTGCGACTGACAGACTATTTTATCAAAAATCCCCGGGTCACCAACATGGTGGTGGTGCTGATTTTCATCGCCGGCTTATTCTCCGCATTTACCCTGAAGCGGGAGCAGTTCCCGGCCATCAGCATGGACATCATTCAGATCCAGACCCTCTATCCCGGCGCTGCCCCCGAGGACGTTGAGATAAACGTCACCAACAAGATCGAGACCGAGCTCCTGGAGGTGGAGAACATCAGGAAGCTCACCAGCATGTCCATGGAGAACATATCCATCGTGGTGTGCCTCCTCGATTCAGAAGCCGGAGACCCGGACGATATCAAGGCCGACATCAGGGACGCGGTGGCCCGGGTCACCGACCTCCCGGATTCCGTGACCCGGAAACCGGTGATTAAGGAGATCACGGCGACCAACATACCGGTCCTGGAGATGGCCCTGTACGGCGACGTGTCGGAATACGAACTCCGTAAGTACGCCCGTTCCCTGGAGTCGAGGCTCAAGGACGTGAGCGGCGTCAGCAGCGTGGAGAAGATAGGATACCGGAAACGGGAAGTGAAGATTGACGTAAACCTCGGCAAGATGAAGGATCAGGACATATCCTTCACCGAGATAATGCACGCCATAAGCGCGCGCAACGTCCGGCTGAGCGGGGGCACCCTGCAGTCATACGTGTCGGAGAAGAAGATACTGACCCTTGCCGAATACGACAACCTCGAGGACATCGGTGACGTCATCGTCAGGTCGAACTTCGAGGGGTACCACATGCTGCTTTCAGACATTGCCGTAATATCGGACGGTTTTGAGGAGCCGCGCATACTCTACCGGGGCAATGGGAGGCCGGCGATTTCACTAATAGTCACCCAGCAGGAAAACGCGGACATTATCGATTTGAGCTCCAATATTAAAAATGAATTCGAGGATTTTAAAAATTCCCTGCCAGAAAACGTTACGGCTGAAATCATTTACGACTATTCGGTCATTGCCAGGACCATGCTCAACATGGTGGTCATCAACGGGGGACTCGGTTTCGTGCTGGTTCTCTTCGTTCTATACGTGTTTCTCGATGTCCGGAGCGCCTTCTGGGCCGCGTTCGGGATACCCTTTTCAATCATCGGGACCCTGGTCCTGTTTAAACTTATAGGGATAAGTCTCAATGTCATCACCCTCTCAACCATGGTGCTGGTCCTCGGGATAATCGTCGACGATGCCATCGTGATTTCCGAGAAGATATACAGCCTCAAGCAGGAGGGGGCCGACGACAGCATTGCTTCGATTAAAGGGGTGCGGCTCATGATCCTTCCGGTGTGCGCAGCGGTTTTCACCACTGTCCTCGGCTTTACCCCCATTCTCTTTGTTCCGGGGGTCATGGGGAAGTTCACCGCAGACATCCCGAAGGTGGTGGCGCTGCTCCTCGGTTTTTCGCTCGTGGAGGCGATCCTCTTTATTCCTTCCCATCTTCACCATGTGAAAGCCCCGGAGAAGATACCCCGGAGAATACGGTGGCTCGAGCCGGTGAAAGAATGGTACCGCAGGGTGATTCTCTCTGCGCTCAAAAACCGGATTAAGGTCATGGCCGGATTTGCCCTGGTCCTGGCGGTTCTTGTCGGCGTCTCGGCCCAGTTTCTCAGGTTTATGCTCGACGAGGACATCGACATCGATTTTTTCGCCGTGGCCATAGAGACCCCCCAGGGGACCTCCCTGGAAAGAACAAGCGAGGCTGTCCCGGCCGTCGAAAAGCTTATCCTTGAGACAGTACCAGAAAAGGCGCTAAGGAGCATTACCACCGAGGTGGGGCACCACAACGTCAACGACCTGGCGGCAACGGCCGGTCAGTACAGCAACTGGGCGGTGGCCAAGGTCTACCTGAAGACCGCGGCAAAGCGGGACGTCACCTCTGAGAAAATCATGGCCGATATCGGTAAGAAACTCCCCGCATTGAAGAAAGAGACGGGGCTCCAGCGGCTGAACATCGAGCTCATGAGCGGGCTTCCGGTGGGTAAGGCCGTGGAAGTGATCTTCATGACCGATGACGACGAACTTCGAAACCGGCTCGAGAATGAGATGATTTCCTTCCTGCAGGGAGTGAAGGGAATATCCGGCATTGAGAGCAGCAATGTTCCGGGAAAGGACGAGCTGAGGCTTACCCTTAATTATAAGAAACTCGCCCGGGTGGGCCTTACCGCCCTGGACGTGGCGCAGACCGTGCGCACCGCCTTTGACGGGACCGTGGTCACCTCGATTCGAAAAGAAGGGGAGGATGTCGATTTCAGGGTGCGGATACAAAACCCGAAGCAGTACCGGGCCGCCGGTGTGCTCGACCTGCCTGTCGCGAACCGGGAGGGGCGCCTGGTGCCGATACGCCACTTCGCCGATATACGGGAAAGCGATGGGCCGGCGGTGCTCCACCACTACCGGGGTAAGCGGTCGGTAACCATTGCGGCCAACGTTGACCCCGACAGA
>CAZEPS010000234.1:4754-6765 GCA_964514165.1 uncultured Leptospirales bacterium
AGAATTACCTCCCAGGAGGCGAACCGGCTGATACGGGAAAAGTTTCATGAACGGACAGCCGGGATTCCCGGGCTCAGGATGAAACTCGCCGGCCAGGAGGAGGAGACCGAGACCAGCATGGAGGGATTCTTCTTCGCCCTGGTGGTGGTACTGATTTCAGTGTATTTTCTTCTCGTGGTGCTGTTTAATTCATACCTGCAGCCGGTGCTCATCATGTCGGTTATCCCCTTTGCCGTGGTCGGCGCCTTCCTGACCCTCATTCTTCACGGCAGGCCCCTCATATTTATTTCCCTTTTGGGTATTTTGGGGCTTATCGGGGTTGTGGTGAACGACACCATCGTGATGATCACCCATCTGAACGCCACCTGCCGGGACGAGGGGAACAAGCTCGAAAGTATCGCGAACGGGGCCGTGGACCGGTTCCGTCCGGTCATTCTCACCACCCTGACCACCTTCGCGGGGCTCCTTCCTACTTCATACGGTTTCGGCGGGGACATACCCTCGATTCGGCCCCTGGTGCTGGTAATGGCGTGGGGGCTTTTCTTTGCAACGGTGATAACTCTCGGGTTTATCCCGACCCTGTATTCTTTTATCAGGGTCGGTGATGGCGCAGAAAAGAAAGAAACAGGGGGTCAGAGCCCCGATTCAGGGAAATTTACCGATAACAATCGGTGAAATATCCCATTATTCTAGAGATTGACTTTTTTTTATTGACAAATCTGAATTAAACAAATGATTAAAACAGATGATTAAACAACCGGAGATAGTCCACCGATAACAATCGAAATATCTGCTCAAAGAAAGAATCAGATTTTTTCGGCTGAATAATTATAATTGACAATTGCCGCAATAAAAAACAGGTTATTTATTCTTAATAGTATACAGCCAGAGAAGATACAGAAATATTTACGACTAAATCGGACAATTAATAACGAGGAGTTCCATGATGCGGACAAGCAAGCTAGTCAGTATGGCGGTACTCGCTGTAACCATGTTCAGCACCGTTGCGGTTTTTTCACAGGACCCGGGCAAAGAGCCGGAAAAGAATAAGAAAGAAGGATTTTTTCTCCAGCAGCCGGCGATAAAGCTCTCCCAGGGGAAGGTGATAGACATCCTCATGCGGGAGAACCATGACATAAAGAAAACCCTCCTCGACTATCGCGGGGCGACACTCAATCTGAAGAAATACCAGGGTAAATTTGATATCATCCTCTTCGGCGGGGGAGGGTATACCCACGGCAACAGCCTGAACCAGTTCAGCGGGGGAGGCCAGGCCAGCGATACCTATACCTACAGCGGAGGGGTAATGAAAGCATTCAGGAGCGGAACCTCACTGTCGGCAAGAATAACCGGTGTTAAGAATACAAGCCCCAATGTTATTATCCCACTTAATAATTTTTATACGAACATGGGAGGCACTACATATAACACGAATATAAAAGCGGAGTTGACCCAGGAGCTCCTGAAAAACTCTTTTGGTATGAATGACCGCCTTATGGAACGTCAGCTCAAGAGTATGACCGAGGTTCAGAAAGAACTGGTGCGGGTTAAGCTGGCGGCTCTCATGATGGAATCGATAATATCGTACTGGACCGTTGCGACCGCCCAGGAGAGCGTTATCACCAGCCAGACCGGGCTCGACAGTACCACCAATATTCGCAACCTCATCGCCCGGAAGCTCCGTCTCGGCCTTTCCGAGCAGGAGGACATACTTGAGTGGAACGGCAAGGTGCTCCAAAACAGGAACGCCCTGGAACAGTCCGAAAAGGCCCTCTTCGACGCGAAACTGAAGGTGCTCCGCCTTCTTAACATGGAGCCGACCCGTGATATAGAAGTCGACCGGGCCTTTACCACGGACGCGCCCACGGTCACCTACGAGCAGGCGGTCAAGGACGCATACGCCAACCGGGCCGACTGGGTGGCCCAGAAAATAGCGGTGGAAAACTTAAAAATGGGCCTCCGTATAGCCAGGGGAGACCTTCTTCCCTCGTTGAAGCTGAAGCTTGGGGTC
>CAZEPS010000235.1:0-6740 GCA_964514165.1 uncultured Leptospirales bacterium
ATGAAATCGGCAATATCCGCTCCGACGGAAGGCCGATCCTCGGGCTTGATTCCAGGCACCTCCTGGACATGGTGCTGGAATCATCCGACCTGGCGTTTATTATCCCGGCCCACATCTGGACCCCCTGGTTTTCGGTACTCGGCTCCAAATCGGGGTTTGACAGCATTGAAGAATGCTACGGCGACCTTACCCCCCACATCTTCGCGGTGGAGACCGGCCTCTCATCGGACCCGCCCATGAACCGGGCATGCAGTTTCCTCGATCCCTTTTCCCTGGTATCAAATTCCGACGCCCATTCCCCTGACCGGCTCGGCCGGGAGGCCACCCTCTTTGATACCGAACTCGACTACCGGTCCGTGTACGAATCCCTCAGGACCGGACAAGGCTGCCGGGGCACAGTGGAATTCTTCCCCCAGGAGGGGAAGTACCACTATGACGGGCACCGTAAGTGCGGGGTGCGGTGGGACCCCCTCGAGACCGTAAAAAACGGCGCCCTCTGCCCGGAGTGCGGAAAACCGGTGACCCGCGGTGTCCTCTACCGGGTGGCGGAACTCGCCGACCGGCGGGAGCCGGAAATTGAATCTGCCACCGGTTCATTTCACTCAATCACACCCCTCCCTGAGCTCCTGGCCGAAATTGCCGGGCAGAAGAACAGCCGGGGGAAGACTGTTCAGGCAGAGTACAGGCGCCTTGTTGAACGAATCGGGCCGGAGTTTTATATACTCCTCGAGGCGGCCATGGATGAACTTCGATCCGCCGGGGGCGATATCCTCGCCCTGGGGATTGACCGGCTCCGGCGGGGGGAGGTCATCATCGACGAGGGCTACGACGGGGAGTTCGGCCGTGTCCGGGTGTTCCGGGATGGCGAGGCCGGAGAATTCTCCAGAACCGGCCTGTTCCCAGCGCATTACCCGGAGGCCGTTCTCAAAGAAGCGGGGGAGGGGTCCCTCCAATTTGATATTGACGAATTCAGGAGGAAACTCGCGATAATCCGGGCAAATGTCCCGGCTGATTCAGATAACCGGGGCCTCTTCGATGCACCGGGCGGGAAGGGGCCAGCCGAAGTCACTTCAGCAGCGGCATCATTTTCGCCGGAACAGGAGGAGATAATCGGTTACGACGGCCCCTCCCTGGTCATCGCCGGTCCCGGAACCGGGAAGACCAGGATTCTCACCGAGCGGACAGCCCGTATACTCGAGCAGGGAATGGGGGCTGTCCTTGCAGTCACCTTCTCAAACAGGGCGGCAGGGGAGATTCGTTCCCGGCTTCGGGGAAGGGGAGAGGCGGTCGTTGAGACCTTTCATTCCCTCGGCCTCGGCATCCTCAGGGATGAGTGCGCTCGTCTCGGGAGAGACGGCTCTTTCACGGTGACAGACCGGGAAGAGGCCCTGGAGATACTTGCCACCCTGGCAACAAACAGGAAGAAGGCCGGACAGCATCTTGATTCAATCGAACGGTACAAGCAGGGGCTCAAACCGGACGTTAAGCCTGAATACCTCGACGCCTATGAGACGCGCCTCGCGGAGCTGAACTGTTTTGATCTCAGCGACCTGGTATACCGGCCGGTTCTGCTCCTCGAGGAAGACCCGGCTCTCAAGGAAAGTATCTGTGGGCGGTTTTCATGGATCATGGCTGACGAGTTCCAGGACATAAACCCGGTCCAGTACCGGTTTCTCCGGCTCCTCATTAGTGAGAAGGAGCCCCGGTTTTTCGTCATCGGGGACCCGGACCAGGCGATTTACGGCTTCAGGGGCTCTTCAAGCGGATTCTTCGAGACCCTGGCTGGCGATTTCCCGGGGATGAAACATTTTAAGCTCTCGAGAAGCTTCCGGTGTCCGTCGCCGGTCCTTTTTGCCTCGGGGCAGGTGCTCCAGAGGAGGCAGTTTCTCGAGGGGTGCCCCAGCGGTGTGAAGATTGAGATACGGGAATTTGAAACAGGGCGGAGCGAGGCGGACTGGATAGCCGCCCGGATAGAGAACATGGTCGGCGGGGTAAGGAGTTACTCCATGGAGAGCGGTATGGCAGACGGTACGGCAGCGGAAGAGGGAACCGGCTTTTCCGATTTTGCCGTACTCTGCAGATCATCCTTCATGTTCGAGCCCTTTATCGAGGCCTTTGGCAACCACGGCATAGCCTGTCAGATAGCGGGGTCCGTTCCCTTCTACCGGGAGGAGCCGTGTAAAACAATACTGAGATTATTCAGGGACGCTTTCCACGGGAGGGATACCCTGCTCGATGATGAGAAAACCGGCGGCCTCGATGTACTTTTGCTCCGCGATATTTTCACAAGAGGGATTGCAAAACGTGAACCGGCCGCCGGGCTGCTGGAGTCGGCCATGGACGCGGCCGCCGTACCCGGGGAGATCACGTCCAGGATGTCCCGTTGCGCCGGACGTTTCAGCAGCGACTATGCCGGGTTTTTCCGCGCCCTGGTCACGGGAAGGGAAGGGGACGACCTGGAACAGGATGTCGAGGCGGTATCACTCATGACCCTCCACGCGTCCAAGGGGCTCGAGTTTTCCCACGTGTTCATACCCGGATGCGAGGAGAAGATCCTCCCCTTTGAACTCTTCGGCGAAAAGCCCCCGGATGAGATAGCCGAGGAGGAGCGGCTCTTCTACGTCGGGGCCACCAGGACCAGGAAAAGCCTCTGGCTTACCTGCGCCCGTAAGAGAGCCTACCGGGCGCGGGTTATCCCACAGAAGAGGAGCCGGTTCCTCGGGCGCATAGAGGAAGGGCTCGTGAACCTCGAAAAGAGGGAATCCCGTAAAACAGACGAAAGCCGGGATCAGCTCTCCCTGTTTTCCTGAGAATCTTTCAGTCTTTTATAGGGAACATGCTTCCGGGAAAAATAGTCGTTTGTCATTTCCCGCACCTTGCCGGAGAGGAAGATGATCGCTATAAGGTTCGGGAATGCCATGAGGCCGATGGCGATGTCCCCGAGCCCCCAGACGATCTCAAGAGAAAATATCCCCCCGAGAAAGAGGACGATGACGTAAATGATCCTGTAGGGAAGAACAGCACGTCTGCCGAAGAGGAACTCGGCGCTCCGGTCCCCGTAGTAGCTCCAGCTGATGGCGGTCGATATGGCGAAGAGGATAACCGCCAGGGTGACGATATATCCCCCCCAGCCGCCGATAAATACCAGCCCTTCCCTGAAGGCGTACGTGGTCATGGGGGATCCGTTCAGGAGTTTCTCCCGTATGTCCAGAGAACCCGCCGTTGTAACGGGAAGATCCTTCTTCAATTCTTCGATGATTTCATCGGTATTCTGTTCACGGTTCTTGTTCAGAGTCACCAGGAGGATTTTCCGTTCTGGATGCGATTTTCTGTCACGGAAGTATTCGGTTATCTCGGACGGGTCGTCGGTTACGCGGGTTTTATCCCTGTCGACATATTCTTTTTTTAGAGCGTTTCCCTGGACCTCCTCCAGGGCAGCGCTCCCGGCCCCCGGGTCAATCCGTATCCCCAGGGTGTCGCCGTTGAGAGACCTCGCCTGGAAGGCCCCGGTGAGGGTGATGATAAGGCCGGTCATGGTGCATATTACTATCGTATCTATAAAGGGGCCGAGCATTGCCACCGCGCCTTCCCTCACCGGTTCCTCGGTCTTGGCTGCGGCATGGGCAATAGGGGCTGATCCCTGGCCGGCCTCGTTGGAGAAGAGGCCCCGCTTTACCCCCCAGAGCATGGTGTTCAAAAAAAGGAGAAAACCGCCTCCGGCGAGTCCGCTGATTTCAGCCCGGGGGGCGAACGCCTCGCGGAATATCAGGGCGAAGGTCTCCGGCACCTTCGGGAGATTTAACAGTATGATGATAAGGGCTCCTGCAACATAGGTCAACGCCATTATGGGGGTGAGCTTCGCGGCCACCTTCCCGATCCGCTTAATGCCGCCGATAATGACCAGGCCTACCAGAATCGATATTGCCAGGGATGTTATCCACCGGGGTATGCCGAAGTCGCTGTAAAGCTGGTGGGTAACGGTGAATGACTGTATCATGTTCCCCTGCCCGAAGCTGGATATGGCGGCGAAAAAGGCGAATGCCATGGCAAGCCACATCCACTTCTTCCCGAGTCCGTTCACGATGTAGTACATGGGGCCGCCGCTCACCGAGCCGTCCTGGTGCACTATCCGGTAGTGAATCGCCAGGGTTGCTTCAGCGTATTTCAGTGCCATTCCGAAAATGGCGGTGATCCACATCCAGAAGAGGGCGCCCGGCCCCCCGTAGTGGATTGCCGTTGCCACGCCGGCAATGTTGCCGATGCCGATTGTGGCCGAAAGCGCGGCTGACAGGGCCTGGAAGTGGTTGATGTCCCCGGCATCGTCAGGGTTGTCGTAGACGCCGCGGGTAACCTGCACCGCGTGCCTGAATTTTCGGATCTGTATCAACCTGAACCGTACGGTCACGAAGATCCCGGTTCCGAGGAGCACCAGCACCAGGAGTGGAATCGGCAGAATATCGGGAAACAGGTTGCTCGGAAACGACCAGACGTATTCGTTGCCCACGTCTTTTATTACGGTTAAGATCTTAACGATGTCCATGGAAGCGGGTCCCCCTTAAAACAGATAAAAGCATGCAAAAAAGGCCCCCCCGGGGGCCGCTGTGTAATTAGTGCCGGCTATTCTTTTTCATGTCAAGCGTTAATCACCGATGGCGGCGGTTCCTTCCCCGATAATTGTTGACACCTCGTCCGCCGCGAATAGAGTGATCACCGTGATAAAAGAGGAAGAATGAAAAATTCCATACAAATCATATCAGCTTTGGCCCTGCTGGTAATGCTTCTGACCGGCTGTTCACGGTTTATCCCTGAAAAAGATCCCTGCACGATCTACATGCACCTCCCGGCCGAACCGGCTACTTTGAACCCGGTGACATACACCGACGCCTATTCCGCGGCTGTCTTTGGGTACATATACCAGTCCCTTATAAAGAGGAACCTGGACACACTGGAGTTCGAACCCCACCTGGCTGAACGGTGGACCGTCAGCCCCGACGGGCTCCGGTACCGGTTCTACCTGAAAAAGGGCGTACTCTGGACCGACGGTAAAGAGGTGACCGCTGACGACGTTGTCTACTCCTACCGCATAATCATGGACCCGAAAGTGGCCAGCGCCCGCCTCAAGGTCTATTACAAGGAGATCAAACAGGTACGGAAGATAGACCGGTACGCGGTGGAGTTCATCATGGTGCGGCCCTATTTTCTCGCCCTGAGCATCTGCGGCGGGCTTACGGTCATACCGAAACACGTGTTCGACGACGGGACCGACTTCAATACCCACAGGAACTCCCGCTTCCCCCTGGGGACCGGTCCCTACCGTTTCATGGAATGGTCCACCGGGAAGTTCATCGTCCTGACGAGAAACGAGACCTACCACGACAGGAAACCGGACATAGAAAAGATATTCTTCAAGTTCGTGACCGAGGAGAACATCGCCCTCCAGATGCTCAAGAAGGGTGACCTCGACTACATGAGTATTCGGCCGATCCAGTGGGTGCGGCAGACCGACTCGGAAAAATTCAGGGAGAACTTTTACAAGCTGAAATATTACCTGCCGAATTACCGCTTTATCGCCTGGAACAACCGGACGATATTTTCCGACCGGCGGGTGCGCACCGCCATGACCCATCTCATCAACCGGCGTGCCATTCTGGAAAAGCTCTACTTCGGGCTCGGGAAGATCGTGACAGGGAACTTCTACATCCACAGCCATGACTATAATACTGAAATAGGCCCCCTGGAACACGACGTGGAAAAAGGGAAGAAACTGCTCGCTGAGGCTGGATGGGCCGACAGCGACAACGACGGATACCTGGATAAAAATGGAAAACGGTTCTCCTTCGACTTCATGATCCCGTCGAGCACGAAGATGTCAGAGCGGATTGCAACGATTATAAAAGAGGACTTTTCCAAAGTCGGGATAGAGCTGACCATCAGCAGGTACGAATGGGCGGTATTCTTGCAGAAAATTCATACCAGGGACTTTGACGCCGCCATCCTCGGCTGGTCCATGGGGTTCGAAAGCGACCCCTACCAGGTGTGGCATTCCTCCCAGGCTGAGAACGGCTCCAACCTCTACGGGTTCAAAGACCCTGAAGCGGACCGCATCATCGAACAGGCCCGGAGCGAACTCAACGACGAGCGCCGGCGCCGCCTCTACTGGCGGTTCCACGAGATCCTCCACGAGGAGCAGCCGTGCACCTTTCTCTTCTGCACGCCGGAACTTATCGTACTCAGCAAACGCTTCGAGAACGTGAAGGTCCATACCGCAGGCCTTGATCTCGAGGAGTGGAGGGTAAACCCGGACCATGACTAAGTACATCCTGAAACGGCTGATGCTGATCATACCCACCTTCATCGGAATAACCCTCATCACCTACTTCATGATACGGCTCGCCCCGGGAGATTACACGACCCTGGCCGCGGGGCTCCAGGGAAACGTTCAGGCCGAATCGATGGATAAAGAGATTTTCGAGCAGGAGAGGAAGCTCTTCGGCCTTGACAAGCCGATTGTCGTCGGGTACGGGGAGTGGTTCTGGAAACTCGTTCAGCTCGATTTCGGGACCTCCCGCAAGGACGGACGCCCGGTTTCCGAACGAATTGCCGACGCCCTTCCCATAACCCTGGCCCTGAACCTGATATCCATTGTAATCGTGTATATCATTTCTATTCCGATGGGGATAGCTGCGTCGGTCAGGAAGGACTCCCTCTTTGACCGTTTGTCGAGCCTGGTGCTCTTTGTC
>CAZEPS010000236.1:0-6682 GCA_964514165.1 uncultured Leptospirales bacterium
TCGGTCGAGGCATGGTTTCCTCCGTAAGTGTTTACTATTAATACGATTGAGCGGGGGAAATTTTTGAAAAAAAACGGAGGGTCAGAGCCTTTTTTTAGAAAATTGTCAAAAAAAGGGGTCAGAGCCTTTTTTGCCTTTTTTGAGCCTTTTTTTATTTTATTTGTCATCCCCCGGTTGTATCAATAAATTTTTACTAATCCATAGTATTAAAACCGGTAATAAGGAAAAGTGTATGAAAAAGTTAGTGCTTGTCCGCCATGGCGAAAGTGACTGGAATAAAGAGAACCGATTTTCGGGATGGGTTGATGTTGATTTGTCCGATAAGGGAGTAGATGAGGCAGGGAAGGCCGGCAGGGTCCTCAGGGATGAGGGTTACACTTTTGATGTTGCCTACACCTCGGTATTGAAACGCGCGGTCAGGACACTCTGGATAATCCTTGATGTGCTTGACCTGATGTGGATTCCCGTTATACGAAACTGGAGGCTCAACGAGCGCCACTACGGGGCCCTCCAGGGATTGAACAAGGCTGAAACGGCGAAAAAGCACGGCGATGAACAGGTAATCATCTGGAGAAGGAGCTATGACGTGCGGCCGCCGCTCCTGTACCCTGACGACGAAATGTTCCCCGGCAGGGAGAAACGGTACGGCGATATCCCCCCTGATGAAATACCGGCCGGTGAGTGCCTCAAGGACACTGTGGATCGGTTCCTGCCCTACTGGCATGAAGAAATTGTGCCGGTGATTCAGAGCGGCAAAAAAGTCCTTATCGTCGCCCACGGCAACAGCCTCCGGGCCCTGGTCAAGTATCTCGACAATATATCAGATGAGGACATTATCCAGTTAAACATCCCCACCGGCATACCGCTGGTGTATGAACTCAATGACGATCTTTCTCCGATAAAAAGTTATTACCTTGGAGACAGGGAGGAAATCGAAAAGGCGACCCGGGCGGTTAAAAACCAGGGGAAGTCCATGTAAGGGCTAAGAATCCGCCCGGTATTCAATTGGCTATTTTGTAATTCAGGCTGTTCGGCAGGTTTTCCACCCACCTGTTATACTCGTCGTTCGCGGCAATCTGAACGAGGTGCCTGATGTCGTCTATTTCATCGAGATTGTCCAGAAGAATAGAAGTAACATCTTTGTCAAGCATCCCGTTTTTTACCATGGTGTTTACTATCGTGGATACCTTCCCGAGTTTCATTCCACGCCGATAGGGCCTGTTTTCCATTAGGGCTGTGAACACATCACAGACGGATACTATCTTGGAACCGGTTGTGAGTTCGTTGCCGCTTTTATGAAAGGGATACCCTTTACCGTTCGGGTACTCGTGATGATATGACGCCCACCGGTTTATCTCGCTGAAGCTGTTGAGGTTTTCAAATATCCTGTAGGTATAATAGGGATGGGATTTTATTATTTCACTTTCCTGCCCGGTTAATTCCGCCGGCTTTTCCAGTATGTTATTAGGGATGGCGAGCTTCCCGAAATCATGAATGAAGCCGGCTATCTGTATTCCCGAGCATTTGCTGTCACTGAATCCCATGATGCTGGCCAGTTTTTCGGCGGTAAATGCCACCCCGGTAGAATGGGTGGCGGTAAACCTGCTCCTGAAGTCGATAAGTTTCGCGAAGAGCCTGGTAAATTCTATCAGGTTAATTTCATCGAGCCGTATCTGCCTGATCCTGTTGAAAATATCTTTTTTGTAGAGTATCTCCCAGACTGAAGAAGAAACGGTATCGAGCCAGAAGTACTCTCTGTCAGCAAGGTCCATGAAAGCATCAACCGCATCAGGGCGAAATATCGTATTTTTATGGTCTAGAATAACCCGTGTTATGTCTTTCATTTGATTCAGTATATGTCTGTTATTATTAATCAGTATATCGATTCTGTCGGCAAGGTGCAGTATATGACTGCCCAGGGGTATTGCTTGTTGGTTTTCCTCCCCGCGAGCCCATTCGTTATGGTGATATTGGATTAGGGGCGACAGGTTGCTCAGGGGTTCAAAACTGTTAAGGAAGACTGAACCGATTACAGCGTGGGTATTATCCCTGGAGATATCGTAGTCGAAACTGGTCAACCGGTCATCAAGGGCGCAGGCACCGATATCGTGAAGGGCTCCTGCCATTGCTATTATCACCTGTTCATCATCCGGTAATGCCAGTGTTTCCGCTATTGACTGGGCGATATAGGCTGTGCGCTTATGATGATTCACCAGGGCCGGGCTTATCAGGTCCAGGGCGTTTGAAAGGCACTGCACCATGTCTAAAAGAGAGATCTGAAGATTTAATATATGCATTGTATAGTAAGATAATTAATTGCTAAATTACTTGAAGGGAACATTTATAAAGCAAACAAGAGGTTCCCTTTTAAATATAAATTCTGGTATAAGATTTTTCCAGTATGAATAATGGATAAAACCATTTTTCAGATGTACCCGCTAATGAACAATGATAAAATCGGTGCGGAATATGTCAAATTTCATTTGCTAGATTATTTATATAACGATATAGAGTATGATGTTATTGTCATATGAAAGGAGGAATTACATTTAATCTCATTGACATATTGGCGCAGGTCTGTAATTTTAATGATATGACACTTTTCACCTTGAAACTTGAAAGAGTGAATAAAATAAATTGAGATAGCATACATGGGCGAATTTGTATATCTGCGGGACCTGGTAATAATTTTTTTCATCGCTGTTATAGTGGTGTCCGTACTGCACCGGCTCAAGATTCCCTCTATTGCCGCTTTTATCCTTTCAGGCATGCTTGTCGGGCCCCGGGGGCTGGGCCTGATAAACGATGTCCACCAGGTGGAGGTTCTCGCAGAGGTTGGGGTGGCCATTCTTCTTTTCGGAATCGGGCTGGAGCTTTCACTGAACAGGGTCAGGATGCTTTTTAAGCCGATTCTTTTTGGCGGGTTCGTACAGGTCTCCCTGTCCATAGGCGCGGCGTTTGCCGCGGCAACGGCCCTGAACCTTCCGTGGAACACCTCCCTCTTTATCGGGTTTATCGTGGCAATATCGTCAACGGCTATCGTGCTCAGGGGGCTCGAAACCAGGGGTGAGATTGACGCCCCCCACGGGAGGCTGACCCTTGGCATCCTGATCTTCCAGGACCTGTGCGTGGTCCCCATGATGCTCATTATTCCCCTTTTGAGCGGAGAGACAACATCGGGAAGTGAAACAGCACTCATACTTGGCAAAGCTGTTGCCGTTGTGGTGGGGGTACTCCTGGCTTCCAGGCTCATCGTGCCGTTCGTCCTCAGGTTTATCGCCAAAACGCGGCAGAGGGAGCTCTTTATAATGACCGTTTTACTGGTTTGCATCGGCACAGCCTGGCTCACGTCCCTTGCAGGTGTATCGCTCGCCCTTGGGGCGTTCCTGGCGGGCATGGTCGTGGCCGGGTCCGAATACCGCCACCAGGCCCTGTCGGACATGATATCCTTCAAGGATATCTTTACCTCCCTGTTCTTCATATCGGTGGGTATGCTACTGGTGCCGATATCCCTTGTTGAAAACGCGCTTTCCATAATCATACTCCTGGCGGTTGTTATCGCCGGAAAATTCATTATCGTGTTTCTCACGGCATGGATAATGCGCCTTCCACTCCGAGTCGCCGTGCTGGCAGGGGTCTCGCTCGCCCAGATAGGTGAATTTTCTTTTCTCCTGATCGGTGTGTCCCGGGGGACCGGGCTGCTCGATGAAACGGTTTCCGTTAATCTTATCGCTGTGGCCATACTTTCGATGTTTCTGACACCGTTCTTCCTGACCCTGGGGCCGAGAATCGCGGCAGGGGCGGTACGAATACGGGTCCTGGGGAGGCTTCTCGGGGTGCGGGACGCCCTTGACGCTGAAAAGGGCGGCCGCGTGTGGCAGGACCATGTTATTATCGGGGGATACGGCTTCACCGGGGAGGAGATTTCCCGCATACTCCGGGAATGCAGCGTTGATTATCTCATCGCCGAAATGAACCCGGAAAATATTATCCGGGCCGAGTCCCAGGGTGATACCGCCTTTTACGGGGATATAACCTCCCGGGAGGTTCTGGAACGCCTCGGTATAGAACACGCCCGGGAATTCATCGTGGTTATAAACGATCCTGCCGCGGGTGAACGGGCCGTGAGAACCGCGCGGTCCATGGCGCCGGATCTCCATATCGTGGTAAGGACCCGGTATGTTCTGGAAGTGGAACCCCTTCTTAAAGCCGGCGCTTCGGAGGTGGTCGCCGCGGAAAAGGAAGCGGCGGACAAAATAGCGGAAATGGTTGTTGACCGGTGTAACTATCCGGGCAGCTAAATCATGGCATCATACTAAAATCGGAATCGTCCTCAATGTCGAAAACTCCCTCCGTACAGCAGATAAAAGAAAAAATCCCCCATATTGATGAAAGTGTCATCCGTGAACATGTATCGCGGCTGGGCCCCCGGTATTTAAACAATTTCTCGGTGGATGAAATCTCAGATCACATAGAGGCGGTAACGGGCATGGCCGGCGGCGTCCCGGTTGAGGTTTTATTCGATGAAAGCGGTGAACAGCTTACCTGCACGATCATCGGAAAGGATTATCCGGCGGTATTGTCACTGATAACCGGTATCCTTGCCAGCATGGGCTTTGAAATCCAGTCGGGGTATATATACACCTACCGGAAGATGTCCGGGAAAACGACCTCCCGGGACATGCGGTTGCGGGGAAGGGGCAAGTCAGTCTCGAACGGGAAGGCGGGCCGTATCATTATCGATAGCTTTACCGGGAGACTGCATGGTGAAAGCTTCTCTACCCTCTGGTGTGATGAACTGAAATCCAGGCTCGCGGAGGTCTTTGCCCTGCTGAACCGGGGGGACGATACTTCCGTCATCCGCGCGAAGGAAATGGTTAACGAAATGGCTGCCGCCAAAATATCCGGAATCCAGGAGGCCCGGAGTATTTTCTACCCGATACGTATAGAGGTTGATAACGATCGCGGTGATACGACAATGATGAAGATAGTTTGTGAGGACACCCCCTTTTTCCTCTTCGCCCTCACCACGGCCCTGAGCCTCCAGGGGATCCAGATTGAAAATGTGGCAATATCCACCATCGGAAACGAGATTATCGATGAATTCTCCATCGTTGACCGGCACGGGAATAAGATTGAAGATCCCGACCTGCTTGACACGATCAAGATATCAATACTCCTGACCAAGCAGTTCACCTATTTTCTCGGGACCGCTCCTGATCCGCACGCGGCCCTATCCCGGTTCGAATATATCACCAAGGAACTCATTTCATATAAACGGAAGGACTGGGTTGAGCAGCTGTCAAATCCCCATCTCCTGAAAGATCTTGCCCGTTTGCTTGGCGCGAGCGATTTTCTCTGGGAAGACTTCATCCGCCTCCAGTACGAATCCGTTATCCCGATGCTCGACCGGGCCCCGGGGGCCGGGAGTTTCGTTGAACCGGTTGATACAATTCCCGAACGGCTTGAAAGTGCTCTTTCTGAAGCTGAGAGCCGGGATGACCAGCGCCTGATCCTGAACGAATTCAAGGACCGGGAGATCTATCTCATTGATCTTGAGCATATCCTTAACCCCGAGACCGATTTCCGGGTCCTCTCTGAGCACCTCACGGTCCTGGCGGAAGCAATCGTGAAAAAAGCGGCCGCTCTGTCCTGTGAAGGGCTTGCTGGCAGGTACGGTATGCCAAAGTCAGTGGCCGGGCTCGAGGCCAGTTACGGCATCATGGGCCTGGGAAAGTTCGGCGGGGCCGCCCTCGGCTACGCCTCGGACATCGAGCTTTTGTTTGTCTACAGCGACAACGGGTATACTGACGGCAGCGAAAGCATAAAGAACTCGGAATTTTTCGATCTTCTCGTGAAAGATGTCATCTGGTTCATACGCGCGAAAAAGGAGGGGATCTTCGACCTGGACATGCGCCTCCGGCCCTACGGGAATGACGGCCCCCTGGCCTGCAGCCTCGACTCCTTCTTCTCCTATTACGGGCCCGGCGGTGAGGCCCATTCCTACGAGAGGCTCGCCCTGGTCAGGATGCGGCGCGTGGCGGGGGACCTGGAATTCGGCGGCAGGCTGGAACGCCTCAGAAACGAGTTCGTGTACACGGCAAAAAGCATCGACCTCACCGAGCTTCATGATCTCAGGATGAAGCAGTACAGGGAAAAAACGGAACCGGGAAGGATAAACGCGAAATTCAGCCCCGGCGCCCTGGTGGACCTTGAATACACCGTCCAGATACTTCAGGTGCTGTACGGCCGCGACCATGATCTGCTCCGTACACCGAAGATACACAAGGCCCTGAACGCACTCACCGAACTCGGGATACTGGAAAGCGACGAACACTCCCGCCTCCTCGGGGCCTACGATTTCTTTCGAATGCTCATTAACGGCCTCCGGATGCTCCGCGGTTCGGCAAAGGATCTCTTCCTGCCGTCAAACGATTCCCTCGAGTTCGGCCACCTTGCCAGGCGCATGGGTTACCGGGACCTGGGGGATTATACCGCTGTTCAGCAGCTCCATGTCGAGTTCGAGACCCATTCCGCAACCGTCAGATCCTTCATCGAAGGGCGCTTCGGCAGGGATTTTCTCCCGGCGGATACTATCGGCACCGTGGCAGACCTGGTCATCTCGGCCAACCCCTCGCGCGAACTCGCGGATACAATTCTCGGCAGGTACGGATTCCGGGAC
>CAZEPS010000237.1:0-6611 GCA_964514165.1 uncultured Leptospirales bacterium
TTTCCCCTTTCGGGGCTGCGGTAACCGATACAAATCCCCCGGGAATGGTGAATTTCACCGCGTTATCGAAAATATTGGAAAAAACCGACCGCATGTCGTCCAGGTTGGCGAAGACCGGGTATTCCCCGTCCGGGAGATCCATGGAAAGTGTGAGATTTTTTGCCCGGAATTCCCGGTCAAACCGGCCCCACTGGTTTCTGAGCACATCGAGGATGTCGATATTTTCCTTTTTTTTTCCTGTTTCCCTGAAGTCGAGTTCCGAGAGCCGTAAAATTTTGCCGATAAGAATATCCATTTCCTCAATCTCACGGTCGATGGCGCCGAGACAGGTGTTGATCCGATTGTTATCGGTGCCTGCCGCCTCGTCGCGGATGAGCTCCTGGGCAACCCGTATCCTCGCCAGGGGGGACCGGAGCTCGTGGGAAATATTTGCAGTGAGTTCTCTCGTGCCGGTAATCATCCGGTTTATGGTGTCAGCCATGGAATTGAAGGCCTGGCCGAGCTCCCCAATTTCGTCGCTGCTTGACACCTCTGTTCGTTTGTCAAGGTTGCCGTCGGCAATCTCGAGGGCGGTCTCCCGAAGTCCTTTCAGGGGGACCGTCACCAGCCGTGATATCAGAAAGACCGAAACCGCGATAAAGGCGGCGATCCCGAGAAACCCGAGGGCCAGGGTCGACTCCGAGAATTCGTGCCCCCCCCATTTTCGAAGGATATGGACATACCCGGTATTGTTATCGGCGAGTTTCACCGGGATTTGTATGTAAAAGGGGACCTCCATCTTCGGCCGTTTCGTGAAGTAAAAATCCCCCCGCTTTTCAAGCCTCCGGTAGGGAATTTTCGGCGGTGCGCCCTGGAATGTCTTCAACAGAATGTCCCCTGCCGGGGATTCTATCCACACCTCTGACCTGAAAATTCTACTGTAATGGATGATGAACTCGTCAAGGGACTCAAGCATATTGTTATCGGGGGACAGGCCGGGGTTCATCCGGTACTCAATGAGGGCGGTGATAAAACTGGTGTTTACCCGGAGGAAATCATTGATGTGGCGCTGGAACGGCTTAACGAAAGTTGCCCTGAAAAGGCTGAAGATGAGGATCTCCGAAATTATGAAGAGGCCGATAAAAAGAAGGAATATCTTGATGTGCAGTTTGCCTATCTTCATATTTATACCACGAACATGTACCCGGAACCCCAGATGGTCTTTATCGTGTCCCGGGCCCCGGACAGGGATTCAACCTTGGAGCGGAGCTTGCTGATATGGACGTCGATGCTCCGTTCAAATGCCATGAAATCGCGGCCCCGGGCGTGGTTCATTATATCGTCCCTGGACAGGACCGTGTTCGGCCGGCGCATCAGGGCCTCCAGTATCCTGAATTCGGTGGTAGAGAGTTCGATGAAGTTGCCGGCGCAGGAGAGGCGGAAGGCCGCCCGATCCAGGGTGTATTCCCCGCAGGAGAGGGTTGTCTCCTCCTCCCCGGAAGGACCGCCGTCGCTCCTCCTGAGCACTGCCTTCATCCTGGCCAGGAGTTCCCTCGGGTTAAAGGGCTTCGAGAGATAGTCGTCGGAGCCGAGTTCAAGGCCGATAATCCGGTCCGTGTCTTCCCCCCGGGCGGTGAGCATGATGACCGGGGTGCCGGTCACGGCGCGGATGTCTTTGAGCACCTCGAGTCCGTCTTTGCCGGGCATCATGATGTCAAGGATGATAATGTCCGGATTCTCCTTTTTGACGTCATCAACAGCGCCGGTCCCGTCAGGCCTGGTTGCCACCGAATACCCGTACCCCTCCAGGTACTCGGTTACCAGTTCCTGGAGTTTTTTGTCGTCATCGAATATCAGTACCTTCTTATTCATGGCTCCCATACCAGTATACATATTTTTATCGGTGCCGGGTGCATTGTAAGAATGATTTTACACTTTTTTACACATTTTTTCAGACCGGTAACGGTCTCTTAACAAGTCATCCCTATATTGAAGCCATACTCATAATACAATAAAAGGAGAAGCACGATGAAACTCAAGACTATTCTGATAATTTTCGCGGTAATCGGATCCATTATCATAACACTTACCGCCTTCAGCCATTCGGACTATCCCGGGGAAATCTGTTTCCGCCACGGGCCTGAAGCGGTGAAGAAGCGCATTGATAAGCGGCTGGCTGAACTGAACCTGGACGGTGAACAGCAGAAGCAGGTTGACGCCCTGAAGTTGCGAATCAGGGAGGACATGGTGCAGGGGATGACTGAAAAGAGCAGGGCCCTTGACGGCATAGCCTCCCGCCTCAGGGAGAAAAATCCGGATGTTCCCGCCCTGGCGAAGGATATCAAGAGCGCCATCAGTGAGAAAGGCCCAGAGAAGGTGGACCGGGTCCTCGGCTACGGGGTCGCTTTTTACGACATCCTCGATGACGGGCAGAAGGCAATGGTTGTTGAGAGGCTCAGGGAGCGGATCGACAGGGCCGGCGATAAAATTGACCGCTTTTCTGAGTGGAGAGGGCGGCACGGGAAGGATGGGCCCCCCCGGTTCAGGCACGCGGACAGGGTCATGAAGGAACTCGATCTCACTCCGGCCCAGGCCGCGAAACTGAAAGAGACCGCGGCACTATTCCGTCATTCGATGATAGACCGCCTGGCGGTGAAAAAGGAATTCATCGCTGAAATCGACGCTAAACTGGCCGAGGCAAATCCTGACATGGAATCAATCGCGTTCAAGGTTAAGGGAAAGGCTGCAGAACGATTAGCCGGTGAATTTCCCGGGATCGACGCCATGGTGGATTTTTACGGCGAATTGAACAGGAACCAGAAGGAAAAGGTGATCGCCCATTTTCTTGAAAGAATCGAAAAGGTCCAGAGTCGTATTGAAACCGCCCTGGAGGAACTCGAGAAGATATAACCCTCACACAGGTGTTCCCGCTCTGAGAAAACCCGGTATCTGATACCGGGTTTTTCTTCATTATAATTGATACTAAATAGTATTTAATAATTACTTTATAATTGATTTATCAATTCTTTACATGTATTATGGTTACGTAAAAATCATCTCTTCGATACAATCGCGATAATCAATACCTGGAGGAGATATGATCGATTCACCGTGGCTTCCCCTTATTTACCAGTATTCAGTGGGAGGGGCTGTATTCGTTTTCGCCATCGTCATTGCCGTTAGGACAAAAGCGATGGACCTCTCCCTGAAAAAAGATAAAGAAACACTGTGGGTGCTCGTCATCGGTTTTCTCCTTTTTCTGACCCTTCACACTATAATGATTCTCATTTCAGGGGTATAGCGTGGGAACAGTTCTGGATCTTGTTATAATAATCGTCTATTTTTTCGCGATTCTGGCGTTCGGCACCTGGTTCGGCAGGTATGTTAAGTCAACGGCCGATTTCTTTTTCGGCGGCCAGCGGTTCAGCTGGTGGCTCATCGCCTTGAGCTGCATCGCCACGGTGGTCGGATCGTACAGCTTTATAAAATATTCGGCCGCGGGTTTCCGGTACGGGTTCTCATCCACCATGACCTATCTCAACGACTGGTTCATCATACCGATGTTTATCCTCGGATGGCTGCCGATTATCTACTTTTCCCGGGTGGTTTCCATTCCGGAGTATTTTGAACTGAGGTTCGACAAGAGGGTCCGTATCGCCGGAGTGGTCGTGCTCATCGTGTACATAATCGGGTACGTGGGGATCAACCTCTACACCATCGGGGTGGCCCTTGAGCCGATGATCAGCCCGGTTGTCGATCGGCTCATGGGGATACATCTCGGGGTGTTCGCCATCGCTTTCATCGTTTCGATCATCTGCGCCGTTTACATGCACGCCGGGGGGCAGACCTCGGTCATCATGACAGACCTGGCCCAGAGCGGGGTGCTTCTCATCGCCGGGGTCGCCATTTTCGGCCTCGGTATCGCCCATATCGGGGGGCTGGATATATTCTGGGATTCGCTGGATCCTTCTTTTAAATTACCCTTTTCCGGTTTTAATAAGCCCCCGCAGTTCAGCCACGTGGGGATTTTCTGGCAGGACGCGTTCGGGAGTTCCATCGCCTTCTATTTCATGAACCAGGGGGTCATCATGCGGTTCATGAGCGTCAAGTCCCCCCGTGAAGGGCGGAAGGCCATCCTCATGGTGGTGCTCCTCTTCATGCCCCTGACCGCCTTCGCGGTATCGAACGCTGGCTGGTTAGGTCGTTCCATGGTAAACCTGGACCTGCTTCCCGCGGACGTGAATCCGAACAAGATATTTGTCGAGGTGGCAAACCTGATTGCCGTGCCGGGGGTCTTCGGTTTCCTCATGGCGGCCCTGACCGCGGCGCTCATGTCCACGGTGGACACCCTCATTAATGCCGTTTCTGCCATTACCGTGAATGATATCGTCAAGGAAGCGGCCCCCGGCAGGAGCGACAAGTTCTATCTCGGTTGGGCGAAAACCGCCGCCATAATCGCCGCGGTACTCGGACTGTCCCTGGTCCCGGTGTATCAGAGTTTTAAGTCGATTTATGTCGCCCACGGGACATTCACCGCGGCGGTGACTCCCCCGATGATAGTAACCATCATCCTGGCGGTTTTCTGGAAGCGGTTTACGTCAACGGCAGCGTTCGCGACAATCATCGGCGGGTCGGCGTTGATAATCCTGTCCTTTTTTGTTAATGATGTGATTTCGCCATTCGACCACGGCGTTGCAAGGGAAGGATATACCTACATGCGGGCCCTGTACGGATTTGTCGTGTGTATGGTTATCGGTGTCAGCGTGTCCTTCTTCACAAAACCGAAAACCGAAGATGAACTGACCGGCCTGGTGATCAACTCAATTGAAGATGCGAAACGGGCTTTCAAGGACGGCCGGGAGCCGAACGATGACGAGTTCGGCGACAAGATGAAAGGGGAACTCGAGATAAAAGAGGTAGACGGGGTCTCCCTGAGCAGACACGCCATGGCAGTGCTCAAGGCGAAACCGGGAGATATTATCTATATATCTGATAGACGGTGGTGGCTCGGTGGATTATTATCGGTCAGGGTTACCGCAGACGAGCCCCATGATGATGAAGAAGAGGTAATGTATATCTCCCAGAAGACCTATGATGAGTGCGATCTGCACCTTGAAAGGCCGGTTATCGCAGAGAAGATCATTTAGCTTTTCATGAGTGGCGCGATGCACCTCTCATTCAGAAACCATGAAAATGCATACTCATGCATTTTCATGTTAGAAATAATTATATCGGCCCAGGAGCCTGCTCGTTACGCCGATAACCAGGTGAACAGCCAAAGAATTGCCGCTGTTATTGAAGATATATAATCCTTTTACACCCGCCTGGACAGAAAACGTGTAATTTATCTGGTACGAATACTCAATTGAAGCCTGGGCCCCGAAATCGTGCTCTACGGTTTTTCCATTTGTTAAAATGAAGTATTCGTGGGGGAACCTGGCAAAATAATCGCCGTATACTAGATTGTTGTTCTGCATGAGATTGACCTTGTTGATCTTCCCTTCACGGTAATTCAAATATAAATAGTCCCCGGAACCGATGCCGAAATGCAGGGAATTCTTTTCATTGATGTTTGCCTTAAAATAAAAGTTCGCTGTCTGCGGGAGCATGTATGATGCAACAGTGGTCTTCCCTATGGAAAAGAGGTCGGTTGATTTCTGATAATGAAAACTTTTTTTATCTATCGTACCATAAAAGCCGGTGGATATTCCGAAACCGAAGAAACCGTAAAATGCCCGTACTTCATAGGAGGCGCTGAGATTGAGTTTGGAATCGAGTTTCTGTTCAGTGCCGGTAACTATATATCCAAGCCCCCAGGCCCGTTGTATATACTTATCGGCAAGACTGTCTATATACGAATTGCTGCTGTACCCGGAGCCAAAGGTCAGCTTTCCATCGAGTAGCCATTCCGCCGCATAAAGGTTTTTGGGTAGAAAAATGAGTACCAGTAGAAGTATCAGTGAAAATTTTATAATCAAAAAAATAATTTTGTTCATTAAATTTGTTTCCATTTTTTTCAAAAAATCAATTCTTGTGATGCGGTACCTCTTTTTTAATTAGTAGAGGTTACCATACGTAATTCATTGGTAAATTTTGATATCGTCAAGTCTTTTTGTAGTATTGTTATCGCTGGTTACCTCCCGGGGATGAATAGAATTAAGGGGCTACTGAAAACTGATTTTTAGCGGTCCCAAATATTTTTATAGATATGATATATGATTAGTGATATATTAATTGAGGGCAGTTCAAAGTATTAGTTTTTAAAGACATGGTAAAGCAGTTAAATACAGCCCGTATATACAATTTCCAGGATAATTGTTCAAAGTGGTTCCCGTATATGTCCTATAAAGAAATATTGACCGATATTTATTCAGGATCATAAAAAAAGAAGATGAATGAAAATAAAAAGCTAACCCATACGGATACTATTCGTGAAGGGAATAAAGTTCGCCTTGTATTTGCTTCATATCTCCGTGAAAATTTTGTGGAAAAATCACTTTCCATCACACTGGATGAGGACAATTTAATTGAAAAAATATATTTTAATTCGTACAATTATGGTTCTGTTGAATGGATTAAGAGTTATCGTCAAGTTTTGTGGATGAAAAAATTAACAATCCCTCAAAAAAAAT
>CAZEPS010000238.1:0-6601 GCA_964514165.1 uncultured Leptospirales bacterium
ATGGGGGGACTGATCTGGTTCATCACCGCCCGGGTCGACTGGTATCGGGACCCGTTCATGACCAGGCTCGGTTACCTCGCGGCAGCCGTGGCATCCGGGGGAACGGTCTATATCGGACTCTGTTACATGTTAGGTGTTGAAGAGGTGCGGTATATTATGAAGAAGGCGGCCCGGTATCTCAGGCCTTCCTGACGAGGCAGATTATCTCGTCCTTGTTAACGTCATATTCGATAATCTTTGCACTGACAATCTCGCTGCAGAAGTGTTCTATCAGATTCCGGTATGATTCGACAGTGAAGGAGTGGTAGTGGATATCAGCGTTGTTTTCGACCATTTCAGTAATGAGACGATTAAGTTCTTCGGGGCTGTACTCTATCGGCTCCAGGCCCTTCTGCAGTCGGTCGTTTCGCTGCGCGATGGTGAGGGCTTCCCTGCAGTGGTCCCGGTTCCGGTTCTTGAACTCTTCGATATTGCCGCTTTTCACCAGTTCGTAATCACCGATAAAATGCTCCAGTGTTGTTATTACCCGCTCCCGGTCAAAGGTCTTCTCCGCGATCGGGACCACGGTATAGACGATACCCCCGGGCCTGATGACCCGCGTCCAGTTTTCCATGGTCTGGAGGGGATTGGCCGAGTGCTCGAGCACATGGTTCGCAATAAGGAAGTCAAAAGATTCTTCTTCAACCGTCGAGAGGACGAAACCGTCGTCGATGATGGTCGGCTCGGCGATTATTTTAACGTCAGGGGACTGCTCCCTGAACCTCTCTATGGCCTCTTCCTTTGTTATGCGGTCAACATACTTAACGGCAACCGGTTTTCGCACCGGCAGGGGGCGGTTCAGGGCGCCGATTTCGAGGCCGCGCCCCCGGATGTGGCGGTAAGAGTAGAGGTCCCGTTTAAGGAACAGGTGGTTAACCCCGAATCGATAAAGGGCGCTTTTTATTAGTTCTTTTGCCTTGTTCATAGAAGGTTTAGATATCGCGGGTAATGTTTGTGTCAACCACAATATGGTTTAATTTAAAATGGATTTAATCACGGTTTCCGTATCGCTCAGGTCATCGAAATAATGGTCCGGATTATGGCCGAGGAGCACCTCCTTCTCCTGCCATCCGGTTCCCACGGCCACGGATACCGCTCCGGCACCGTTCGCGCAGTCTATGTCGTGGATCGTGTCCCCGATTATGATCATGTCCCGAAAATCGACGTCAAGGCCGTGTTCCTTTTTCAGTATCTCCCTGGCTTCGTGAGGCATCATGTTTCGGTCGGGAATATCGTCACTGAATACTCCAAAGGCGAAATACCCCTCGAGGTTGACCCGGCCAAGTTTTATCCTGGCGCTTTCAAAAAAATTTCCGGTGAGTAGTCCCGTTATTACAGAATGCTGCCCGGCCAGGCGGCGCAGGAGGGGTTCAATGCCCGGCATGATCTCAGCGTCACAGACATGGATGTTTTCCCTGAGGTGGTTGAAATACCGTTCCTTCAGTTTACGCAGAGAACCGTTTATCTGGTCCTCGGTAATGCCGTGGGCGAGGAGTGATTCCCGGAGGATGATGTGATCGGTCTTTCCCTGGAAGTTCAACACTTCCATTGAGCCGACGGTCCCGAACACGTCCATGGTCGCCTCCATGAGGGACGCCTTGCCCGCGCCGTGGCATTTAAGGAGGGTTCCGTCAATGTCGAAAAGGATCGCTTTCATTTTATGTAGATAGTAACCACAGAGGCGCAGAGGCACTGAGTAATAAATGAAAATTGAATCATATATGCAATGTTCTGAGGCTTTTGGCCAATGAAATGAAGAACATTATTCAATAAAACATGTCATAATAGGGATGATACGGAGATTTAAATCAAGCATAATTTGCCGAATCAACATACCGCGACAAGTGCTTGACGATAATGCCGGTTCATGTAAAATCATCACAATGAGACGAGCGAGGATACCATGAAACAACTGGCGCTCTTTATGGGCTTACTTTTCATAGCGGGGGGATGCTCCTCCGGTGACACGGTAAAATCGGTTCAGTCCCCTGCCCTCACCGGAGAGGACTCCCTGATCGTGAAGAAGTTCACCGGCAGAAACACCTATCTCATCGTCTGCCGGGGGTTTCCCCTCCCTGACGCCGACAAGGATACCATCATACCCTCGGCACGGCACGCGGCCAGGCTTAACGCCTATCACTTCGCCGAGACAACTTTTGACGAAACTGTTGACGTGTACAAAGACGGCCGCGTCTTGAAGTTTATCGTTAAAGAGGATCACGTGGTCATCTATTACGAGATTCGAAAAAAGGATCTCCGCGACCGAATGAGAAAAGAGCACATCAAAAATAAAATATAGGAGAAATACAGCAGCATTATCATGATTAAAAACACTGAAGCTGAATACGACGTGGCCGGAATAGGATCGGCCCTGCTTGACCTCACGGTAGAGGCAGACGAAGAGGTCCTGTCCCGCTTTGATCTCAAAAAGGGTGAGATGCACCTGATTGACGGAGAGATGAGCAGGAAGATTGTGAATTTTCTCAGTAAGTACCCCATGGAAAAGACCCCGGGGGGGAGTTCGGCAAACACCCTTGCCGGAATAGCGACCCTCGGCGGCAGCAGTGTCTTTTTCGGCAAGGTCGGAAACGACGAGCACGGGGATCTCTACGTCAGGGAAACCGAGAAGAGCGGCGTTCTCGCGAAGATAGGCCGGAGCGACCACATAACCGGGCACGCCATAACCCTGATAACCCCTGACCGGGAGCGGACCTTCGCGGTGAACCTGGGGGCCGCCCTCAGGTTTGATCGCAGCGATATCGATGACGACTATATTAAAAAAAGCAGGATCCTCCACTTCGAGGGGTATCTCTTCGAGCTGGAACATATCAGGAAAGCCTGCTTTCACGCCATTGAGGTGGCGAAGAAGAACAATGTCCTGGTCAGTATTGATCTCTCCGATCCGGCCCTCATCGGCCGTATACACGACACCTTCATAAGGGTGGTGAAAGAGGACGCGGACATCGTTTTCGTCAACGAGGACGAGGCCCGGGCATTCACCGGCCTGGAAGAGGAGGACGCCCTCAACGACCTGGGCGAACCGGGGAAACTCGCCATCGTCAAGCTCGGGCCCGCGGGAAGCATCATCAAGTCGGACGGCTTGCTCTACCGCATACCGGTCTTCCCCACGGAACTGGTTAACACAAACGGGGCAGGTGATGTGTACGCGGCCGGGGTCCTCTACGGCCTTTCCCGCGGTTTCACCCCGGAAAAGGCGGCCCGCCTCGGGAGCTACGCCTCGTCACTGGTGGTGGCCCAGGTCGGTGCCCGGTATACCGGGGTTATTAACTACGATGATTTGATTTGATCCAGATACTTTAAAAAGGGGTACCCATTGTTGGGTGCCCCTTGTATTTAATTTACGAACTTCCCGTTTTTCCAGGTGCCCTTCTGATGGACATTACCTTTAGAATCGTAGAGGGTTCCCCTGCCGTTATTACAATCGCCCTTGACGCAGTCAGCGAAGAGGTCAACTGACAGCAGCAGTATGGGCAGAATAAGAATCAGTGAATATTTTTTCATCGAAATCTCCTGACAGGTCATATCAATCAATTATATTTTTTTCGGTTTTTTAGTCGCCGGGTATCGTAAAGTATTATTCTAAAAATGATACTGATTTCCAGTGTCAAGCCTGATTTCATCAAAGTGGTCCCGTGGGATTTTTTATCGGGGACTATCATTCTCTTCGTGGAAACTGATTATGCTCCATTATTATGTGTGGATAAATTCGAATAGTAACCAAACAAATTAAGAATTGACTAAAATCGTAAAGGGACTATAGTTATGTTATAATAATTCTGAAAGGATTTCCATGAAGATTAAACTCTGGGGGGTGCGCGGCTCCATCCCGACACCGATAACCGGCGACCTCATCGAAAAGAAGATACGCAGGGCTCTGACCCTGGCGAAACCGGGTGACATAACCTCCCATGAGGCCATTGACGAGTTCATAACATCGCTCCCCTTTTCAATTAAAAGCACCTTCGGGGGAAACACCACCTCCATGGAGGTCATATCCGAGAGCGGGGAGATTGTTATCATCGATCTCGGGAGCGGGGCGAAAAATCTCGGCAAAGACCTCATGGGCCGCGGTTTCGGCGAGGGGAAGGGGGTCGGCACTGTGCTGTTCACCCACACCCACTGGGACCACGTCCAGGGAATACCCTTTTTTCTCCCTTTTTATATCGAGGGAAACCGGTTCAACATCTATTCCCCCTATGACGATCTGAAAGAGCGCCTTGACCATCAGCATTCGTACGCCCACTTTCCCATATCCCTCGATTACATGAAAGCGGAGAAGGAGTTTTTCCTCATTCCAAAGGAGGACGAACTTTTCCTGAACGACCTGAGGGTTTTGAACAAGATGATGCCCCACCCGGGCATGGCCTACGGATACCGGATCGAAGAGAACGGGAAGTCCTTTGTCTATACCAGCGACTGCGAATTCAACGTGCACCAGATCGACAACATCCAGAAATACCGGGATTTCTTCCTCGACGCTGACGTGGTGGTCTTTGACACCATGTACACCTTCGAGGAATCTATTCACAAGATGGAATTCGGCCACTCCTCGGCATCCATAGCCATCGATATCGCCGGGATGTTCAACGTGAAGCGGCTTATTCTCTTTCACCATGAACCGGACTACAACGACGAGAAGCTCGAGAACGTGCTGGCCAACGCCAAGACCTATCTCACCATGAACCCGAACCGGCCGAAGGACCTCATCATAGACATCGCCTACGAGGGGATGGAAATCAACCTCTGATTATTTCATCTTCTGGAGCCGGTCGATATCCGCCTGCTTGCCGAGAACAATCATTATACTGTTTTCGCTGACGATGTCGTTCCCTGACGGGGTGGACCAGGGCAGCATTAAAAGGATTGTGCCGAAAGCAATGAGGCCGAGAAAACTCAGAAGGACTTTCTGTATCGGAGAAAGGATGGGAAGTTTTCCTGGTGTCATGGTTTACGGGGTGATGTGGGCGCTGCAGGGCTCGAACCTGCGACCCCCTGCTTGTATGGCAGGTGCTCTCCCAGCTGAGCTAAGCGCCCGATTCTATCCGGCAAAGATATGCACCGGAGTGAAGGTGTCAAGAGAAATATAGTATAAAACGCCAATAAAATCAAATAAGCTGATGACGAATCCCATCTCGGGAATAATCCTTGCTTGATTAAGAATGACAGGATGAAATTACTGAAAGATTTCCTCTCCTTTGAAAAATTCATTGATACAGTGCGCGGCTGCTCCAAGAATGCCGCTCTCTCTCCCGAGCTTTGAATAGACAATCTGGACGTTCTTATTGACCCTGTTTAAAGATACCTTGCCGGTTTTTTGGGTAACACGCTCAAGAAAAAAATCACCGGCCCCGGTGTAAATCCCGTGAATAATGATAATCTCAGGGTCATGGGCCATGATAAGGTTCGAGATGGCAATGGCAAACCAGTCGGTTATATTTTCCAATATTTTCATAGCGGACGGATCACCCCGGTCGGCGGCATCAAAGACATCATGTTCGGTAATTGATTCAACCGGTTTATTGCCGCATATGAGGGATTCAGGGTTACCGCCACATGCCTCCTTCGCGAGCCGCAGAAGCCTGTTCCGGTAGACCATCGCCTCAAAGCAGCCACGACCGCCGCACACGCACTGTTCCCCGCTTTCGGGATTGATGACCATGTGTCCGATTTCTCCCGCAAGATTGTGGACCCCACGTTTAATTTCGTTTTCTACCATGATGCCGGCGCCGAGTCCCTCGCCACCACCGATAACTATGATGTTCTGCTTGTCGCCATGTCCGCCGTAAATCTGTTCTGCCAGAACCTGGAAGCGGAATTCATTGTCCACGAAAATCGGTATGTCGATCCCTGTTTCCTCTTTCAGCAGTTTTCCCATGGGGATCTGATCCCCCCAGGATGGGAACCAGGGGCTGAAGAGAACAGTTTTCTGATCATAATCGACGATACCAGGCAGTGCAATGCCAATGCCGAGCACCCTTTCCGGTGAAATTGATGATGAGTTTAATAATTCTGTGGTTGAAGCTGCAATATCCTGGATTACGTTTTCAATTTTTTCATTTCTGGATATTGTTTTCGTTATAATACTTATTGTTTCCCCGCGAAAATCGGTAAGTGAACAGAGTACTTCATCTTTGAATATATGAATCGCAACTGCATGGCGATAGTGTTCGTTGAGCGCGAATAGCTCAGGTTTTTTCCCACCCTCATCGGTTGATTCACCCTTCCCATTACTTTTGACCAGTTCCTGGCTCAGAAAGTGTTCGATAATCTTGATTACCGTGGTTTTGCTGATTGATATCCGTTCAGATATTATCGGTATGGTGATTGGGCCGGATTTTCTTAACAGAGAAAGCACCGCTTTACGGTTGGTTTCCTTTAGTGATTTCGGTTTTCCTGCTGTCATCTTGATTGTTTGTTAATGTTATTTTTAGACAATAGTATATTGAATTGTTTTTTTTCAATTCGAAAATATGTACGGTAATATTTACCGATAGTTATCGGTGTTTTTCAGTTATTCCAGGTGTTTGCTGAGTTCTTCCTC
>CAZEPS010000239.1:0-6583 GCA_964514165.1 uncultured Leptospirales bacterium
ATTACGAAATTTTCTTTAAGGAAAATATATTATTAGGAAGTCGCTTCGATTTATTTACAAAGACAAATGCTGATACAGTAAATATAAAAATAATAACAGCTAAGGAAAATATACAAAAGATAAATTATGTCAGTTTTATGCGAACAGCGATTCTTCCCAGTATTGATTTCTGTATTTTATATTGACATTAATGTCAAGAATAAAATTTTTTTTTGGAAGGATCCCCCGGTGGCCGGTCATGCCTCATTGCGGGGGGTGGCAGACCGGCCCCCCCCCACCCCCGCGGTCCCCTCAAACGCCGGGGTGGCCTGGTCCTTCTTTAGTTTGTTACTGACTCCGTGCGCGCTGCGTATTGGTTACTCCGTTTTTTGACTTGACTATTGCTTTTTTCTGCTTTATTTTATTTATAAATCATCATTTCATACTAAACATTACTTCTTAAATACAAGAATTAGAAAAAACAGCACGTAAAAAGGTGCTCGTTATAATGTATAAAGGAAATAGTAAAAGGCAACACCATTATGATCGAAACCCCGCTCGATCTTGCCGACGGAACAGAAGTCGAAATCATCCCGCTCAATCAGTCCGATCCCATCTGCGGAAGCTGGCATGATGACAGATCGGCCGATGAGATCATCAAAGACATCAGAGACGCCCGTCATTCGCGCGATAAAAAACATCTCTCTATGATCTATCTTCTCGATACTGATACCGTTATTTACTGGCTCAAAGGAAATAAAAATATCTCACACAAAGTAGTTGAGCGGGGATTTGATACCATTGCCGTTTCCGATATTACCAGAGCAGAGTTGTATTACGGGGCCTTTAAATCACAAAAGGTCGATGAAAATTGTGCCGCTGTCAAAAACATAGCCGAGCGATATACGGTCGCTTGCCAGCCGGTCGAGCAGGCTGTTCACCAGGCTTTCCGGTCCGGTGAAGAGGTGGCTGAACTTGTCCTGTCACGGTACTGAGTTTTCATGAATGGTCATTTCCCCCTCACAGCAATAATAATCGAAAAAGGTTCGATTGCTGACCTGAAGTGGGACTTCAAAAACATGGTTTCTGGAAGTCACCAGTGACATGTCAAGCTGATACGGAGCAGTACCCTAATCCGCAACGTTGTACTCGACGGCCTGCAGGCGAAACTTACCGTAGGTGAATTTTCCGTCCGGGTAATGCCAGACCGCCTCGCCGCAGGTCGGGAGGTTATACCCGTTTATTTCCCGGTAATTGCCTATAGGCGTGGAAAAACGGTATTTCTGCATTCTGTTTATATCATAGCGGTCGTCCGAGACGAAGTTAACCAGCTGGCCGGTACCGTTGAAAAAAAGCAGGGCTGAAATGGTGACCCCCCGGTTTGTAAACCGGGCCCGTACGGTTGTGTCGTCTATCCGCTCCCACTGTATGTTTTTATCAATAAGGGCGGCCGGTGCGAGGAAACACATGTCATTGAAAAGGGTCACGGTTTCAGCCTGGAACATCTTTTCTCCGCCTGCGTCAGCAACCGGGATAAGGTTAAGGAGCTTTACGCGCATGGTTGCCTCGCCGCCCTTATACCGGTGGTACCCCCGGGTCGGAAGTCCTTTCACCCTGGCCTCGATGAAGAAGAGCCGTTCATATTCATCGAAAAAAATATGCTGCTCGGTCCCGAGTAAAAACCAGCTCATGGTTTCGCTTCTCATTTCCGCGTCAAAGGCCACCATTACGCTTTTGACTTTCGGTTTGCCGACAACACCGACGTATTCCAGGTATTTTCTTACCGGGCCGGGAAGGTGCTCCAGGTCCTGTCCTGTTATAATTTCCTTTTCAATTGACTTGGTCCGTTCAATACCTTCGGCCACGTCTTTTTTATACTGGCTCTTAAGCATCCAGCCGCTGAAACCGATGACGGCAATCACCAGCAGGATGACATTGGCGATGGTGCCGAATTTCGCGTCCTTCCAGAAGTAGATTATGAGGGCCTGGGAGGCGATGAGGGCCGGTACGGCCACAAGCCACCCGTAGCTCCAGTTACAACCGTGGAACACGGCAGCGGCCAGGACCAGCACCGCTGCAATGAGCCACACGATGCCCCAGGGCTTCGCTATGGGGAGGGTGAGCTCTTTTGCCGTGTAGATATTAAAGGCCTTGAGAAAACCGAGCAGGTGAATCAGGCCGTGTATGCCGATGAGTAAGGAGAGTGCTGTTCTCATATAAACCTCCGGTAAAATCGTTGCCTCACGGCAGCACGCACATGTCCCCGTGCATCGGGAGATCCATGGTAAAGAGTGCCCAGGAGCCGTGTTTTGAGTCGGCCCGCATGACCCCGCCGTGGAGCTGAATAATCTTCCACGAGACGTACAGCCCGACCCCGGTGCCCTTTTTCTCCCGGAGCTCCCTGGTCTGGAGCCGGGAAAACTTCCGGAACAGGCGCTTCTTTTCTATCTCCGGGAAACCGGGCCCCTCGTTCCACACCGAGGCCCTCACCATGCGGTGGTGCCGTTCCACCGTGAGTCTGACCACCCCGTCGATATTGCCGTACTTGACCGCGTTCGAGAGAAGGTTCACCAGCACTATTCTCACCAGGTCGGGATCGCAGGTAACGGGGAGTATCGAATCGGCGTAGTTTTTCTCCAGGTTCACCCGCCGCTCATCGATCTGGGGCCTCAGGAGCTCGATGGAGGGATCCACCAGATCCTGGAAAAAGTCCACCAGCTTCGGGTTTATCTGGAGTTCTCCGCTCTCGAACCGGGAGAGGCTCAGGTATTCCGCGGAAAGGGCGTGAAGGTACTCCGCCTTTTTTATCATCCGGTCGACAATCTCTTTCTGCCTGTCGTCGATCTTCCCGAAGTAGCCGTTCGACAGGGTCTTTCCCAGGGTGATTATCGACGCCAGGGGGCTCTTCATCTCGTGGCTCACCACGCTCAGCATCTCCATGTAGCTCTCGGTGGTCTTCTCTATCTGCTGCAGGTGAAAGTTCTTTTCAACCGGGAGGCGGATAACGTTGAGAAGGGACTTGAGCATGGGAAGGTTTTCCTTCCCGTAGGCCCCGGTTTTCCGTGAACGAAACGAGAGGATCCCGGCGGGCCTCCCGTCGATTGTTATCGGGAGCAGGGCGCAGGAGCGGATCCCCTCGCTCACCAGGAGCTCGGATGACTCGGCGTGTACCTCGTCCACCTGCTCCGGGAGGTTATTGACCACGGCCGGATCGCCGGTTTCGAAGATACCGCCGGTCTGTTCCCCGGCCAGGTCGTAAACGTAGTCCCGGTTCAGGAGTACCGGTTCGTATAAGGCCCGCACGTAGTGGAAGACTATCCGCTTAACGTCGTCCTCGATAAAGCCGAGGTCGACCCGGTCGCAGGGGAGGATCTCGCGCACCGCGGTAAAGAGGGTATCGAGTATGCTCTCCAGGGGTTCCCCGGAGATGACCAGCCGGTTAACCTCTTCAACCACTTCCAGCTCTTCGGGCTTCAGATCGTTGAGATTATTTTTTTTCTTCATTGAACAGGATTACCGGAAACCCAGGGAACGGGCGCGAGGCTCGTTTCTGACTACCCGGCCCTTCCCGCCATTACCGTAAATTTTCATATTTTTTTCAACAAATTAACGGGTCCCCCTCCCCGGCGGCGTCTTTATTCGCCCGGACACGCCTTTTTATTCTTGACACAAGAGACAATTTGTAATATTCCACGAAGGGTCCCATATCATAGAAAACCGGATGTAACAGCAGATGAAAATCAAAGAGATAATAGAGCTTCTCAACGGCGAGGTTCACTTTCTCAACGAGGAAGACGAAGAGACAGAAATAATCACGGCAGCGGCGAGCGATCTCATGAGCGACATTCTCGCCAGCGTCAACGTGCCCGACATTCTCCTGACCGGGCTCACCAATCCCCAGGTTATACGCACGTCATCGGTGTTCGGGATAAAGGCTGTTGTTATCGTCCGGGGAAGGCCGCTTGAGCCGAAGATTATCGAACTCGCGAAAGACGAGAAGATAACCCTCATATCGACCAGGGACAGCCTCTTCGTGGCAAGCGGCAGGCTCTATGAAAAGGGAATCCAGGGTTCCCAGGAAGAGGAGTCCTGACCGGGGCGGAAACATCCGCTTCAAATAAAAAAATTACCCCGCCGGGTTACAGGGAAGGCGCGGCGGACATACAAAACGTAAAAGACACATCCCGGATTTATGGAAACGAAATTCGATAAAACCGTAGAGATTCTCTTTGAGCTGAAGGTGGCTGACGTCATGAAGAAAGACCTCATCACCATCGGCCCTGATGATCCCATGGACACCGTGAGGGAACGCCTCCAGAAACACCGCATATCCGGGCTCCCGGTGGTGAACGGCGACTCCCTGGTCGGCATCATCAGCATCGAAGACCTTATCCGCTGGCTCATCCAGGGCTGCAAAGAATGCTCCGTTGAAGACATCATGACCCGGGACCCCCAGTGCCTCTACACCGACCAGCCCCTCATCCACGCGGTGAAGAAATTCGACCAGTACGGCTTCGGCAGGTTCCCGGTCATCGACCGTGAATCGGGAAAGCTCAAGGGGATGGTCACCAAGGGGGTCATCATCGAGGGGACCCTCAACCAGCTCGAGAAAGAGTACAAGGAAGAGGAGATACGGCAGTGGCGGGCGAGCCACTTCTTTCAGGACATCGCGGCAGACCAGAAGAACGTGAAGCTCTCCTACGACATCATCGGGAAGGATTTCGACAACGCCGGCAAGGCGTCCACCACGATGAAGAAGAACCTGAAACGCCTCGGCATCAGGCCGGACATCATCCAGCGGGTCGCCATAGCGTCGTACGAGGCCGAGATGAACGTCGTAATCTACACCGACGGCGGAAAGATGACCTACAACATAACCGAGGACCGGATCCGCATAAAGGTAGCGGACAACGGCCCCGGCATCGAAGACGTGGACAAGGCCATGGAGCCCGGGTACACCACGTCGGAATCCTGGGTAAAGGAACTCGGTTTCGGAGCGGGGATGGGCCTTCCGAACATACAGAAGTGCTCCGACACCATGAAGATCGAATCAGAGGTCGGAAAAGGGACAACCCTGAACATAGAAATTTTTATCGGAGAGGGCGATGAAACTTAGTGAGATTATCGAAAAATTGAACCTTACGGTAAAAAACGATGCCGGCGATTTCGACGCCGAGGTGACGGCAGGCTACTCCAGCGATCTCCTGAGCGACGTCATGGCCAACGCCGCGTCCGGGTCCGTCTGGATAACGCTCCAGATCCACAACAACATCGTGGCCGTGGCAGTGCTGAAAAACCTGGCCGCCATAATCCTGGTAAACAACCGTGAACCGGAAGAGTCGACCCTGGAAAAGGCGGCGGAGGAGGAGATCCCGATCCTGGTTTCAGACCTTCCCACCTTTGATCTCGCGGGCAGGCTCTACGAAATGGGAATCCGGGGGGTGTGAGACTCCCGCACCCCCGGTACGGTATTGCCCCGTGCTCCGCGAGATAACAGCAGACCTTCACCTCCACACCTGCCTCTCCCCCTGCGCCAGCCTGGACATGACCCCGAAAAAGATCGCGGCCGAAGCCGCTCGGAAGGGGCTCGCCCTTATCGCGGTGACCGACCACAACAGCGCGGAAAACACCGGCGCGGTACAAAAGGCCGCCGAAGGCAGTGGCCTGGTGGTCATTCCGGGCATGGAGATAAACACCGCCGAAGAGGTACACCTGGTGGCCCTGTTCGAGTCGGTAAAGAACGCCCATGAAATGCAGGAGCTGGTGTTCGCGAACCTCATGGCCGGGGAGAACGACGAAAACCTCTTCGGCATGCAGGTCATCGCCACGGCCGAAGACGAGGTTGACGGGTTCAACAAACGGCTCCTCATCGGGGCCACGTCCCTGACGGTCAATGCCGCGGTGGAGGCGGTCCACTCCCTGGGGGGCCTCGCCGTGGCGGCCCACATCGACCGGGAGATGAACAGCATCCTGAGCCAGCTCGGGTTTATCCCCCCCGACCTTCCCCTGGACGGGGTTGAGGTGTCGTCCCGCATTGATGTCACTGCCGCCCGGAAGCGGTTCGCTGAATACGAACGGTTCCCTTTTCTCACCTCGTCTGATTCCCACGAACTTCACATGATCGGTTCGGTATCCACCAGGCTCCTGGTGGAGGTACCCTCTTTCAGGGAACTGGCTCTGACCCTCAGGGGAACCGACGGAAGGACAGTCGTCTACTGATCAGCATACCGGGCTTAACACATAGTATTCTATCCAGTCATGACCCAATGCCCCCCGGAAGGGGCTTTATGCATAGTGAACATCTATCCGGTTTCACCAGCAATAGAGTATGCATAACAAAGATTGCTCATTCCGGAATGTTGGGGGAAATAAAAAAAAGGCTCTGACCCTCGATTTTTTTTTAAAAATTTCCCCCTCTCAATCGTATTAATAGTAAACCCTTACGGAGGAAACCATGCCTCGACCGAAACGAAACATCGCCCAGGGATGCACTCACCATGTCTACACCAGATGCCACGGGAAAAGAAATCTTCTCCTGGGCAGACACGGAAAGCAGTATTTCATCGAAGCAATCAGAGAATGTCAGGAAAAGTACGATTTCGAG
>CAZEPS010000240.1:0-6578 GCA_964514165.1 uncultured Leptospirales bacterium
CAATTTTATTTAGTCTTGATTAATCAAGGCTAAATAAAATTTAAACCAAAATACGTACCAAAAAGGGAACCTCTTGTGTATTAATAGAGGTTCCCGTATTAATAACAAGGAGTGTCTTTCCATGAAAATACTTATTGCTTTAATCATTTTGGCATCGCTTTTCACCGGGTGTTCTTACCGGGTAGAGGTACGGGACGACCGGTACCGGCAGGCGAGGACGGTGACCATGTACATGGACCACCCGGTGCGGGAGTTCCGGTATCCGGTCATGCACATGGACGAGGGGCGCTACTACCGGGAGGTTGTGCGCGGCCGGCCGGCCCCGGCGAACCTGACCTTCCGGTTCGAGGCGGTCCCCGACATGGAGAATTTTTCCGAACGGGCTTATGTCATGGTTGATGGAAAGAGTTTCCCCATGAAGCTCCTGGAAGCGGAGAGCCAGACCCGCACCGTTATGGGGAACCGTCCCCGGTACGTGCGAAACGGCGGCAGGTACGAACGGACCGTGCCGGCGGGAAAAACCATCACGGCGGTGCCGGTTAAGAAGATAACGGCCCGGTGCAGTCTCGATATGATAATCGAAAGGAAAATCCTGGACGCGAAAACCATGTCCTACCGGTTTTATATTGGCACGGAACCGGTGACCCTGGACGTGAACCCGAAACAGCTCGAGGCCATCAGGGAGTTCCTCCAGGCGGGGAGGTCATAGTTGCCCGTTTATCGTCCGAACGCCTCCCGGCACCGTTCCCGGGCGAGATCAAGACCCCTGACAAGGTGCTCCCTCAGTTCGCTCACATGGGGAATGGTCCAGTCGAGGACACCGGTGCCGAGGGCGTCGTTCTTCGCCTTCGCTTTTTCGAGATAGTCCTCGTAGAACCGCTCCCGGAGTTTTTCCGCGTCCTCGACGTGCCCCTTTTCAACCAGTTTACGGTACTTTTTCGTCAGGAGGAGATCAAAGGCGGCATGTACCCCGAGCACGGCCATGACCGATTCCTCCAGGGCGAGGTACACGATACCGGGGCGAAGGAACCGGTTGAAGGCCTGGATGAGCCTCCCGCCGTAATTCTGGTGGAGTACCACCGACACAACCGGGATGTTCCCCAGGATGTTCGCGTCCAGTGAACGGGCCCCGATGGCCTGTATCCGGAACCGCTCCTCCTTGGAGCCGGGGACAAACCCGGACGAGTTCGAGAGCATTACCAGGGGAATGTTCCGCCTGTTGAGAAACTCGGTAAAGAGCCTGAACTTTTCAGTGCCAGGGGCGTCCGCCCCTCCCCCCTTTATGAGTAGATTGTCCGCGATGATGCCGACGGTCACTCCCTCGAGAAAGGCGAGGCCCGTGATGAGGCTCGGCCCGGTTACCAGGTCGTTCATCTCGCCGTATATTTCCAGGAAGGAATCCCGGTCAACGACGTTGTCGATCACCGATTTGACCATGTCATAGGGCTTTTCCTGATGTGACGGTATCGACGGCTTCTTCTCAGGCTCTGACCCGGCTGAGTACTCCCTTTTCTTTTCCATAAAAATAAGGAACTTCAGGGCCGTATCAAAGGCCGCTTCAAAGCCGTCAACGACAAAGGCGGCGTTCTTCCTGGCGGTAATGAGTTCCCCCGCCGGCATGTCACCTTTTTTGACGTAGATTACAATATCAGCGCCGGCGTTAATGTCAACCGCGTTAAACCCCTCGATACCGGTTATAATGTGGATCCTGGAGCCGGATTTTTTAAACATCGCCCCGGCGAGGTCATACCGCGCCCGGAGGCTCCGGTTCTCCCCGGTGTCCTGTTTCGCGGTCCAGTTCTTTCCGAAAATCAGAATCTGATCGCAGCAGGTGCGGCTGGCGGTTTCCAGCAGCTCGGTCGCCTTTATGATTGATGGCGTTGAGCGCAGCCCGGAATGGGTCCTGGCGGCCATAATCAGCACCCTTCGTCCGCCGAGTTTCGCGAACCCCCCGATCAGCGACTCCGATTCGTTGTAGTCCCGCTTGAAGGGAATGAAATACCCGTTGTCGATGTTCCCCTTGATGGTCCGCCCGGTAATGACGATGCTTTCGTTGCACTGAACGTTTTCGCTCAATTCCCCCGCTCCCGTTTTTCTCATGATCGTATCGCTCTCGTAACGGGACGAGAAGAAATGGTGGACCTGGTGCACGGAACTGACGAGATGGATTTTGTCCTCTGCGATGATGTCAACGATACCGGTCCATTCGCCGAGAATCTTCGCGCCGCCGATATTGTAATTCGAAATGTTCTCTCCCATGACCGACTGAATGACGTTTGATCCGGTCAGAACCCGGAACGACTGTTCCGAATCGAGGAGAATCTGCACCATTGCCTGGCTTGATCCGTACACGTCGAGGCCGGCCGAGGGGCCTATCCCCACAGCAACGAGCCTCAGTGCCGTTTTAGAAAAAGTCTCTGCACCCAGGCTGAACATGGCGTTGATTTCTTCGACGAGATCTTTCAGGGCCGGGTCGGGGACGTTCTTGATATATGATTCGAACGTCCCGTAATCGACGTTATCTGAAAGAAGGGCGTTCATCATGAACCCTTCGGCCCCCCGGTTCAGGGAAACCACTCCCTCCATGATGTTCGCCCCGGCGCTGTCATTCCAGACGTACAGGGGCCATCCCTTCATGAACGAGAGATAGGCGGCTGCAAGGTACTTCATTCCCTCCCGGTTTCCGGTGGCCCCCCCGCTGACGCGGAAGTCTTTCATGTAAAAGCAGGCGTCGGCGCCCCTTATGGTTCCGTGATATATTTTCGAGGCCACCGGTTTTCGGGCGAGCATGGCCCCCTCTTCGGTTTTATCGGACCCGTCAATCGATTCGATCCGTATCTCCTCCATGGTTCCCGGGTCAAAGCATTCCCCGGCCCACAACTCTATGGGGAGCTTGTTGTTGTTAAAGAGGGCGGCGTCGTACCTGGAGGGCTCTTGTGTCATACAGGGGTTCGCGGGACTCATGTCATACAGGAATTCAGTTGAGATTTTCCCGCCCTGCTTTCTGAAGAGTATTCTTCTCGACGCCGGCCTGTCGCCGGGGAGGTAGAGGACTCCCGCTTCGAGGATACCGAAATCAATAACACCGTCATCCAGGAATTCTTCGGTAACGGCAAGGTGCTCTTTTAATTTCCTGTAATTGACCGAATCACCGGTCTCGGCGTCGGGGTTCCAGATAAAGGAGGCGCCGGTAACGGACAGTTCTATCCAGGCATTTTCAGCCCGGCTGATATCCTGGTAAATCCGGAGCAGACGGCAGCAGTCAGCAAGGACGGATCCGGCCCAGTCAATTTTATCTGAATTGCTTATTTCAACGAAGGAAAAGGCGGCGTACCGTATCGCGTCCGAATCCTTTCCCTGAAACCGGTACAGGTAGATCCCGGGAAGGGGTGAGTAGAGCCTGGCGACGCGGTTTTTTTCTCCGAGGGATTCGAATTTATCTTCCAGACTCTTTCGTATTCCGCCGGGGACGCCGGCTGGTATGAGTTCCTCACCGGGTTCCTGTATAGATTTTTCGTAACGGGGCAGGATATCAGCATCAAGGAGCTCAGAATATGCGGATAAACTGATTCCATCAACCTCTCCCGTTCCCGCGGCCAGGGCCGAGAACGTCCCCCGCATGGCGGCCGCCTGCCTGCCGGCCAGGATACCCTTCACCAGTCTGGCCATGGAGTCGTCAAGTTCTCCCTGCTCTATTTCAAGGAGGCGGTCCAGCGAAGCGATTGCATCCCCTGAAAGGGTATCCCTCGTTGACAGGAGTTTCACCAGTTCCATTATTACGGGCCGGTTTTTTATACAGGCCTGGTACGACCTGTTCAGAAGGAGAAAAATATACTGGCTGAAAACCCTCGCGGTCTTCATCCGGTTCTCCCATTCCGGCTTGCCGTAGAAGCGGAGCAGGTTTTCCAGGAGTAATTGAAACTCGTCCGATAACAATACATCCCCGTCATGGCTCCTGATATAGCAGACCAGTTCCTCGTTCAGGGACAGGCCGGTTTCCGTGACCGCAGATGAAAAGAGCTTCTTAATGCATACGTAGTGATTAATGATCTCGGCGATCGGGCCCTCGCTCACCAAGGCCTCTTCACCCGGTTCCGCCGGATTCGAACCCACAGAACCGGTTATCCGATCAATAATATCCTGGTCCCGTATAAAACCGGAAAAAACGGCACGGACCAGTTCATGGACAAGGTTTACCGTCTCCTTTTGATGCCGCGCGCTCTCAACGTGCGGTAAGTCGCCGATGAGCCGGTTCAGGAAGGTGGCTACCGGCCCGGTATCCGGGGCCGTGGGGGTTTTCACGGAGATGCTCTCGAGGGGCGCGGCCTCGTCTTCAGAGCGGCTTTCTATCTTAAAGAGGACCTCACCCTCCTGTATGCTCTTCCCGGTAACCAGCCCGTTCCGGTACGGCGTCCTGACCAGGTTTTCAATTATACCGTCCTCGATTATGCAGATCACGATGCCGGATACCGGACTCGATATTCGCGTTTCCATTTTCATCGAGGAGAGAATAATCAGCTCCTCCCCCTCGGTCACCTCGTCCCCGACCGATATGCCTTCACGACAGAACGAAACGAAGGTCCCCTGGAATGGCGATTTAACGACGCACACAGGGTCTTTTCCCTTTTCGCCCTCGGGTACGACCGTTAACTGGAAATAGTCAATCTTATTGAACTCGTTTTTCATTTTAAGAATAAGGGACTTCGAAAACCGGTCAAGGCGGATACGGTAGGAGCGGTTGCCGAAAATAACGATGAAGTCGTCGCTTCTCTCGTTAAAAGAATTGGCCTTGATCCTGCCCCTGAAGACCCCGTCCACGAACACGTACGAGGCGTCTATGGAAACCTGGAGGAATTCCACGTTATACGGCATCTCGTTGAAGGTGACGGTGTACTTGACCGGGATTACCGACGCAATCCGGGGTATCGCGTAGCGCTCTATGTCCGTCAGTACGACATACTGCCTGACAGCCTCCTGTATGTGGCGTATGTATTCGGTGAAGGCCCCGAAAATGACCGGGTTCAGGTTAATGCCCTCGCCGGGGAGCCGTTCCCTCCCGCGTATTTTAGTGAAGTTCAGGTCATCGTAATCGGCGAGGATCCTGTTTGTGTAATTTCCTTCCCTGAATTTCTCGTGGCGCACTATCTTCAAGAGCTGGCTGATGTTGGTCCTCACCCCCTTGATGTAGAGCTCCTGCAGGGCCCGCTCCATCCTGATGAGGGACTCCTCCCGGGAGGAGCCGTTCGATATGAGTTTACCGATCATCGGGTCGTACATCGGGAGGATGCTGTCCCCCTTGCTGAACCCGAAATCGCACCGTATCCCGTTGAAGGTGGGAAGGTCCATCTCGAGGATGACCCCCGGTGAGGGCATGTAATCGTTCTCCGGGTCTTCGGCGTAAATACGACACTCGATGGAATGGTCGATAGTGTCAGACCTTCCCTTCATTTTCCGTGAAAGGACTATCTCGTTTTCGCGCCCGTCGAAGTAGAGAACCTGCCACTTCGCGAGATCGATCCCGAGGGACTGGTCGGTTACCGCGTATTCCACCTGGATCCTGGTATTGATTTCCAGGAAGCCGAACCTGCCGGTCCTGTTGTCGATGAGGAACTCCACGGTGCCGGCCCCGCCGTTCTGGCTGTAACCGGATATAAGGGCGATTTTCTCCGCCGCCGCCATGAGGGAAAGGGCCAGGTGATCGTCGATAAAGGTGTGGCCGCTCTCCTCGATAATCTTCTGGTTCCTCCGCTGGACAGCGCATTTCCGCAGGCTCACGGCCCAGCCGTTGAATATCTGGACCTCCATGTGAATCGGGTCTTCTATGAACTTCTCGATATAAAAACAGGGGTCCCCGTACTGCTCCCGGCCGAGCCTCGCGCATGAGGCCACCGCGTCCCGGAGTTCGTCCGGAACATACGCGGTGTATATTCCCCTTCCACCGCCCCCGGCGCAGAGCTTGACCATGACCGGGTAACCAATCCTGTTCGCTTCCGCAAGCGCTGTTTCCGCGTCCTGGTTATCTATCACGTCGGAGCTGTCGAACAGGGGAATGTCATGGTCTCGGGCGAGGTCCCGGGCCCTCACCTTGTCCCCGAGAAGATGCATGGTGTCGTAGTCGGGGCCCATGAATATTATCTCGCGGTCGTATTCTTTCGAGAAGGCGTTGACCGCGCTCACGAAATCGGCGCATTCCGAGATGAAGCCGTACCCGGGATATATGGCGTTGGCGTTCGCGATATAGGCCGCAGCGATGATGACCGGTATGTTTGAATAGTTGAAGTTGTCCCCGATGAAGACCACCTCGTCGGCAAACTCATACCACGACTGGCCCCGGTCCGCGTCGGCAACCACCGCCACCGTCGGTATCCCCTCCTCGTGGAGGGCGAGGAAAAAACGTTTCGCTATCTCACCCCGGTTCGCGATGACCACCTTTTTCAGCCGGTGCTGAACACCGGTTCGGGACAGCTCGTGATAGACGCCCTCTATCCGCGGGTTCAGTCTTCTCAGGTATTCTATTGTGTCGGAGAATGTTTTATCAATCTTGTAATTCATCTGTTTGTGCCCCCGCCGCCGAAGGC
>CAZEPS010000241.1:0-6510 GCA_964514165.1 uncultured Leptospirales bacterium
AAACTACAGCGTATCAGGCTGGTAGGCGGGGCCGGGTGTCAATGTATTTTCTTTCCCGGCCGTAAATATTTCCGGGCGCCAGGACTGCGGTTCCCTCAGGCGATATCCGTGAGCCTGCTTATTTCTTTAATTATGAACACCTCGATCGGCTTCTCCCTGCCCCGAATCCGGATCCGTTTCGATTCGAGGCCCCCGGTATTGAGTTTACCTGATTCGGCAACGTCGCGGGAGTAGATGAACTGGCTGTTTGCCCGCTTGTTTAAAACCTCGAGCCTGCTTGCCGTGTTCACCATGTCACCGGTTACGGAGGTACACGCCATCATAGGGGAACCTCCCCTCTGAAAAGGCGGTGAAACCCCGGAGAGCGGCGAACATGTTTTTTTCAATGTACACACGAATGTCTGAATTTAAAAATAAGGATACTGCATTGAAGATAATTGATAGTAGTTTATAAGCACATTCTTCGGGTGTTGGGTGAAGCGGTGTTGAATGAAATGAGAGGGATAAGACCGGGTTTTATTGGAAACTTCCGTGATCTGGCTGGTCTACTCTGATTGAACTATCGGGCCTCAATCCCCGTTTTCTTCATCTGTGTCAGTGTCAATTTTTTTGTTCTGCCTTTCTTCAATCTTTTTTTCTTTTTTCTTTTTCCGTTCTATCTCTTTTAATCTCTTCTCAGCCTTGTACCTGTTTTTCGCTTTTTTTGACATGTTTTATCCTTAATTTTTTGATTAATTTTCTGAGGCTGTACATCACCGGGACAGGATGTATGAGTAAATAACGGGAAAAGAATAATACGCACTGCCAGTTCCCGGTACCTGTGAACAAGAGCGGCACTGGCAGTACGATTTGTTGCCGGCGTTTACAGTTTTTTGACAGAAACGGCGCGGGGTCCTTTTTCAGTGTCTTCGATCTCGAATTCAACCTTCGCACCCTCTTCAAGGGTCTTGAATCCGTCTGCGATAATACCTGAATGATGCACAAAGATATCATCACCGCTATCCTTCTGGATAAAACCGAAACCTTTACTTTCGTTGAACCACTTAACAGTTCCCTGTTCCATGTGTATACTCCTGTAGGAAAATTTCAGATACAATAAGACTATGCTGAATGGTATAGGATCTTCAAATCAATTTGCCCTTTTAAGCTCGACATGTTACAGGGAGTTAAAAGCGGAAGGTAATTTGTGAAACCCCTAATGCATAAAACTTTTGCATCTGGCATGACACTTTAATATAGCCCATGAATTTGTCAAGCAAAGAAAATAAAATTTTTGTATTTCCAGCGCCCCGGGTTCGTCATACCCCTGCCCTGAATTATCGTCACTGCTCTAATGGCGCTCCGGCGCGGGTTTGTCCGCTGAACCTGCAGGGGATTGTCGTCTTCCTTTGATTGTATCTTCGGCCGGTAGTTTTCTCCCGGGGTCTCACCGATATAGATGACACCGAGGAATTTCTCCCGGCTCTTCGCGGCGTCTTTAACCACATTCTTCACCGTGCTCTTGAGTATCTCCTCGCTCTCCGAATTCCCGGCCTGAACCGGGGGATACCGGCAGTAAAAAAAATTGCCTGCTCCCCTTTTCAAGGATATACTTATAGCAAGTGAAAACAGGAAGGAGGGCGCTCTCATGAACAGGCCGGCGGCCGGGAAGGGGCTCGAACCCTCAAAGCGGTTCGAAGCGATAAAGAAAACCATACTTGAAGATGAGATGCGCCTCTGCCCTGAGCGGGCGCTCCTGGTGACTGACTATTTTAAAAAGCATGACGACAGGAAACAACCGGCGGTAATCCGCAGGGCCCGTGCCCTGCGGCACATACTCGAAAACAAGAGCGCGGTCGTTTACCAGGACGAACTGATCGCGGGCAACGTCGGCAGCGCAAGGAAATCGTGCATAATACAGCCCGAGCTGGCCGGCGTGTTCATGATGAAAGACCTTCTCCGCATCGGCAGGCGGAAGACCACGCCGATGAAGATTTCCGGGAAAAACCGGCTGAAACTCCTCTTCCGGGTGGCACCCTTCTGGCTCTTTCGGAACATGCCCTTTCGCGCCTTCTGGCCGAAAATCGGACGGTTCGTCGGGTTCGTTGCGGACCAGCTCAACGCGACGTATTACCTCATCAACGAAACCGGCGGCATCGGCCACTTTTTACCCGGTTACAACAGGGTGATCCGCCTCGGCCTCAGGGTTATGCTCGAGGAGGCTGAAGACCGCGGCACCGATCTCTACCGTGCCGCGGAGACTGCCTGTGAAGGTATTATCCGTTACGCGGAACGTCTCGCCGCGGCCGCCGAAGGGCTGTCACTAAACGAAGAAGACCCCGCCCGGAAGGCCGAGCTCGCAGAGATGGCCCGAATCCTCCGAAAGGTCCCGGCCGGGCCGGCTGAAACCTTCCACGAGGCGGTCCAGTCCCTCTGGCTCGCCCACCTGGCGGTCTGCCTCGAGGGGATCAACTCCGCCGTATCGTTCGGCAGGGTGGACCAGTACCTCTATCCGTATTATCGGAAAGACCTGGACGAGGGGCGGATAACCCCGGAACAGGCACTTGACATGCTCCTCAGCTTCTGCGCCAAGTCTACGGAGCACGTCTTTCTTCTCTCCGAGGAGTCGAGCTTATATCACGGCGGATACCTGGTGGCCCAGGCCGCGGTGGTGGGAGGGGTGGACCGCGACGGGAACGACGCCACCAACGACCTGACCTGGCTCTTCCTCGACGTGATGGAGCAGTCGGGCCTCCGGGACCCGAACTTCCACGTCCGTTTTCACGACGGCTCCCCCACCGGGCTCCTGACCCGGGCAGCCGAGGTTTCGCGCCTTGGCCACGGCGTTCCCTCTTTTTTCAGCGACCGATCGGCCGTGTCGTCCCTCGAAGCCCACGGGTACCCGGCAGAGGACGCCCGGGACTACGGGATCGTCGGGTGCGTGGAGATGGCCGTACCGGGAAAGAGCTTTCTCTCCACCGACGCGGCCCTCTTCAACCTGCCGGTATGCCTGGAACTGGCATTGAACCGGGGGCGCCTCATGAGGAACAACAGGAGGGTGGGGGCTCTGACCCCTGATTCGGGAACATTTTCTTCCATGGCGGACCTGATCCGCGCCTTTACCGAACAGGTGGACTTCATGGTAAACCGGCTGGTGCGGGACATCCGGGTCATCGAACAGGGGAACCGGGATTTTCACCCGACCCCGTTTTCCTCGCTCCTGGTTGAGGGGTGCCTCGAATCCGGGAAAGACCTCACCGCCGGGGGCGCCCGCTACAACTCGAGCGGCATCCAGGGGGTGGGAGTTGCCGACGCGGCGGATTCCCTGGCGGCAGTCGAAACAGCCCTGTTCCGCGACTGTTCCTGCACCATGAACGAACTGGTTGCCGCTTTGAAACGCGATTTTAAAAAAGACGGCATGCTCCGGGCCCTGCTTCTCAAGGCCCCGAAGTTCGGCAACGACGAGCCCATCCCGGACCGGTACGCGGACCTGGTGGTGAAGATATTCCACCGCGCCCTGTCCCGGCACCTTAACACCAGGGGCGGGCCCTACGTGCCCGGGTTCTACTCGTCAACGACACACGTTGCCTTCGGGAAACGTACCGGCGCACTTCCGTCGGGGCGGCTGGCGGGACGGCCCTTTTCGGCGAGCCTCGGGCCGGTCAACGGCATGGACCGCCAGGGCCCCACCGCCGTGCTCAACAGCGTGGCCCGTGTTGACGCGGATTTCGCCCCGAACGGCTACGCACTGAACCTTATGTTCTCGCCCATGGCCCTGTCCGAGGAGAGGAGCCCCCGCATTCTCGGTTCCCTTATCCAGGGGTACTTCAATTCCGGGGGGATGCAGGTGCAGTTCAACGTGGTGTCTCCCGAGACCCTCATGGACGCCAGGGAACACCCCGGGAAATACCCGTCCCTGGTGGTTCGTGTCGCCGGATACCTGGCCTGTTTCGACGACCTCCCGGACCCGGTCAAAGGGGAGATCATCGACCGGACCAGGCAGGGGCTCTGACCCCCGCGGAAACCAGGCAGGGGCTCTGACCCTCTGCGGGAAATACCCGGGGCAATGCCTATTTTTTGAAGAGCGGCAGGCTGTAGTACATATCGATCCCGGGGCTGTTGATGTCCTCGAAACCGTAGGTGTCACCTTCTCTGGTGAGCACGATAACAATAACTTCGGTGTTGAAGGTTTTCGCTATGGCTTCCACGTCGCAGGCGTGGAGGGCCTGGAGAATCTAATTGCACAGCGCCTCCGGGTCCCTGTTGTTGAAGGGGATATCCGCCCCTGCGCTGGCAGGGAATAATACCGTGATCGTTATCAGGGCTGCTGCGGCAGCATGTTTTTTCATAAAGAAACCTCGCCTGGAATGATTCTGCTAGTTTTGCTTGCTTTGAACAGTATTTTGCTCAATCTGCCGATAACTATCGGGAGGAGCCATGCATTTTCCGTCAGAACTCAACACGTCATCATTTTCCATACAGGTACTGGACAGGACAATCAACTGTTACCTGCCCCAGAACGTGTTCATCCATGACCTTTTCGTTAAAGAGCCACTGTCGGAAAATCCCGACGCATACCTCATCATAGAAGAAGGGGAGTTTCCCCTCAAAACTGAAATTGAAAACGGCAGGGGGGCTCTGACCCTGAAGGTGTCCGGGCAGGACGCCTTTAACATCAACCGGTTCCGGAGCTACATCGGGTTTATTATTCATCAAATAACCCCGGCCATGTTTATACACGGATGCGGCATCTATTCAATCCTCAGGAAAAAGGGGATCCTTCTTGTGGGCGGGGAGGGGAGCGGCAAGACCACGGTGTCCCGGGAGCTTCCCCACTCCTACATCATAGACGATGACCAGATTCTCCTTGCCGGGAGTGAACTGGTCGGCATCGGGCTCAAGTCCGCCCGCACGGAACAGGATAAAAACATGCAGAAGGTGGTGTACGAGGACCGTGGTTACCGCACCGCTGAGCTCGGGATCATCTTCATGCTTACGAAGGAGATGAAGGGGGGGGGCGTCAGGAAGGTCCCGGCCGAGTCTTTCCTGAGAGATCCGGAGCTGGTGTGGCACCACAATCTCGAAACCGTTGAAATCCCGAAAAATTACTGCGAAGATAAACATGTCCCGGATCTGCCCGCGTTCCTGGCGGGGACCGACGGAAAGAAACCGGAAACCATTCGGGCCGTCATAAAAAAAATTGATTTCGTTTTGAAAGATAGATAAACAGATTTCAGAAATTCTGACTCCGATGTCATCGCGAGGAGTACCGGCACCAGCTTTTTCAAAGTGGTGCCGGACGAGCAATGACAGTTAATAAACCATAGATCAATTTATTTAATATGTTCCGCGTCGGACTTCATTTTATCGATCAGCCGGTCTTTCCGGGACCAGAGGCCGTTCAGCCATTCCTGGAACTGTTCCTTGAACGCGGTATCGTTTTCGTAGTCACCGATGATGTCGCCGGTGATCGGGATTTTATTCACCGCGACGACTATCTCTTTCACGTTCCCTTTCATGAATTCCCAGATGCCGGCATTTCCCCCCGGGTAGACAATGGTAACGTCCAGGATCGTATTAAGCTGATCCCCCATGGCTGATAGGACAAAACCGATTCCTCCCGCCCGCGGCTTCAGCAGGTTCCTGTAGGGGGACTGCTGGCGGCCATGCTTTTCCGGAGTAAAACGGGTCCCTTCAACGAAATTCATGACCGAAACCGGGATATTCCTGAATTTTTCACAGGCCCGGCGGGTAATCTCGAGATCTTTCCCGGCCATGTGGGGATTTTTATCAAGGTATTCCCTGGTGAACCGCTTGATAAAGGGAAAGTCGAGGGCCCACCAGGCAACGCCGAGGAAGGGCACCCAGATGAGCTCTTTCTTTAAAAAGAACTTCAAAAGGGGTATCTTTCCGTTGAATACCTTCTGCAGCACAACGATGTCCGTCCAGCTCTGGTGGTTGGATATGACCAGGTACCAGCCCCGTTTTTTCAGATCCTCGAGACCGGTGACGTTCCAGCTGATGTTCTTGGACCAGCCGATATTGAAGTTGTTGACGGCTATCCAGGTCCGGGCGATGGCGTCCAGTATCCTGGTGGTAAAATTCCGCCATGGCCGGGCCGGCACCATGAGCTTGAGAAAGGACACTGCAATGAGCGGGACAAACCAGAATATGGTGTTAACGGAAATTAGCACCATTGACAGAACCCCATTAATGTTAGACAGCAGTTTTTTCAACAGCATTTTCTCCTTGTACGAACCATGATTCATTCTCTTCGAGGGGTCATTCATTTTTTTTCCTTTTTTACTTTTTTTTTCAGGCAGGTGCCGGAAATGGTTACCATGACTCTCACCGGTGAGATACGGTTGCAATTTTTTTTGGACCGGTTAATCAGGCATTCAGTAGACTATCGGAATATTTTTCCACCATATCAAGGAATGAATTGTCTATTCTGGAGCGGAAAGTCAAAAATAATTCAGTAATTATTCCTAAACTATTTTTGTTTATTTAAAGCACCTATTTTAACATAAT
>CAZEPS010000242.1:0-6497 GCA_964514165.1 uncultured Leptospirales bacterium
TACGTTCTGTTTTTGATTAGGGGCTTATCCCAAGAATCTGGAAAGAGCTGAATTAATTAATGAAGTAAGAGCAATAATAATTGGACCAATAAGGCAGGAAATACTATCGGGAATATCACATGATGAACAATTTCAATTATTAAGAGAAAAACTATCATTTTTCAAGGATGTTACAATTGTTACACCAGACTATGAATTGGCAGCTGAATTGAATAACATATGCAGGAAAAATGGAATTCAAGGATCACATATCGATTTTTTAATATGTGCTATATCAATTAATAGTACTTATTCAATATTCACCTTAGATAATGATTTTTACCAATACATAAAGTATTGTAATATTTCCCTTCATCAACCACGTAATCAATAATAGTATTATTAACTTCTGCTCAAAGGGCCGGCGGTTCAATTTTCACATAACGATAAGGAGTGTAATCTGCCGGGGTGAAACCGAAGCTGATACACTCCCGAGTTTGACGAAGCCGCCTGAGTAACAGCGTTGTTTTTCAATAATGGAGTTTAACTAATCTGTCTGAATTGTACAAGAAGTATTTTAAAGGCATGATATTGAATAGACATCCATCAGAAGGTCTCTCTCATCTGAATTGTTCCCCTGGAAATCAAATATCATCAAGTAGCACTCTCCATAACGATTGAAAATAGTACACAAGATATCCATCAAGACGCAACGGTTCGCTACCCGTACAGGTATTAAAAAAAGTAGAACTGTTTTTTCAATTCATTAAACCTAACAAAGATAAAACTCACGGAGGAGCTCTGAACCTCCCGGGTAAAACTTTCTCAAGAACAAGCCTGCCTTCACCGCATTCTGGACAAATCGAAAAATCAATACCTGTTTTCTCTATCAGGATATCACGCCAGTCAATTGGCCGATTCGCGTTTTCAAGAATTCCATAAAGCTCTCTGCACGCCTTAAGAGAACTCTCTTTATTTCTGTGAGAAAATATTCCGAAATATCGAATCCTGACAAACCTGTTTGGCACAGTATGAAGAAGAAATTTTCGCATGAATTCTAATATCTCCATACGGGCCGTTTTTTCTTTGTTGTTGTCTTTGTAATCACGATATCTGAATGCAACGAACCCGTTTTCAACCGATAATATCCGGTAGTTACTGATTGCTATCTTATGAGTGTACCTGGCGAGATATTCTATTACGCTGCTGCTGTTGTTGAATGATTCTTTTAAAAACACAACCCATTGTTTGTTATACAGGGCATCAATCAACTCTTTAAACGATCGTGTAGTATGATTTTTTTTTCCATTAAGATATAGACTTCCAGACACATAGAGCTCCTTGAAGCTTCTAATAAACATATCCTTGTATCTCACTTTGACCACATTGATTGGAGCAAAATAATTATTGGGTACATGAATCCATTTTTTGGTTTTATTTGAAAATCCGCCACCGGGAACTACGCAATGAATATGCGGATGTCGATTTAGCTTCTGCCCCCAGGTGTGAAGCACGCTAAAAAACCGATATCAGCACCAAAATATTTCTCTTCAGCCACAATTGACAGCAGGGTTTCTTTGGACATCCTGAACATAAGATCAAAGAGAATCTTTTTGTTTTTCCAGATATTCTCATGTAATATATCCGTTACCGTAAAAACAATATGAAAGTAGGTAACCGGCAGCACCTCTTTTTGCCTGGTCGCAATCCACTCTTCTTTTTTGATATTCTGACACTGCGGACAATGCCGGTTTCTGCAGGAGTTGTTAAGAATAACAGTGTGGTTGCATGTGTCACACTTCTCAACTCGCGCACCCATCTCGTCGGTTCTGCAAATTTCTATTGAACACATGACCTTGCGTTCAGGCAATGATATTTTCGGATACAGTTTCCGGTAAAGTTCTCCGTGATCTCTGAATATGCCGTTAATAGTTGGCGTTGGCATTTAAAAATCTGTCTCTATACACATCAAGAGGACTTTCTGCTTTTATGTTCTCTTCCCGAATGTGTGCATGAAATAACGTTGTCTTGAGGTGCTTGTGTCCGAGAAATTTCTGTAGTTGAAACAGTCCTCCACCAGCCTCCAGCATATGGGTTGCGAATGAATGACGGAGAGAATGAATTCCACCCTCTTTTTTTATACCCGCATTCTTTTTGCATTTTCAAACGCGTGCTGAACAGCCTTGATCGATATCTGCTCTCCTTTTTTACGTCCGTTAAAAAGATATTTTTCGGGTTTATACACTTTCCAGTATGCTGACAATGAGATCAAGAAGCTGGTAACGACCCATGTCATTATTAAAGGATATTTCATACCATATAAAAGAAAAGCAAGGCCACCGTAATTATGAAGGCTGGCAGGTAAAAATAATGAAAAAAGAGCTTGACGTTACCTGTACTGATTGCTATTTTTATCAATACAGACAAAGTATATCTGAACTGAAAATTTCGCGCGATTTTTGGTGCGAAATTTTAACAACTCACTGCCATAAGGAACTTTTTGCTGTTGCATGAACCTTGTGGTGGTACCGATAAGACCCATTCTGTAGCATACTTGCATGGCTCAGCAATCACTTTTTGCTGAGAGTGAACTGCAGTTTCTTAAGAAAAAACCGCCTGCGGTGACAAAAAAGACGATAACAGTTCGCTTCTGCTGCTGCTCTTTGCGGGACCGTCTGCCGGCGACACGGTAACTTACACAGCCGATGGCGTATCTTTTGTGATGGTCTACGTGCCCGGGGGGCTGACCTTCCCGACCGGCGTGGATGACGACGACAATGCAACGGTGGACGGCGCCTACTGGATAGCCGATACCGAGGTGACCTATGAGCTGTGGCAGAAGGTCTATGACTGGGCGGTAAACGGAACCGGAAACGCCACGGGAGAGGGTGATTACACCTTGTCAATACGGGTACCCAGGGAGACGGTACCGGCGATACCGAAGATCACCCGGTGACCACGGTGGACTGGCATGACAGCTTGGTGTGGTGCAACGCCCTGACCGAATGGTATAACGCGCAGAAGGGGAGAAGTTATGAGTGCGTGTACACCTATTCCGGCTCGATAATCCGCGACTCAAACGCTACCACGGCCTGCGAGAATGCGGTAGCCGGTTCCACGGCAAAGGGCTTCCGCCTGCTGACAAGCAATGAATATGAGTGTGCGGCACGGTACCGTGACGGCACCCTCTGGATCTACGGCGACCACGCGAGTGGAGACGACAGCGGATACTGCTGCGATGACGGCAGTCCTCTCGGTGGAATGTCGGAGTCTACGGTGTTTGGCAATTATGCCTGGTATATTGATAATAGCAGCAGCAGTACCCATGTGGTGGGAACCGCCGGCAATGCCAATGCCCTCGGCCTCTACGACATGAGCGGTAATGTGTACGAGTGGTGTTTTGATATCAGCGGGTCTGTGTCTAACCGCGTGATACGGGGCGGTAGCTGGAACAATAATGACAACACACTGAGAGTGGGCTACGGGACCTTCGACTCCGAGGGCACCGAGGGGGGCAGCATAGGCTTCCGCGTTGCGAGGACCCGGTAGCACTCCGACCAACCTGTTACGCAGATTTTTACCTTTTACAGAGTTGTGGGGTCACGGGGGCTTTAGCCCCCGTGTTCTTCTTTTCGTGAGAAAACTAAATGAGCTATGAGATACGAACAATTACCGTTAATCCTGTCACCCGATCATTTGACGCGTTGACGTAAACTCTTTGTATCTCCTCAATAATAAGGTGGTATTATGCCATCCGCAAAATGAGAAGATACCACTCTTTTCGTATTAATAAAAAGGCCCTCTTGTGACTTTTTTGGGAAAAAGCAATAAAATTTCCGTGTACCCACACGGAAGGGTGTTTTTAAGGGGCTTCGCCCTTTATACCCCTGTTTTTTTGATAATATCTATACAATAAGGGTACCTCTATAAATCGGTTTTATTCATAATTTAAAAGGGATAAAACCGATTTAAACCAAAATACGTACCCAAAAGGGAACCTCTTGTTTTATTAATAGAGGTTCCCATAAATTTTAAACACACTCTGTTAGTCCCGGCTAGCCGGGATTAGTGAAAAAGAGACAAAAACCTTCTGCAGATAATACACTATATGTCTCTTAAGGGTGTCCTTATGAAGAATTTTATGTCTTTAGTAGCACTTCTCATTTTTCCATTTACTTTTTTATCAGCGGAAAGTCCTAGAACAACAATTGATTTTCCTAGAAAAAAAACGAAAAATCGCCGTTTGATTGAAAAAGGAGAATTGTATGAAGAAAGAAAAAAAATATCAGGGTTTCAACCCTTCCTTGAAAGCTGAGGATCTGCCGAATACCGTGCTGACAGGTCTTTGGCAGCGTACCGGAGCGGCGCACGAAAATCTTTTTCAAATCTGGTATAATGCTGTTAGCAATCATTCCGGAGAATCTGTAGCAAAAGACTTCGCGGGTAAGGCCTGGCCCCAATATCTCAAAGGCGCTTCTATGCGGGAAATATTTTTTGACGACCTTAAACTGGCTGTCGGCGCGGTACAGTTAATGCCGTCACTGCTCACCGTATCAAAACTGGACACAAAACGGATTCCCGATACTTTGCACTGTACATGGACATGGTTCCGCATTCTCAGAATGCTCTCTGATATAAAACTCAAACTGTTCTATTCGGAAAACAAGCCTCCTGTTAATAAAAAAAGACCGGCACTTTTAGGCTACATAAGGGCCAAAGGAATTGACACAAGCCGATTTCTGCTTCTCAAAGTATGGCAATGGTCCGATGCCCGTGATAAACGACTCGACAGTAAACAACATATAAACATTGATGATACACTTAGCTTAGAAGAAATGGACAACAAGGCTCTGGCGCAATTGTGGAATATCGCGGCAATAGCTTACATGATGGTCACCTATTGCTGGTATGGCGTCGTCCAAGATAAATTCGGCACCGATGTAGCCCAGAAAATGGAAAAGGATGTATGGAATGATCTTGGCGCTGCCGAGCATGATTTACAAATTGGCCTGGATGCTGTTGGTGCTACCGGAAAAGATGTTGAATCTCTCTTTCGCGGTTTCCAGTTTGCACCGGGTGAAGTCGGCATACTGAACGTGGATTTTGAGCTAAAAAGTCCGAACCATGGCATACTTCACCACCGCACGTGTCCGGCAATCGACAGATTTGAAGACTATGATGATTACAGGTTAAAACACTGTTGTGATCTTTGTGTTTTGGCTATGCCCCTTTCCGGCGAGATGCTGAATCCAAATATTAAATGCCGGCCGCTTAAACTGCCCCCGCGCAATAAAACAGATCTTGCCTGTGAATGGGAATATACTCTCGAATAAAATATATCGAAAATTTTTAGGCGACAACTATGTTGACACAAGGGGTGGATCACGAAATGCAACCTTGACCATGGTCTTTAAACTGGCAGAGGAAGCACAAAAGGGTTGGAGAAAACTCAGAGGCTATAAGATGATTCCCCATGTGTTAAACGGGGAAGAATTTATAGATGGTGAGCTACAAATGGCAGCATGATAATTTTTTTGAGGGATTGTTAATTTTTTCATCCACAAAACTTGACGATAACTCTGTGAGTGTGTCATACTTGGGATATTTTATCAAGAATATTTTGCATTTAGAGATGAGTGCAAGTCGTCAGCGAAGGGGCTCATCCTGAGCGAAGTCGAAGGGAGCCCCGGAGCCGCTTATGCCGAGTTATATGAAGGGCTGGCCGCAAATTATTATTTTAAAACTCTTTCTAATAATATATCTTCAAGATTCCTTCGACCATCAAAAATAGCGAATACATAAACATTACTTTTTTCTATTCGATAAATTAATCTCCATGGTGAAATAATTAATTCTCTATAACTTTCAATATTGTGTAATTTTAATTCTGGAACAATTCTACCCTTATTAGGATAGGTATCTAGACTTTTAGCAGTATTTCTGATAGAATTTAAAATATTGAGAGCTCGATCTATAGAATTATCAGCTATATAATCGATAATTGAAGAAAGATCTTCATGAGCAGATTTAGTCCAAAGAACTTGATATTTTTTAGGCATTGTTACTTCTTCATAGATATTAATTTCTTTTCAAGGGAATTAAATAAATCATCTTGGGAGATAAATTTTTTATCTGTAATATTTTTCTCACCTTCAGATATAAGTTTCATAATTCCTAAAGCTTTATGCATGCTTTCATAGCTATCAGGATCAAGCAAAACTGCCTTAGCCTCACCATTTTGGGTTATATAAATTGGTCTATGAGTTTCATTAATCTGATGTAAGACATCAGCTGCATGGGTTTTAATATAGGATATAGGTCTAATATCTTCTTTAATGTTCATGCTTAATATCACCTCAATACTTATTAGTCTATTTATAATACTAAATATAGACTTATTTGTCAAGTATTAGTTTTTAGGAAAAAGACTAGGTAACGAAGAAGAGGCGGCCAGACTTTCATATAACGATAAGGAGTGTAATCTGCCGGGGTGAAACCGAAGCTGATACACTCCAGAG
>CAZEPS010000243.1:0-6487 GCA_964514165.1 uncultured Leptospirales bacterium
AGCCATTTTTTTTTCTGTTCGTCCGGGCCGAAGTAGTAGATCGGTGAAAGGCAGAGGGAGTTGTGCGCTGAAACTATGGTACCAACCGAAGCGTCACCCCTTGAGAGCTCTTCCACCGCGATGGCATAGCTGATATAATCCATGCCGGCGCCGTTGTATTCCGAAGGGTAAACAATCCCCATAATACCGAGCTCCCCAAGCTTCTTCACGTGCTCCATGGGAAATTCATGGGTGCGGTCAAATTCTTCCGCTTTTGGCTTCAGTTCGTTCTCAGCGAACTGCCTGCACATGTCCCGTACCATCAGCTGTTCTTCAGTTAGTGTAAAATCCATGGCGTACCTCTGTTGAATAAAAGATAATGATGTCAGAATATACAGTTCTTTATCAAGCCGTTTTTTGTCAAGGCAATAAAAGCTAATTGGCAGCCATGTAAAAATTTATCTTGAAATAATATTCACCGGGAATTTTAATCGTAAGGAGTATTAGAAAATCGGCAGGTGGTAACAATGTTTTGTAGATTGAACATGATATTCCTTAGATTGAAAAAATTCATGATTTTCCTGGTTGTTGCAGGTATGCTGTCGATTCAAGGGTGCGGGCAGTGGAAGGTGACCTCCTATAAACCGAAACTCTATGCCTCGTTGAAAAACGGCACGAAGGCGGGAGAGGTCCTCGTTAAATACGATGAATACGGACTCGAAAAGCTTACCGTCAATATCGGAATCTATGACGGCGATATCTGCACTGCTGACAATGCCCTCAAGCGCCTGCAGATTATAGAACCTGACGGGGATGTTGACCTGGTGCTCGGGAACATAAAGGACGTTGACAAAACGAAAAGTGAAACATCCAGGTTCAATTTCAGTATCATCGGATCCTTTGTTATCGATACCGATGAAAATATCTACGTCCAGAACAGGCTCCAGCGGAAATTCCAGGGAGGTCGGTACGGTTCGAGTGAAGATGGGGATTTTTCACCTTCTTACATACTGGTTTTCAACAAAGATGGTGAGCTTCAATATACCCTTGGACAGGCCGGAACACCGGATATCCCTTTTTATCACATAGAATCGCTGGACATAGATTCCAGGGGGAGGCTCTTTGTTATTTCCCGTTCTTTTAATTCATGGAGCATATTCAGGTTTACGGGCAAGGAGAGGGATTTTTTCGTAAACCTTGGAAAGCTGAAATTTGAAGAAAAAGACGATGACAATACCTATAAGGGAAGAATTGACAACGTAAAGATTTTTAAAAGCGGCGAGAAACTCCTCATCAGCGTGGCCTTTTATCATGAACTCAGACTGAAATACCTGAAAATATTTGAATACTCGATACAGGAATCATCTGTAAAGAGAACAATTATGAAAATTCCTGATCCCAAGAACGTTCTTTTTAACGTGGTAAATGACCGGCAGATATATTTCTGGAATATAAGCGACGGTGATGTCAGGTTGATTATCAGCAACATGGAGGGAGACATCATAAATAACATAAATCTCAAAATGGAAAAGAAGAAATACTTTTACTCAAAGGTTCTCGGGAATAAATCAGGGGATCTTTATTCGTTTCATGTCCACCGCAATGGTGTAGATATACTGGAATGGAACTAGAGCAATGAAAGCGGTGACCGCTGAACAGATGCGGGAAATCGACCGTGCCGCCATTGAGGAATACGGCATTCCCGGGGTCGTTCTCATGGGATTTGCCGGCAGGGCGGTGTTTGAACAGATACAGGAACAATATCCCGCAATAACCCGGGCGGCTGTTTTTGCCGGTGGTGGAAACAACGGTGGTGACGGTTTCATTGCTGCTTATCTCCTTTCTAACGCGGGAGTGGAGACGACAGTCTACTTTTCCGGCTCCCGCGAAAAGATGTCGGAATCTTCAGCCACGTATTACGAGCTCTGTGTGAATGCCGAAATCCGGATCATTGAAACAGGAACCGGACAGGTCTCTTCGGTTGTCCTGACCGGTACAGATCTCATTATCGACGCCATCCTTGGAACCGGTTTCGAGGGTAAACCGAGGAGCCCGGTGGCTGAACTTATCGATATCATTAACTCATCGGGAATCCCGGTCGTCAGTATCGATGTCCCGAGCGGCCTACCATCGGACGGGAAAGGGCCTGAATCCTCGGCATCGGCAGTCAGGGCCGACCTCACCGTAACCATGGGCCTGCCGAAACTATCCCTCGTGACCTTTCCCGGGAGGGATTATGCCGGCCGGGTTATCGTGGCAGATATCGGTTTTCCGTCACACCTTTCTGAACCGGCAGGGGACGACGCCGAGGTGATGGATGAGGAGTTCTATCACCGTCATTACACGGCCCTGGCTTCGGCCGCCACTGGTGAGGATATAAACAAGACAGACCGGGGACACCTCCTCCTGGTAGGGGGATTTGACGGCATGGAAGGGGCCATCATGATGACTGCCATGGGGGCGCTGGAAACCGGTACCGGGCTGGTGACCCTCATAACCACGGAACAGGCCCGGGCGGTTATCGCCGGTAAGATCCCGGAACTGATAACCAGGGGAATCAGCGAACAATACCCGGAAGATGATCTCAGGGAAATACTGGAAGCGAGGCGTTACGACGCCCTGGTGATTGGCCCCGGTATGGGCCGCGATCCCCTGTCAGAAAAAATATTCCGGATGATATTGGAACATCCGGGGAAGGGTGTGAAGTCGATCCTCATCGATGGTGACGGGCTCTACCACTTTGCCCAAATGAAAGATATAAAGGTTTCCCCGGGAACGGCAGCAGGCGTAATAACCCCTCACATGATGGAGGCATCCCGGATCAGCGGCCATTCCCTGGAGAAGATCCAGAATGATCGCCTCCAGGAAGCCCATTCCCTGGCAGAATCAACCGGTATGGTTGCGGTTCTCAAGGGGCCCGGTACCATCGTTGCCAGGGAAAAAAAGGTCCTGATTAATTCTACCGGGAACCGGACTCTGGCCACCGGAGGGACCGGGGACATCCTCTCGGGAATCATCGGGTCCCTCCTGCTTTCAGGTATGGATCCCCTCTACGCCGCCGGGATCGGTGTCTATATACACGGGGCGGCGGCTGACCTCTTCGTCAGGAGAAACGGCCGGATCGCCATGAAGGCGACAGACATACTCCCCCTCATAAGGGAGATACTGAGGCCCTGCTAATCCCCTCAATCCCGGGGGCTGAAGGGCTTGTGCCGCCACATCCTGATACCGAGCAGGATCGGAATTACCTTATACGGCAGGTTATACGCGAGAAACTTGAGGGTATTCTGGACCGTCAAGTCGCTGTTAAGCCCGTGAAAGTCAAGCACCTCCCTGGATTTAACCCCGCATTCGCACATTTTTTCGAAGAGGGCGGCGTCGCCGATGAATTCAACGGCGAGGAGCACCAGCATTGATTCCACGATCATGCCGACATAGACGAGCGCGAAGGGCCGTATCCAGTTCTTCCCCTTGACGAAGGAGTAGACCAGCACCAGGTAAAAGGGCCCGAAAATGAAAGCAGAAATGAAGCACATCGCCCTGAGGAAAGTCGGGTTGGCAATGAGTAGTGGATCGTTATTGACCGCGTAGAGATCATACACGGCCCTGGCCCAGAAGTAGCTGTGGTTGGGCGATGGTGTCGTGACTGCGTTCACCATATCGGCCGCGAAAGACGTGAAGGCGAACGCCAGAAAGGCGACGATAAAAAACCAGTCATATTTTCTCTCTTTCAAGGGTATTACGGTATCTGACATGTGAAACTCCTTAATATATGTATGGAATTATGCGCCACTTTACCATGTCGGTATACTTCTCCCAGTCTTCCCCGTATTTCTCCAGGCCGTGGCGGTTGTCTCTTCTTTCTCTGTGCACCAGGAGAATGGTAAAGTATATCACGTAAAAATAGGGGACGATGGAGCCGAACATGCAGGTGAGACACCACGCCAGGGCCATTAAGATGTCTCCGAAATAATTGGCATGGCGGGACAGCCCCCAGAAGCCGGAAACCAGCAGTTTGTTTCCCTGTCCGGTCTGGATGTATTCAGGCTTTTTTCCCCAGATCGGCTTTTCCGGGCGGTTCCTGAATTCGTGCTTCTGCAGATTAGAGTTCCGGAAAATGTAATATCCGCCCAGGTTAAGGATGGTTACTAAACATGCGAACCAGATCGGCATGGTATGGACATGGTCTATCAGGTAAAAGGCCTGGAGGGAGTAGGTGAAGGGGACCCAGGCAAGGTCGCCGAATATCAGCATGGACCCGAACCGGTCATGGAGGATGTCCCTGGTCGACAGAATAGCTGACTCGTACCAGAAGTAATCGGCGATGTAGATGAACTGGAAGACACAGACAAGAATCATCGCCAGGGATACCTCCCCGTGCTTCATGTACTGGTAACCCATAAAGGAGAAGTTGATCACAATCCATCCTATGAGACCGGGCCGTGATTCGCAGAATATTTTCAGATCGAACCCTTTGACCGGCGGGATTCTCGGGTTCAGGGCCACTCCGAGAAAAAAGTTATAGAGGGGATTGTCAGATTCCGGGTCGTACTGCCCGGAGAGACGGGAATAGACGTATACAAAAATGCTGAGCAGGACTGAAAAGATTATCACCACTGATATCAGGGCCCCGAGGTTATTGTATATCGTGTCAAAGTCAATAACGCCCCGCATGTAAAGAAGGCCCAGGATGGCAAAGGTGATAAGGAACGACGCCAGTCCGTTCATGTTATAGGAGAGCCTGGTACCGTCTTTAAGGGGAGCCCCTTCGAAAATCCTTCCCGGAATAAAGAGCTGAAGGAGCACCTGGAAAAAAAACCAGGCGAGGTAGAGTATTGCCGCCTTTCCGGTGGGGATGATGCTCTTCCAGAAACTGCCGAAGGGGGCATAATTGATCGATTCACCCGGTATCAGGGCGCCGTTGTTGAACCTGATGCAGAAATAGAGATAGTATACGACAGCGGGAAGAAGAACCATCAGCAGCAGCGCGCCGACCGGTCCCCCAAACTCATACTTCTTCTCTCTCATGGGCGGTTTTCTCCAGTTCTTTATTTGAGTTCGTAATCGAGCATAAATTCTGCACTGTTGCCGCTGTTTATCATTTTAACGACAACGATGCGGTTCTCGGGCATCGTGAAATAGAAATAGTTCGGTTCAGGCTGTTCGATATTATTCAGCTTCACGTACTTCCCTGACTTTCTGTCCAGGACATATTTTTCGACTATTATCAGGTGCCTGTTCGGGGAAAGCCGGGTTTCGAATTTTTTCATCTGGGATTCGAGGCCGATGGTCGTTCTTCCTTCCTCTGATTTGTCGATATACACCTTGTAATAGGATCGCCGGTCGTTTTCAGGGTTCTCTATGCCGGCGTCAACCCCGATGAACCGGAAATTGTATTTTCCCGGGAGTTTGTACCCCGGTTTTAAATCCCGGTAACTGATATCCCCGGTGCCGCATCCGAAAACCATGAATGCCAGTATAACAGCAAAAATCCTTGCAGGCATTATTCAGCACCTCGCAGTCGTAATATATAGGGCTCCTGGTAGCTGTCTTCCAGTGATTCAACCAGGATATAGGCCTTTCTGTCAACCATCTCCGTGAGGGTAGATTCCGAGTTCCCCTTGACGGAAACGCTCTTAATGATATAGCCGAGGGGATCGGTCACGGATATGTTCAGTATCCCTCCCTGGACCCCCCTGATGTCGATTGATATTCTTACCCTGTCCTTGAACTTGAGGAGGTAGTAATCCTTGTCCCCCTCCTTTGAAATATAGCCGATAATTTTTTTACTCGATACCCGTGACGCGTCATCAGGGGTATCGTTTGGTTCCAGTTCGAGCCCTTCCTGCTGTTCGATCGGACTGATCCTCACCAGGTAATCCCCGGTATCAGCTGACCCCCGTTTGGGCGCTACTGATATATAGAGATCGCCTTTGGCGCTGAAGTTTGGATAAACTTCGGCAAATCCCGGTCCGGCATTATCTATTTCGGTTATTTTTCTGCCGTCGCTGTTCAACACCGCCACCACGGCGTCCAGATTCAGCGAAGGGGTCACTTCTATCCTGAGCACCTGTTCCCTGCCGGGGGTTTCATACCTGAAGTAATCGATATCGCTGTTTGAGACAATCCTCCCCCGGATGGAATTGTTCACGATCACGTTGGCGTTGTCGAAGCTGTTGTTGTTCTCAATTTCCGAGGTTTCATCCCGCTCCCTGAGAGCCACTTTCAGGTTATAGGGTTCGGTGTGGTTGGAGCTGTAGTTCCTGGCGCTGACCGCGATGAAGTATTTCCCGTAATTCTTTATCCCGATGTCGGTAAGGTCCTCGCCGGCCCCGGGGCCGTTATTGTCCACGATGCCGAGCCGGTTCATGTCACTGTCGTACATTTCCAGGACGCTGTTAATTTCCGGCACCCCGGTGAGGTTGACGTCTGCGATTTTCGGCAGTTCAGCCGTTTCGTCCACGGTAAAGACGAACGTGGGCAAGTCTGCTACTCCCCGGTACAAGTA
>CAZEPS010000244.1:0-6479 GCA_964514165.1 uncultured Leptospirales bacterium
CTGGTCATAATCGCGGCGGACATGGCCCTGGCTCCCCTCGCAGTCCGGGGGCTCATGCCGAAATATGTTTTTTCCTGCGAGACCCACCCCTTTGAATTTTTCGGTTCAATTGATACGGGGCCTGTGCGGCTCATGGCATTTTCATGCATGAGCCATACCAACCTCAGAAAGTGGCGCGGGCCGTTGAGTTTCTACAACTGGATGCTCGACCGTGAAGAATACAACGAGCTCTGGCGGGAGGCCGGGGAGGACCTCGGGTTCGTGGCAACCGGAAACATTGTCACCACACAGGCCGTTGCCTTTGCCCTCGGGTGCGGCATCAGCAGCCTGGCCCTGGCGGGGAACGATCTCGGTTACCGTGACCGGTATTACGCCAGGGGTACTCTCTCTCACGACCGGCTTGTGGGTAAATACTGCCGCCTCGACCCGGCCCCCTCCTCGGAATATCGCCAGGCCAGGATGTCCAGGCACTACGAGGTGCGCCGCGGCGGGGGCCTGTATTATACCAACCACCAGTTCCTGGCGGCCCGCCTCTGGCTCGAAAATCTCTTCGGGAAACAACCGGTCCCGGTGTACGACTGCAGTACCCCGGGGTGCTCTGAGCGGGCCGTGCGGAAGTCAGATCTGAAGGGCTACCTGGAGGCCCATCTCAAGACAGCGAAGCGAAAAAGAAGGAGAAGGCAATGATCATACTGCACAAGCTCAACGGCGAGGAGTTCGTCCTCAACATGAACCATATCGAGACCATTGAAAAAAAACCGGACACCACCATTACACTCACCAACGAGCGGAAATACATCGTCCAGGAACCCCCGGAGGAGGTGATCCGTTTGTCGATAGAGTACCAGAAGCGAATCGCCCGGGGGATTTCGAAATAGCCACCAAAGCCTCGGAATTGGGTGTTCTGGTTCGATCCCCCGAACAGGGGTTGGAAACCGTTAAGCCCTCAGCTTGAGTAAAGTATTTCTACAATATGGATCCTTGTCCACGCTACCCCCAAAGGGGTTTAACAACTGGTATACTTCTACACCCCCCCTCTGGGGGGTTTGTGGGGCCGAACGTGAAGTCCCCCTTTGTGAGTAACACGAATCAAGATGCAATAAATGCTGTAGTCTTACACAAGCCGGGGGCTCCGGGTCGGGGCTATGGATGCTGGTAAAATTAATAATAACCAGACAATAAAAAATTGAAAAAACTTGACTTTTAATTATGTTGTCATGTAATCACGACAAGGCGATATCCATGATTGATATTGAGATTGAACAGCACGGCGACGTGATCATAATTTTCCTCAGGGGGGAATTCTATCTTGAAAGCGTTGATCGCGCGGAAGAGACCTGGAACGAGGTGGTGGCGAAGCAGCCGAAGGTTGTCGCCATAAACTGCCGTCACATCAAGTTCATTGATTCGTCGGCCATCGGGATACTGGTCAAGTTTCTTAACAACGCGATGAGACAGAAGATCGATCTCATTTTCTATGACCTGAACGAGAACCTCTACGCCGTGTTCAGGACGGCGAAACTTGAAAACTTCTTCACCATACTGTCGAAAGAGGAGTTCGAGGCAAAATATATTCATCCCGCCCCGTGAAATTCTAATGAGCATATAATTGCACATAGCTGAGTAGTTACAAACCCGTTATCCGCAGTAATACTGTCTGCCTGTTTTTTATAAAAAGACTCATCACTATGTGCTAAAAATGCCGAAAATTAAACGGGAGTCTGTTTATAACCGCCCCGGCGGCAGCTCTATTTATTTGCAACAGGATGCAGTTATCATAATACTGATACAGGATATATTTAAGGTGAACAGGAGATATATATGGATCTAGCGACCATTGGAGGTATTGCAGCAGGTCTGACATTCCTCGTGCTCGGTATTCTCTTCGCCCAGGGGAACATGCTCCTCTTCGTCAGTCCCGCCTCGGTAATGATTACCATTGGGGGGTCCCTGGCAGCGGTGGTGACATCCTATCCATTGGCGTATATAATGACCCTCCCGAGAATCATGCGGTTCGCCTTTTTCGCGCCGGTACTTAACGCGAAAGAGATGATCATAACCCTGGTGTCATTTTCAGAAAAGGCCAGGCGCGAAGGTCTCCTCGCACTGGAAGACGACCTGGACGAACTTGACGACGAGTTTCTCCGAAAAGGGATTCAGCTCGTGGTTGACGGTACCGACCCGGAACTGGTCCGCCGTATCATGGAAACCGAACTTGAACATATCATGGAGCGCCACGACCGGGGCAAGAAGATCTTCGAGGACTGGGCCCTGTTCGCCCCGTCTTTTGGTATGATCGGAACCCTCATCGGGCTCATCCTGATGCTTGTCAACATCGAGGACAAGTCAGCCATCGGCCCCGGTATGTCAACGGCGCTCATCACAACCCTGTACGGGGCCATCATGGCCTATTCAGTTCTCTACCCGATTGCTTTCAAGCTCGGCATACGGGCGGACGAAGAGGTCCTCCTGAAACTTATAATGATTGAAGGAACATTATCGATACAGTCCGGTGACAATCCCCGTATCGTACGGGACAAGCTCATATCATTCCTTGAGCCGGCACAGCGGGAAGAGATTACTCAGGAGGTCGGGGACTGACCCATGGCCGTAACCAAGAAGAAAAAGAAGAAAGTCGAATCCCCCCCCTGGCTCACCTCGTGGGGGGACCTGACGACCCTTCTCCTGGTATTTTTTGTAATCATGATGAGTTTTGCCGATATCGAGGGGAAAGACTTCTTCCTTATCCTCTCGTCGTTCCGGGGTTCACTCGGCATGTTCCAGGGGGGATACTCCCTCTCCGCCGGCAGGCTCGAGGAGCTCGGGCAGAACATGCAGAACCTTCCCTCCACGGTGCAGGGGAGGGCCCTGGCCAAGAGCCTTAAGAAGGCCATCTCGATATTCAAGCCCGAGATCGAGGCGAAAAAGGTGCGCGTCACCGAGGACGAGCGGGGGCTGGTTATCACCCTGCCGGGGGACGTTTTCTTTGAATCAGGAAGCGCAAGGCTCAAGGAGGACACCCGCCCTGTACTTGAAAAGGTCGGAAACATACTGAAGACTGTTCCGAATTTCGCCCGCATCGAGGGGCACACTGACACCAGGCCCACCGGGGCAAAGGGGGCCGATGAGGGATATTCAACGAACTGGGAACTCTCCTCCGCCCGGGCGGTAAATGTTTTGCGCTATCTGACCGAAGAAGAGAATGTGGAGCCAAAACAGTTATCGGCTGTCGCCTTCGGTGAAACCAGGCCCCTGGACGTGAACACAACCCCGGAGGGGAGGGCCTATAACCGGCGCGTTGACATCGTTATACTGAAAGAGAAGGCCTATTTCCCGAACCCCATTGAAGGGGTTGAAGGCCCGCTCCCTGACGAGGAATGGCGGTGAACAAATGGAATTGAAGATAACTATTAATACAATTTATTTAAAATGCATAAATTAATTGACATAAATAATCATAATGTGCTATTATGTCACATAATTTTCCGAAGACTTGTTTTTTTAGTCACTTTCGGTATAGTGTTATCTGTTGAAACTTTGCGGATTATTCAATACCTTATTGTAATGAGAAGACCTTTATTTGTCATGAGGGACAATCATGGGCGATGAAGAACGCGATGACTTGATGGACGAGGAAGAGGAGGTATCGGCCGAAGAGGTCTCGGGAGGCGGCGAAGCCTCCCGGATAGTGAAGATCCTTCTCTACGTGGCCGGGGGAATACTCCTCCTGGTTCTCGTGACCGGCATTTCTTATCTTGTCGCGAAAAATGTGCAGGAGAGCGGTTACGAGAAACGGCAGGATATAGTGGCCGCGCCGCCGCCCCCGCCCCTGAACAGCTTTGAGCTGCCGGACATTTCCAAGACCACGGCGGACCCGGAGCCCCATTTCGTGAAGATGTCCATTGCGCTCGGATACGAGCCGAGCCAGAAGCTGAACACCGAGCTGGTAAGCAGGAAGGATCAGCTGCAGCACATAGTGAACATTATTATGCAGGGGAAACGGTATGACGATCTTGATTCCGTGAGCGACGTGGTTTCCCTTGGTGAGGAGATAAAGGCCCACGTTAACGTGGTGCTCATAAACGGCAAGATTAAAGAAGTCTATTTTAAAGAACTCGTCGTCAACTGAGACGGGAAAATCTGGAGGAACCTATGGGTGATGGCTCATTATCACAGGACGAAATAGATGCCCTGTTGCAGGGTGCCGATGATATAATGTCGCCGTCCGGGCCGTCACAGGCCCAGACAGCGGCCCAGCAGGGGGGCGGAGGGGTGTCTTCCCAGGAGCAGTCCGCTTTGAAAGATATTCTCGGGAGGGCCATGACGTCCGTGGCGCCGTCCCTGAGCGGATACCTCGGGGGCAAGAATATCGTAATCTCGAACCCGGTCGTTGAATCGAAGACCCAGGACGCCCTGCGGAACGATTTTCCCGGGCGGTATGTGCAGGTGTCAATGGACTATTCCGGCGGGCTTGCCGGGAAAAACCTCATCGTGTACAATTTCAACGATGCGGGATCCATCTCGGCCCTGATGATGGGGGACGAGTCCGGCACGGCGCCCACGGATCTTTCGGAAGCCCACCAGAGCACGATCCAGGAGTTTACGAACCAGCTCCTCTCGTCCCTGGCCACCCAGTTCGCGTCGAGCCTGGGTTCCGGCATCAACACCTCGCCGGCGATTCTCTCCTCGGTGAATAACCCGGCTGAGCTCCAGCTTCCGATGGGGGGAAGTATCTACAAGGTTACTTATGATTTTTCCATCGAGGGGGTGCTCTCCTCGAAGCTGTATCATATCATGGACCCGAACCTGGTTTCCGGGCTGTCGAGTTCAGTCGGTTACGCCCCGCAGCCCGCGGGACAGCCGCAGGCCTTTCAGCAGCAGCAGCAGGTCGGGATCAGCCCGGTGAAATTCCCGCCCCTCGACGAGGGGATACCCCAGGGGGTGGGAGGGAACATCTCCCTGCTCCTGGACGTGCCCATGACCCTGACCGTGGAACTGGGGCGCACCACCCAGCTGGTCCAGGACATCCTGGGCCTCGGGGAAGGTTCCATCATAGAGCTGGACAAGCTGGCAGGGGAGCCGGTTGACCTCCTGGTGAACGGCAAGCTCATAGCCAAGGGCGAGGTCGTGGTCATCGACGAGAACTTTGGTGTCCGGGTCACCGATATAGTAAGCCCCGCTGATCGCCTCAGCGGACTGCAGTAGAACGGTTGCGCCGGCTCGCTGTTTCAGCCGGATAATACATACGGTAACATGTCATTGCGAGGAGTCCCGGCAGGCCGGGACGACGAAGCAATCTCATAATAAGTGATTGAGAATGAAAAATTCATATATGAATCTACGGTATATAATACAGTAATGAGAGAATGCTTCACCCGGCACGATTTTTTACACAGTGGTGCTGGACGTGGCAATGACAGTAAGTAAAGAAAAAATATTTTGTAATGCGACATAACGTTTGACAGGACTCTTCTTTTATGTCAAAATGTATTGAAGGTGTGGTTGAATTCGGATGAACTATCATTTTATGCGACATAATAATCCGGGTATACGGTATTTTCGGCAGGCAATTTCACTTTCTGCAATATTTTTTTTTCTGGCCATGGTAATTCCCGCCCCCCTCTCCGCTGACGAGAAAAAAAACCGTCCGGGAGACACTAAAAAGCAAGAGGCCGTGGATCAGGAAGCCGGGAAGGGTGAAACCACAGAGAAGAAGGATGAAGCGGCGCCTGACAACGAGTCAGAAACCGGGCTTCCCACCAGGGATTTCACTGAAGAGGACTTCAAGCCGAAGGTGGAGGAGGAGTCCTACGCCTGGATGATCATCCGCACCATCATTATCATGGGGCTTCTTATCGGCGGCTTTTACTATTTCTTCCGTTTCGTCACAAAGAAGACCGGCATACAGCTCCGGGGCGAGGACGTGGTGAACATCCTTTCCATCGTGCCGATTGGTCAGAACAAGTACCTCCAGGTCATCGACCTGGCAGGGAAGCTCCTGGTCCTCGGTATCACCGATAACAATATAACCCTCATCTCCGAGATAACCGACAGGGACGAGATAGACCGGATCAGGATCCTCTCCGCCCGGACCCCCGTGGGCGACGAGGGGGGCTTCCAGGACTACCTGGCCAGGCAGCTCGGCCGGGTCATCGAGCGTTTCCAGACCGGAAAACGGGGGGGGCGGATGGGGTTTCACGAATCAGGGGTCGATATCGATTATCTGAAGAAGCAGCGATCACGGTTGAAAAATCTCAATGGTGACGACAATGACTAAGAAGATTTTCATGTTCACCGCCCTCATTCTCCTGACAGGGACCGGAATCGCCCTGGCCCAGGATGTCGGGGGGGTGCGGATGCCCATACCGAAGATAACATTCGATATCACCGAGGCGACAAAACCGAGGGACGTGGCCCTGAGCCTCCAGATACTCTTCCTTTTGACCATACTGACCCTGGCCCCGGCCATCGTCATGATG
>CAZEPS010000245.1:0-6474 GCA_964514165.1 uncultured Leptospirales bacterium
GCAATGACAAATAATAATGTGATATACCTGGAGTATTTTTGAGATAGGTTCTAATTTGATTTATGCCGGCACGGGAATACGCTTTTTCAGGTTCCCATAAAATCAAGGCCCGTCGCCCCAAAAACCTTCTAAGGCATGTCCCCGTTATCACGGGGAAACGAAATCTCGTAGGAAACCCCGTCTTTGGTTGAAAGAGCCAGTTCGCCGTTAATCTGGTCGATGAGGGACTGGATCAATACAAGCCCGAGGGAATTCGAACCGGCGAATTTTGATTCGGGAAACCCGGGGCCGTTATCTGAAACGTGAAGCACGCATGAACCGCCCCGGCACCTGAGCTTAGCTTTTATCTCGACCTTCCTGTTGTCGGGGAAGGCGTACTTGATTGAGTTGGTGATGATTTCATTAATAAGGAGGCCCAGGTTTATCGCCGTTTCAACGGACACGTTGAATTCGTCAATGTCCTGGAAAATGTCGACCCTTTCATTATCGATGACGATGGAGTCGATGAGCCCGAGAATAATGTCGTTGAGATAGGAGCGGACGTTCACCCGGGCCACGTCATCACGGTAGAGCTTCATGTGGAGCATGGTTATCACGTCGAGCCGGTGCTTCAGCTCGTCGAACTTCTGTTTAACAGACAGGTCGCTGATCTGCCCCTTCTGGAGATTAATCATGCCGGATACCATGGCCAGGTTGTTCTTGACCCGGTGGTGAATCTCCCGAATGAGATGGTCCTTGTCCTCCAGTGCCCTGCGGAGTTCGGCCTCGGTCTGCTTCAGTTCCGAGATGTCGATAATGACCCCCTTCACCTTCAGGGGGTTTCCTTTACCGTCCCGTTCCGTCACCCCGCCCTTGTCGTAAAAGTTATAGTACGAGCCGTTTGCCCCCCTGATGCGGTAGTCTATCTCATAAACGTTATTTCTCCCCTCCAGGTGATCGCGCATGGCGGCCATGGCCCGGTCATGATCGTCAGGATGAAGCAGGTCGGTGAAGGCGGTGTAATGGCACCCTTCGAAATCCTCGTACCGATAGCCGAGCACGTCGGTCTTGTTCCGGTGAAACCTGACGGCCCCGGTGGGCACGTCCATCTCCCACCAGGCGGTGTTTCCGGCTGACAGAGAGAGGTCAAGGCGTTCACTGGCGGCCTCCTGTTCCGAAACGGCAGTTTCGTATTCGCCGAGCTTTTTTTCGAGTTCTTTGACGCGTTGTTCCAGCACTTCGTATGTCGGTTTTTCAGCCATAAGAATCCGTATCGTTTGTATATCTGATTATTTTTGATAATTCGTATCTACTCAGCTATTGCTGAATAGATGTACATTTTTATAAAAACTGGCTATATAATTCCCCCGCCGCCTTCGGCGACGGGGGAATTATATTAACAAATTTTCTTTTAATGTGCATATAATTACATATAGCTGAATAGTTACGATAATTCAAGCAAAAAAAGAGGCAGGAGGCCGCAAGTTTCATATCGCCACGGGGAGCCGGAACTTTTCCTTCTCGAAAACCGACCCGCACGCCTGGACAACATCCGGTTCGTAGAGGGTGCCGGAGAATTCGGTAATTTCATTAATCGCCGAATCCAGGCCCAGGGCGGCGCGGTATGGCCGGTGGGACGCCATGGCCTCGACCACGTCGGCCACGCAGAGGATCTTCGACTCCAGGAGCATCTCGTCCCCGGTAAGGCCGTTCGGATACCCGGAGCCGTTAATCTTCTCGTGGTGCTGCAAAACAATCCGCTGTATCGGCCAGGGAAATTCGATGTCCTTGAGGATGGTAGACCCGATCTCCGGGTGCGACTTTATGAGCTCGAACTCTGTCTGGGCGAGCCTTCCCGGTTTGCTCAGAATCTCGGCCGGAATCGATATCTTTCCCAGGTCGTGGATACTGGCGGCCATCTTGATACCGTTCATGAGGTGCTCGTCAATTCCCATCTCGGTCGCGATGGCCCATGCCAGGTCAGAGACCCGCTTCTGGTGGCCGGCCGTGTAGGGGTCCCGCGACTCCAGGGCCATGGCCATGGCCTGGACGATGCCGAGCATGGTCTTCCGAATCATCTGGTAGCTCTGGTGGAGGTCTTCCTCCGCCTTCTTCTTCTCGGTTATGTCGCGGATTATCCCCTGGTACCGGTCAGCCTCGGAACACCCGTGGCGCTGAATGTTCGAAGTGACGAGGCAGTAGACAGGGGAGCCGTCCTTCATCTTGAGGCGGCAGTCGTAGTCCTTTACGAAATTCTCCTCGTTAATGGCCTTTGTTATGTGGCGCAGATCGTCAGTATCAAAAAAGATATCTTTAACGCTCATCGAGAGCATCTCGTTCTTCGAAAACCCGAAAAGGGACAGCATCGCGTAATTGCAGTCGAGAAACTTTCCGGTCATATCGGCGATGAAGATCGGGTCCCGGGTCTCCTCGAAGAGCTCCCGGAACTTCCGTTCGCTCTCCTGGAGCTTCTTGTCGTACTTGAACCGCTCGAAGGCTATCTCGATGGTGGTGAGCATGTCCTTCTCGTCAAAGGGCTTGACCAGAAACCCGTAGTTCTTGGTGAGCTTGGCCCTCCCCACGGTCTCGTCGTCAGAATAGGCGGACATGTAGAGTATGGGGACGTCATGGGCCTGGACCAGTTCTTCCGCAGTTTGAATGCCGTCAATCTCCCCGGAGAGGTTGATGTCCATGAGGACGAGGTCCGGAGGTTTTTCGGCGCACAGGGCGATGGCCTTCTCCCCCGAGGGGACGGTTGATATTTCGTTATAACCAAGCTTTTTCAGCTTGTGCTGAACATCCATCTGGACAATGGCCGAATCCTCGACTATGAGAACATGCTTTTTTCTCATGACCGGCACCGGTATACTACTGAGCCGCCATCTGCTTGAGCTCATCGGTGGTGAGGATATTGTCCACGTCGAGGATGATGACCAGGTTGTCGCCGGTCTTGCCGATGCACTTGATATAGTCCCGCTCGATGTTCGCGCTGAAGTGCGGGGTCTCCTGCAGGCTCTCGGTGGCTATTTCCGCCACGTCGGCGACCGTGTCGACAATCATGCCGATGAGCCTCCCCTTCACCTCTATGATGATGATGACCGTGTACTGATCATAACCGCGGACATCCATGTCCATCTTGATACGCATGTCAACGACCGGGACGACGCTCCCCCTGAGGTTGATGACCCCCTTCATGAAGGGGAGGCTGTTCGGCACGTGGGTAATGTCGGTCATGCCGATTATCTCGTGGACCCGCAGGACGTCCACCGCGTAGATTTCGCTCCCGATTATGAAGGTTACGAACTGCTCAATGTCTATCGTTTCAGCCGACTTGCCGTTTCCCCGTATTTCAGTGCTGGCTGCCGTGTTTTCCATTTTCTCCTCCTGGTTACGATTATTCTCTTCCGGCGTTTCCCGCGGTATCAGGTCATGAAACCGGATATGTAGAGCTGTTCTTTCAGCCTGGGTGAAACGTTTTTCAGCTTGATCATCTTTCCGTTTCCCTTTATCTCCCGGTACGCGGCGCTGAGCACCGTCAGCACCGAGAGGTCAATCCGGTCTACCCGGGAAAAATTTATCACAATCGAGTCGGAATTCTTCAGGGCCTCTCCGAGAGAATCGTAAAAGCCCCTGATGTTCTTGACCCCGACGTTTTTATTAACCATCAGTTCCACAGACTGCCTCCTTTTTCGCGACCGCCGGCTTCATTTCGCGAGCTCGCTGATAAAGCCGTGGATATCAAGTATCAGGGCCACGTTCCCGTCACCGAGGACCGACGCCCCGGATATGGCCCGGCTGACGGTGATGTCATTATCAAAGCTCTTGATCACGATCTGCTGCTGGCCCAGGAGCTCGTCCACCATGATGCCGACCTTCTCCCCGGCCGATTCGCTGATCACCACCAGACAGTCCCAAGGCTCCTCAAAGTCCGGCTGTATCTTGAAGAAATCGTAGAGCCTTACCAGGGTGACGTATTCGCCCCGGTGGAGTATGACCTCACCTTTGCCTTCCACTGTTTTCAGGGAATTCTTATCAGGCTGTATCGACTCCAGGATCGACAAAAGGGGTATGATGTAGGTGTAGGACCCGACCCGCACCAGCATACCCTCGATAATCGCCAGGGTGAGGGGGAGTTTTATCCGCACCATGGTGCCTCCGCCCATTTGGCTGATGATGTCAATGGTCCCCCGGAGTGACTCGATGTTGGTCTTCACCACGTCCATGCCGACGCCGCGCCCCGAGAGCTCGCCGACCTTCTCGGCCGTTGAGAACCCGGGCCTGAAGAGAAACGAATAGAGCCGGCTTTCAGACGCCTCCTCTTTTTCGTCGAGGAAGCCCTTTTCTATCGCCTTCTTACGTATTTTTCCGGGATTGATCCCCCGGCCGTCATCGGACACCTCGATGATGACGCTCCCCTCCTGGTGAAAGGCCCTGAGACTGAGGGTACCGGCGCGGGGCTTCCCCGCCTTTTCACGCTCGTCCGCGGTCTCGAGGCCGTGATCAATGGAGTTCCGTATCATGTGCTTCAACGGGTCGCCGATCTTTTCGATGACCGTCTTGTCGAGTTCAGTCTCTTTCCCTTCAATCTCAAAATTGATCTCTTTCCCGGCAGCCTTTGCCTGGTCCCGCACGAAACGGCGAAACTGTTCAAAGGTCGGGCCCACCTGGATCATCCGTATCGACATGAGCTGTTCCTGAAACTCCCGGGTGATACGGTCAAGGCCGTACAGCGCGTTCTTCAGCCGGTAGGCCGACTCCTCGTGGAGCTCCTCCGCCATCTTCTTTAAAGTCGACTGGCCGATGACAATCTCGCCGAGAAGGTTCATGATGCTGTCGAGCTTCACCGTGTCGACCCTCAGGGTCCCGGTGTCCATCTTCTTCCTGATCTTGTCCTGCTCGTTCAGGGCGATCTTCATGTCGCTCTCTGTGGCGTAGCCCTTTTCGACGATGAGGTCCCCGAGCTTCCGGTTTTCCTTTTCCTGGCTCTGGATGACGTCTTCGAGCTCGTCCTCGGTGATGATGCCCCTGTTTACCAGGATCTCCCCTACCTTCACCTCCTGTGAATAGGTGTTGATGTCCCCCTCGTTGAAGTAGCCGGTAACGTCATGGACCTCGATTTCATTGTCGTCTTTCACGAACATGAAGATGTCCATGATCTCGTCGTAGTTCTTCGTCGACTTGATGACGATCTCCCACGAAAAGTAACACATCGTGGGATCAATCTCCCGGAAGGGCGGGAGCTTGCTCTTGTCCACCTTCCGGTAGATGACCGTCCCCTGGGAAACCAGGTCCTCGATGATCATCATCGGGTCGATGCCCGACTCGCAGATGTTCTCCCTGAACCGGGCGATGACCTTGTAGTAGTTGTATTCGCTTGCCTTATCGGGCTTCACGTCATCAGCGGCCACATCCCCGGAGCCGGCTGTCTTCACGCCAGTGTTGATGCAGGCGTAGATCTTGTCGAGGAGGGTCTCCTTCAGTCCATCCGCCTCCCGCACCTCGTCCTCGTCGCCGTAGATGGCGAGCTTGAACCAGTCCAGGCTGTCCAAAAGAACGTCGAAGACGTTCTCGCCGATATCCAGCTGGTCTGACCTGACCAGGTCCATGAGGTTTTCCAGCTGGTGGGCGTACTCGTACACGCTCGTGTACCCGGCCACCCCGGAACTCCCCTTGAGGGTGTGGACACAGCGGAAGACATTGTTGAAGAGATCCCTGTCGAACTCCCCCTCGAGCCTGATGATATCAGACTCGAGGCTGTTCAGGAGGTCTTTCGCTTCCTGGAGAAATATTTCTTTTATTTCAGCGCTCATAGGTTCATCCTTTCCTAGAACTCTTCGAAGCCCTCTTCGGTCATGATCCTCTTCATGTCACCGCCGGCGCCCTTCACAGCGGCCTGGGCCGCGGCGATCTTCGGTTCTTTCGCGCCGTCCCTGCCGTTGCCGTTGCCGCCCCTCTGGTCAAAGGCCTTCTGTTCCGCTTCAGCCTGGGCGGCCTTGAGCTTCAGTTCCTTGTGCTTCTGTTCGAATTTTTCGGACTTCACCTCGTCGCGTATCTTAAAGCGTTCCATCATGCCGAGGAGTTCCTGGGCCTGGTTAGCCATCTCCTCGCTGGCGGACGCGGTCTCTTCCACGAGAGAGGCGTTCTGCTGGGTCATGGTGTCCATCTCGGTGACAGCGGTGTTGATCTGGTCGATGCCCTGCTTCTGCTCATCGCTGGCCGCCGCGATCTCTGATACAAGCTGGTTAACCTTCCTGATAGAGTCGATAATGATGTTTAAAGACTCCCCGCTCTGGTTCACGAGGCCGGTACCCTTGTCGACCTTGTCGAGTGAATCCTTGATGAGGTCCTCGATCTCCTTGGCCGCGCTGCTGGCGCGCTGGGCCAGGTTTCGCACCTCGCCCGCGACCACCGCGAAGCCGCGCCCCTGCTCCCCTGCCCGGGCGGCCTCGACCGCGGCGTTCAGGGCCAGGAGGTTGGTCTGGAAGGCTATTTCGT
>CAZEPS010000246.1:0-3653 GCA_964514165.1 uncultured Leptospirales bacterium
ATTGTTATATTCAATTATATCAAGACCCTGGATATACTCCTCCCCGTCACCTATGTGGAGAGGTGTCAATGTTTCGAGAGTTGCCGGTATGGTGGCTATTGTATCATTGTTCATTACGCGCCCCCCTCAAATTCCAGTAGAAATGCCCTGCCGTCCCGGTACACGTTGTGAGGGATGTCCATTTCATCCTTATCACAGACCCTGGCGACAATCCCGCCTTTTCTGCCTCTGTGTGAAATAATCGATCCTTCACCAAGCATGGTTACCCTTTTTTTCCTTAAATTTCTCATCCGGAAATCATGCACATACCCTGATCTGAATACCATGTTATACATGGAATCACTAAGCACACCGCCCTTGACCTCGTCCTCTGCCGGGAGATAGCATGAGAGCAACAGGCCTTTCTTTTCAGGGGCTGCCGATTTTAATGTTGTTTCTTCCTTGCTGAAAACAAATTGCCCCCTGCCAATTGATCGATCTGCGCCGATACCGTTATCACCGAGAAGCCTCAAGACCGCGTCAAACTTTTTCATCACAGAGTTATCCGAATATTCAACCAGAAAGAAAAGGCCACAGTTATCGTTAAACACAACGTCCCTGCTGTAAAAAAAAGCCTCATCCATGACACTGGAAATCAACCTGTCTATACCAATACGCGGCCGTTCACTCCCGGTTCGATATACCAGTTTTGAATTACTGTATATCCCCCCGGCCCCCGTTTCGTTCTTTTCTTCTTCCTCGCTGATAAAAGCTTTTAATTCGTCCAGTTCTTCTAACGGCAATTCGCCTTTTTTACAAAACTTCAGAATATACTTTTCCGGTATAAAATCTACCTTTTTCCAGAATTTCCTGTTTCCACTATCTTTTTTAATTATGTCATCAAACATACCGACCGGTACAGGGTAATAGCGTCCAGTACCAACATAGGGGAAAGCTGATGAAAGCAAAAAGGGCGGCTTCTCACAAAGTTCTTCAACATCATCATCAAATAACAAACCCCAGTTTGCCATGACAGCACTAAAGATAGTATCAGATCTCAGCATATCTTCGACCTTCTCCTGCCCGTCAATGCCATCAACACCAAGATGTAACGGTGATGTAAAATGCATTTTGTATACATTCATGGAAATAACCTGTTATTCTATAGTTGAAAATCTTTTCTTAATGTCTTCTATAACCGGCAATCCTTTCGCTGCTGATTCAGTACCATTTAAATAATCTTCAGCTGTTTTAATTTTAATATCTTCAATTTCAAACTGTATTCGGCCATATCCTCTTGATCCCTGGCCGCCGAGATAATCATTTTCAATGATTTCCATTCCCTGTTTCAGCAGTTCGAGAAAACGTGTTTCCCTGTCTTTGCCATCCTTCTTGTACCTGGCATCTCTGTCATATATATCGAGTACGAACTCAAAATTGAAACTGCTCCCTGCCGGTACCCTTTCAAAGTTCCTGGGATTCGCTTTTGATGTGAGCCTGTCAATATTGGTTTCTGTTTTTACTTCAGTAAGGTACATATCTGTATTTTCAGCATTTTCGAGCTTTTCAACGCTCTCGATATCAAGACATGCATCCCTTACTATAAATCTTGTTGGAGCTGAATCTTCATCAAGTTGAGACAGGTCATTTGCAGCAAATCCAAACATCTGTACAACATCTTCTTTCAAATCGGAACAAATTTTACCTGAAAATTCGTTATTTCTTGTATCTATCTCGACAAGACCATATATCTTCTCCAGTAACGAACGCATTTTTCCTTTTAAAGAAGAACCGGGAATATACGGAATATTATCCAGTGAGTTACGTACGACTACACTGTCAGCACCACCTATGGCAAGACCTACCGATGAACCACCGATATGAAGGCCGGTTAGTGCCTTTATCTTTCCTTTGAATACAATTTTCTTTTCAAGTTTAAGCGTTTCTGTAGCCATTATTTCCCTCCATAGAATTTGTGATAAGAAAGAACTGCTTCAAATAGCTTTACAAAATTCTTGAATTTTATCTCTTTTTCTTTTTCATCATTTTCTTTTAAAACTTCATCAATACCAGGATCGATTATTGATTCTTTTAAGACCTTAAAGCCATCATTCTTATTTCTTGAAAAAGCATATGCTGTAAGTGGTTTTAACATAATAAAATCAGCCTGTTTATTCTTAAAACCTATAGACTCTATCTGTTTTATAGTCCCAAAAATATTTCGAATCTGGCTTGTAGTTAATCTTTTTTCTTTAATGAATTTGCCAGTATTGTTAATTATATCAATCAATGAATTATCTGGCCCATTTAACACCCATTGACGTGTCTGCTCACTGCTAATATTACTCATCTTTCCCTCCTTTTGGACTTATTTCACGGTTGAGATTATGAAGCCAGTTTCCCAAAACAGCCCCATTTTCAATGCCGATTTTGTTCTTGTCACAAACTTCGCTTACATAATACTGCATTACCTCCTCGATATTCTCTTTCATAGCACGTGCCCCTTCAGCGAACCGGCTCAGGCTGTACACCATCCTCCATCGCCACTTTTCAGATTCTATAATTCTTTTTATCTGTTCCAAAGACAGGGTCTTATCACTTTTTCTTTTCTCATTAAGATCCTGTTCATAACGACCTGCAATAAGTTTGATTCGGCTTATCAGGGGTTTTATGTTATAGCCACTTTCTTTTATTTCATTTATCGATTTAACTATATCATACAGTTCCTTAAACTCGTCCCAGTCAAAGACCGAACCCATAAAGGAAATGCTGTTCTTGGTAATCTCTTCACCGGTTTTTTTCTTTCGTTTGTATGACTTTGCACTTTCTTCAGCTGCACCAGCGTGATCAGCTGCTTTGTAAACCGGGTACTTTCCCCGCACCAGGGCAATACCGGCAGATAATGAAAATACCGGATTGTCCGATGTGAATTGTTGGAACCTGTTTCTTATTTCCAAGGCAATATCAGGTATGACATCCCACTGGCCGATGATAAAAAGATCATCACCCCCAGAATACACAATAATCGCCCTGTCATACCAGTTCTCGTCGATGATTCGTGACAGGCCGAAACTGAAAAAATAAATAAGCATAGAGCTTAAGGTTGTAATACGGCCTACTGAATATTTTTCCTTAAGCCCAAACTGAAAAATATTACCAAGGTTGTCTATATCCATGCGGAGAACACCAAGCAAATTGCTTCCTCTAGAATCCTCTGCTACCTTATCGAACTCTCTGCTGAAACCTTTCATGCCCCCAACAGGAAAATTTATATAGTTGTTCATCTCAGAAACAGTATCTTTCTTCAATTGAAAATTGTTGCTCAGAAAATATATATACGCACTGTCATAAATACCTGACAAATTTTTACTATTGGTGATCGTAAATGAATAACCAAGTACTGTCTGAATGGTTTCTTTCAAAGATTTCTCAGAAAGAATAAGTACACGATCCTCTGACGGCTCTACATCAGCTTCACTTATTATATTATCTCCCCTGAGTTTCTCACCGATCTTTGTGAATATAAAATTACTTTTTTCTTTTTTCTTTTTCATTTCTTCAGAATGAATATCAGCCGGATAGAATATATTATTATAATTATCCCGGGCAGCAGTGGAGTACTTTTGCCTGTCAGAACTGGCGAGTTCCTCCTGTAAATCATTCCATCGATGCAG
>CAZEPS010000246.1:3663-6465 GCA_964514165.1 uncultured Leptospirales bacterium
TTGTTTCACTTTCATCTTTGGTATTCATAAGCATCACCGGTGATATTGCAACATGGGCGTTACGAACATATATTGTTCCATGGAATTCTTCTAATAATTCAAGATTTATTGAGTCAAATTCTTCCTGAATGGTTTTTTTGAAATCTTCCAAGTTAGGTAAAAGAGCATAAAACTGCCCTCCGGTTGAGTATATTATCTGGGTTTCGTCCATGCCAAGACTTGAAAGTACCCTTTTGGCAATTATTACCGGCAACAGTTGTACAAAGAATGAACGCCCTTTAAGTGACTTATACGCACCCTTGGAAGAAATATTATATATAAACTTCTGTATTCCTGACAGATCACAGCCAAGTAGTATGTATTTTTCATCATTTCTGTCTTGTATATCATCAGCATTAAGATTACCATTTTTTTCATGGTACATGTAAAGGGCACCAGCTAACATTGCTGTCAAACGACAATGATCATATAACGAAACATCCTGGGTCTTGGCTTTTTCAGCTGTTTCAGGTATAGACCATGTGTATTTTTGGATCAGGTTCTGTACGGTAATATTCTTACTGGATATTTGCTCACCCGGTAGTTTGTTTATCGCGTTAATGTAGTCTTTGAATTCATTCTTAAAGTTTTTATAGGTTTCGATATAACCTTTCTTTATTGCTTCTGTGTCTATTGCACCAGTATACGGAAAAAGTGCTTCCTCCTGATTAAGCTGCCGAATGTTGTAATAATTATCATGAGGCTGGTTTTTTTTGATCAATGTTTCTTTACCATTTTTCTTCCCAGGGAGAGTAACCTGTTCAAATATTGAATTCAGTGGCAATGTGTATTTATTCAGGCCAGACTTGTCATGAGAAGAGTCAATCTTTCTCTCATGTCCGGCAGCCTGCCGGTCAGCTTCACTGATAATTGCAACATAAGGATCACTGCCCGGATCATGATGAGCTGCAGCAAGGCTTGATAATGTATATCCTGTATCTGGAACATGGATATCAAACTTATCACCAAAAATTTCTTTTATAAACTGTTCGGTAAAATATGTATGACTATATTTATCTACACTGCTTTTAGATCCTTCCTGATAATCACCTGCCCTCTCTACAAACTTGCCAATATCATGCAGTAAGGAAGCCAGGGTAATAATTTTATATTTCTCATTTATTTTGCCGCTATTCTCCATTTTCCCTCCAAGCAATCAAATGGTCTTATTTACATGTATTTTTATTATCTTTTTATATGCTTCATGTAGTAATTTAACAAAATCTTCTGGCTGCTTTTTATCAATAGCAAGCGTTCCTGCATGGTTTATAAAATTTCGATATTCCATGATCATCATGTATATGGCAACAAACTCACTAAGATCATCTTTACCAAGAAATTTCCAGAAAGCATGGGTTTTATTACTATCAAGTTCCAGTATTCTAACTCCGAGATATTCAAGTTGTGCATTTCTCCCGAACCTGCCCACCAGATTAAGAGCTTTGCCTGCAAATTCACGCCACTCACGAAGAGTATAATCTATTCCTATATGCGCACAGGCAATTGTAATCATTGTTTCATGTAATATTGTAATACCCTGCTGAATCAGATTGTGTTCTATGCACCATCGTGCTGCCTCAATACCATTGTATATGTTATTATTTCTAAAACCAGAAACCTTCTCTTCCACCCTTTCAAGAACCGGCAACAGGAAATGTACCATATCATTATTGTCAATACTTTCCATTTTTTGTATAGAATCCCGAAGCTCATTAAAAATTGTGCCTTCGTAGATTGAAAGCCCTCTATTCGTTTTCAGCGACATCGCAACTGTATCAAGCTTATCTGCAAAATTTCGAAACATATCGAAGGCCGCTTTATTACTCCCATTTACATAAGGGTATCTGCCTTCAGATTCAATAATAACATCCTTAAGTGAACTGCTGGAACCGTAATTTACAAAATCAGAAGTTGCGTTAGTAAAACGCATAATATATTCAAATGGAGTAAGATCAAGAATCGGAACCTTTCGGGATTCTGGAGTCATCTCCTGAATATCCCCCATAGAGCCGATCATTTCAACCGCTCCGTAATAAATACCACTCAATGTAATATTCTTTACGAAACGCAAATAGTTAACCAGGGTAATACCAAGCATGGGAAGAAACCGAAATGCATGTGTAATGTCAAAGATGACTTCTGTATTATCAGGTATATTTTCTCCAACTATTTTGAATATTTTCCAGATATCTTCTTCATTTCTTACATCCGGTATATCAATACCAAAGACATTATATTCAAAATCGACCTCTGATTTTAACCTTTCAAGAACCTCGTAAAGTCCTTCTCTATTATCCTTTAGTGACCAGTTACTATTCCGTGCATCTTTTGTGAGAAAAATAACAACCCTGAAATTTTTCACCGAAGAATTCAATATAAATCGGATTATTGCCTCCTTTACAAAGGAAGACAGATAAGTTATTTTTCTGTCAAATGGAGAACTATAGTGACATGGGATATAGTGTGTCACACCGAGAAAACTGATGAATGTTTTATTAGATTCCAATGTATTTAAATTATATTACCTGTATATTTATAGTCACGAATCTCATATAGATAAAAAAAGCGGTTGCGATATCCATCTGTTCGGCAATCTGACACCAGTCAATCAGGTACCGCAGGACTTTCCAATCCTGTTCACTGTTTTCAACAATAAAAAGTTCGCTGCCGGTGATGCTTGTTTTTTTGGGCATATTCTCTCGCTTCAGTAGAGTTATATTATAATTTTGTGGATTGAAAAGTGGCATACCCTCAGATAAAAAT
>CAZEPS010000247.1:0-6424 GCA_964514165.1 uncultured Leptospirales bacterium
CCAGGGGTTTGTACCAGCCGGGGTCGATTTCGTCCACAATATGCGCTTTAATAGAGCTTATTCCTGCCTCCCGGGCCGCGGAAACCCGGTTGTGACCGATAACAATCGGTGTTTTCCCCTTTTCACGCAGAATCACCGGGGGTTCAAGGATGCCGAAGTCCCTGACGGACCGCACGAGCTCCGGTTTGCGTCTCGTCCTGCTTATCCGGTATTCATCGGAGAGATCAATCTCGTCAACAGGGACCATTTCCGGGGGGGATGCAAACCGGCGGGTCATCTTACGCCAGGTCCGTGAGGGCGGCGGCTATGATTTCAGGGTAGATCACCTCCACCTTGGAGAGGTGTTTCACCGCCGTCTCGCCCGCCTCGGAGAGATCGCTGGTGGTAACGAAGAGCCCCTTTTTCGCCTTGGCGTCATTAATCGCCTGGGCGAAGTTCCGGAGGGGGATCTCACCCACCAGTACCTCTTTCCACCGGCGGACCCATATCAGGGTCTTGTCCTTTCCCTTCAGGGAGTGTGCCATGAAATCGACCCCGTCCGCCTCACGGTAGGTCTGGAGTATTTCGTCAACCTTGTACCCGAGTTTCCCCATGAGGCGGTTCGATATAATCCTGAACTGCTCCACGTCCAGGTTTATGTAGCGCTCCAGATTGTCCAGGTAAACCTCGTCATCTTCATACGCCCCGTCGCTCCTTCTTTCACCCCTGACCGCGGGGGCTTTCAGTTTAGCGACTGCGTGGCTCAGATCAAAAATCTCGTCGCTCTTCAGGCCGCAGATGTTCCACATGTAGTTGGGGGGGAAGGTGCTCTTAAGCCACTCCTGGTACCGGTCCATGACGGTCTGGGTCACGGGGACCGCCTCCTGTCGCAGGTCCACGTCCATCTCTTTCCTGAGAGTCATGGTGAGTTTCTGAACGTCCGGGAATCCCCGATCGTTCTGGTAGAGTTCGTTCCAGTAGCGGTAGGCCTGGTCGGTCTGGTCCGCCCTGACCGAGGCGAAACCGAGGTCGTACAGGAGGATGTTGACCTCGTCAACCATGTCGTTCTTCCTGGCGTATTCCAGGAGGTCCTGGAAAACCTTGACCGCCTCCCTGTTCTTATGGGACTGGAGGTAGAGCACGGCCAGGAGCCGCCTGGCGATAAAAACCGCGTTCTGGTCATCGCTGTTGTCAATGATCATCTTCACGTAGTTTACGGCGGTCTTAAAATCGCTTTTCCGCTGCAGGGCGAAGGCCATGGACAGGTTCGCGACGTCTGAATGGGGCTCGACGGCCAGGGCCTCCTTGAAGAAGTTGATCGCGTCCGAGGTGCTCTGGTTCTGGTAGCAGGCTATGCCGGCCCCGAAGAGAACCTCGAAGGATTTCTTCTGCTGGTAGGCGAGTTTCTTGAAATGCTTTTCGGCAACGTCAAAGTATTCCTGGCCAAGGGAAATAAAGGCAACGTTAAACAGGGCGTCCTGGTCGCCGGGATAGGTGCGGACAATCTCAACGTAAATACTGAACGCCTTGTCGATCTCGTTTCGGTACATGTAGGCCCGGGCCAGCATGCGCAGCACGTTCCCCTTCTCCACCTCGTAATTGTACTTGTTGATGCGCATGACGTGCTCGAGATGAATGACCCCCTTGTCTATCTCGTCCCGCTTGAAGTAGATCTCAGCCAGCTTGTAGTGGACCACGAAATTGTCCGGATCGCGATCAAGGATCTTCTTGAATTCAACGATTGCCTCCTTCACCATGTTCTGCTCCATGAAGGTTTCGGCCCGGTGGACCGGGTTCAGCTTCGGGCCTATGTAATAGACGTAGAGGAAGGCCATCCCCGAGATGATAAGCACGGATATGAGTACTGGAAGAAGCATTGGATTAGTCTGTTCCTTTCACACGTGTCCCTTTCTTTATAATAATCGTACAATTTAAAGGATATTTTTTCTATTTTATCAATAAAAATCCTCACCGGGAGAAAATATATACCATATAGATCGCACCGTAACCGGGATGACAGCCACTTTATGACGGTCAACCGCAATTGAACTTGACGATTTTAGAATACCTGCCATAATTAATAGTTCAGAGAGAGAACACGGGCATTACCGTACCGGTTACAAAACGCAAAGGAACCAGCCAGATGAAATCAGAAAAAGTGACGTTCACAAACAGTAACGGCGTCGAGCTATCGGGGCGCCTTGAATTTCCGGTAGGGAGCAAACCTGAGGTTTTCGCGGTTTTCGCCCACTGCTTTACCTGCAGCAAGGACGTAAAGGCGGCGGCCTATATCACCCGGGCCCTTACCCAGAACCGTATCGCCGTGCTCCGGTTCGACTTTACCGGTATCGGCATGAGCGGGGGGGATTTCTCCGAATCGACCTTTTCTTCAAACATCGACGACCTCCGGTCGGCGTACGAATTTCTCGAGAAAAACCACAAGGCCCCCCAGCTGATGATCGGCCACTCCCTGGGGGGAACAGCGGTTCTTCACGCCGCCGGTTCCCTCGAAAACGTGAAGGCGGTGGCGGTGATCGCCTCACCCTATGACCCGGCACACGTGAGAGAACTCCTGAAAGAGGGAATCGATGAGATACGGGAAAAGGGAAAGGCCACGGTAGACATAGGGGGGAGGCCCTTTACGATAACGAAGGAATTCATCGACGACCTGGAAAAGCGGGACAGCGCCGAGGTAATCCGCAGCCTGAAAAGGGCGCTCCTCATACTCCATTCACCCGTCGACAGTATCGTGGGAATCGAAAACGCGGCCGAAATATACCGTGCGGCCCTACATCCGAAGAGCTTCCTGAGCCTGGACGGAGCGGACCACCTCATCTCGAACAGGGAGGACTCCCGGTACGCCGGGGACCTCATCGCCCGGTGGGCCTCCCGGTACGTCACGGCCGAACAGAGGGCCGAGGAACTCACCACTGAAAAGCAGGCTGTCGCCCGGACCGGCGAGAGCGGCTATACCACGGACATCCGCGTCGGCCCCCACAGCCTCACCGGGGACGAGCCCGAGTCAGTGGGAGGGAACGAAATGGGCCCCTCCCCCTACGGCTACCTCCTGGCCGCCCTCGGCTCATGCACCGGCATGACCCTCCGCATGTACGCGGACAGGAAGAACTGGGACCTGAAGGAGGTGCGGGTGCACCTCTCCCACGAGAAGACCCACCGCCAGGACTGCGACGACTGCGAGGACAGGGGATCCGCCCGGCTCGACCGCATCGAACGCATTATCGAAATTGAAGGAGGCCTGGACGAGGAGCAGAGGGATCGGCTGGTTCAAATCGCGAACAAGTGCCCGGTCCATAAAACACTGGAATCATCCGTGACGGTGCACACGAAACTCAGGGATTAATGGAGTCAGATCCGGCAACTCAGGGCCTTCAATCGGTCATCTGTAATCACGGCAGGGATTACCGCTGCCTGCGGGTAATTCCGTAACAGGCTGTGTGGATTATATCCGCATGAAATAAATGCAGAATAGTTTCGCCCCTCACCGCCGAATATACCGCTTCCAGAGACCGCTGACACCGAAGAGGGAGAGGATTATCAGTATGCCGCCGACCGCTATTCTTCCGGTCACCGGGTCTGAGAAGATGGCGACGCCCAGGACCAGGGCGAAGAGGATACGGCTCGACGAGACCAGGGCGCCGGCTGCCGCGTTTATGTAGCGGTACCCGATGGTGAGGGCGGCCTGGCCGGCGAGGGACACCACCACGTAGCAGAGAATGTACACCAGCATCATCCCCCGGGGAACGATGAAACCGGGAACAGCCAGAACCCCGGTAATGGCGGTCCCTGTTCCCATGAGATAAAAGAGAATCAGGTAGCTTGAATCGTACTTCCTCGCCTGCCGGAGTACCGTTATGGCGAAACCGGCGATTATCCCGGACAGGAGGGCGAAGAGGTCCCCGATATTGACCGACGCAGCGGAGAGCACGCCGGCCCCGGGCACCACCACGAGGTAGCTCCCGACTGCAGTTACGACGAGATAGAGAAAAAACTCCGGGGAGGTCCGCTCCCGGTTGATAAAGGGGGTCAGGAGGAACACGAATATCGGATAGGTCATGTTCAGAAGGTTCGCCTTGGTGACCGTCGAATACTCGATGCCGATGAAAAAACAGACCACCGCCGCGGTGTTGAAAATACCCCGCCAGATGACGAGTTTTTTATTGTTCGGGACAATCGGCTTTTTCGCCAGAACCACGTAAGATGACATGACGATAAACCCGAAGACAAACCGGAAGAAGACCAGTTCCATGGCGGTTATGTCCGAACCAACGGTCACCAGCTTGGCGAATACCGTGGCCAGGGCGAAAGAGAGGGCGGATACCGCGAGAAGCAAAAATCCCTTGTACATGATGCTACCGGTCAGGCCGGCCTTCCGGGGGCAGTGTCCGGAACGGCGCGGAAATAAAAGCGGGGCCTCGCGGCCCCGGCTGTCTGGCTTGATATTTCGTTAGAGGTCACTCCGTTACGCGAGCCTCTGTTTCGACAGTTTGTTAACGTACGCCAGTCCGATCACCGCGGCCAGGATGTAGAAAATCGAGACTATCTGGGCCTGGGTCAGGCTGAAAACGATCTTCGGGTTGAGCCTGACGAACTCAACCAGGAACCGCGGCACCGCGTAGAGTATCAGGTAGGTGAAGAACATGGTCCCGGACGGGAGCTCCCGCCTGCGCAACTGCATGAGGAACAGGAAAACGAAAAACGAAAAAAGCGACTCGAACAGGGGCGTGGGGAGCACGGTCGCCGACGTGGGCACGATGCCGTTCGGATAAGGGGTCCCGAGGAACGATGAGGTCTCGATCCCGTAGCAGCCGTCCCCCGCCACGTGGCACCCTATCCTTCCTATGGCGTAGCCGAGGGCCATGGTAGGGGTGGCGATATCGAAAACCTCGAGAACCTTCTCGTTGTTCATCTTTATAACAAAGTAGCAGACGATAAAGGCCATGATAAACCCGCCGTACACGGAGAGACCGGCCCCGGAGAAAATCATCCCCAGGGGGTCCCGGGAGAACTCGTTCAGGCTTTCGAGAATATGGAAAATCTTTGCTCCCACTATGGCGCTCGGGATCACCGCCAGGAGAAGCTTGTACGCCAGTTCCGGGTCCTTGCCGTGGAGCTCGAATTCCCGCTCGGCGAGGAGAAAACCGAGGTAGAAGGCCGCCCCGAGGACCACGCCGTAACCCCCGATGGTGAGAAACTTGTAGCTGAATATTATTGGAAACATGCCTAGACTCCTGAGAATGGGGCTCTGTTTTCCGTGAATAATGGGGAGCGGGCTCTCTTTGTCAAGGTATTTCTTCACCGGTTCTGCAGTAAAATCAGGTGTAACCCGCAGCCCTGGAGGCCCTCTAAATCATAGTACCGTTTTTTGTTTGTCAGACAGAAGTACAGAGTGTACAATGTCGAATGAAATAAGAATAACCGGTGGTTATTGAGGGTATATCCAGAAAAATGGACAAACAACAGCGGATTGAAATGATACGGCTGGGAAACCGGCTCTTTAACGAGGGCCATATCGACAAGGCCCTCCAGTTATTCGTTAAGGCCAACTACCGGGACGGCATCACCAGGGTGGCTGATTACTTCTTCTACGAGAAGCGCCTGCCCCTGGTGGCCCTGAAGTACTACCGGGCGGTGAACCGGCACGACAAGGTGAACGAGATCTTCGAGCGGATGGTCTTCGCCCTGGGGAAACTCCTGGGCAAGGACACCTCGCCGAAGGTGGAGCTTCCGCCCCTGAAGGTCTCGCCGAAGCTGAAGATCCTGGCGGAGGAAATTCTCCGGAACCAGGGAATATCCCCCGATGAACAGGACTGAACCATGAACAAACTGTGTATTTTACTGCTGGCAATACTCGTCCCCCTGCTCCCGGCCGTGAACGCCCGGGGCAACGGCGGCGACTTTAACGACTACCTGAACGAAAACGTCGTCACGAGGACCCTCCCGAACGGGATAACCCTCATTATGCTGGACCGCGGCTTCGCCCCGACCCTGGCCTTCGAGATCTCGTTCCGGGTCGGATCCGTTGAGGAGAGCTACCGCTACATCGGCGCTGCCCACATGCTGGAGCACATGCTCTTCAAGGGTACCGACACCATCGGGACCAGAAACTACGAGAAGGAGAAGAAGATCCTCCGTGAAATCGAAGCTGTTGGCGAAACCCTTGACACGATACGCCTCCAAAACCCGGGCAACGCCCGGATCCCGGCCCTGGAAAAGCGGCTTAAGGATCTCCAGGAGGAGCATGGCAAATACGTAATCAACGCCCCCTACGACCGCATCTACACCGAGAACGGGGGGGTCGGCTTTAACGCCGGCACCTCCCGGGACGAGACCGGCTACTACATAGAGCTCCCGTCGTCAAAGCTGGAGCTCTGGGCAAGGGTGGAGTCGGAGCGGCTCCGGAACCCGGTCCTGAGGGAGTATTACC
>CAZEPS010000248.1:0-6407 GCA_964514165.1 uncultured Leptospirales bacterium
ACGAAATGCCGCTGCCGAATTGGGCGCTGCCTCTCCCAACCGGAAGATAATCAAAAATGTTCGGTCCTATTGAACCAAACAGGGCAGATCGTATAAATTCTCTTGAACTGAGGAGGGTTTCAATGGAACGCAAGGTATAGTTCCTCTTTTTTTTCCTTGAGAGAAAATCTACCGATTCCTTCAAAACCCGGCTGTGGGTTACAATGCCTGGCATTATCCTGGATATTTACTCCTTTAAGAATCTGGACATGCTTGTTTCATACCTTCTCTGGAGAATTTTCCGGTATTCATCTCTTCCTGGGTATTCACCCCGTGCCACTCCGCTTGCCACGGCAGCTTCAGCCACGGCAGTTGAAACCTCGAAGAATACCCTGGAGTCAAAAGGCTTGGGAATGAGGTATTCTTTGCCATACTCCAGTTTTGTGGTGTTATATATCCTGTTTATGTAACCGGGGACCTCCATTTTCGCCAGCCCGGCAAGGGCGTTTGCTGCAGCAATCTTCATTTCATCAGTCACGTGAGATGCCTGCACATCCAGCGCCCCGCGGAAAATAAAGGGAAAACCGAGAACATTGTTAACCTGGTTAGGATAGTCGGATCTTCCGGTCGCTATTATGATATCCCTTCTGGCACGCATAGCCACTTCAGGTGATATCTCCGGATCGGGATTCGCCAGGGCGAATATTATCGGATTATTGTTCATGGTTAAGAGCATTTTCTCCGTAAGAACGCCCCCGATGGATAACCCGAGAAAGATATCAGCTCCTTTAATCGCTTCTTCAAGGGTTCTCATTCCTGTATCAACAGCATATTTCTCCTTGTATGGATTCATGCCGTTGTCCCTGTTTTTGTGAACGATACCCCGGGAATCACAGAGAATTATATTTCCCTTGTTTACGCCCAAATCAGTGTAAAAATCAGAGCAGGCAATGCCGGCCGCTCCGGCCCCGTTAACCACAATCCGGACGGAATGAATGTCCTTGCCGGTTATTTCAAGGGCATTGATGAGGGCCGCCCCGCTTATTATGGCTGTGCCGTGCTGATCGTCATGGAACACCGGTATTGACATCTTCTCTTTTAATTTCTTTTCAATATAGAAACATTCCGGGGCCTTGATGTCCTCGAGGTTGATCCCGCCGAAAGTCGGTTCGAGCACCGATACTGTCTGAATGAAGATGTCAGGATCTTCCGTGTCAATTTCAAGATCGAACACGTCTATATCGGCGAAGCGTTTAAACAGAACCGCCTTACCCTCCATAACCGGCTTGCTCGCCATGGGCCCGATTTTTCCGAGACCGAGTACAGCGGTCCCGTTTGAAATGACGGCGACAAGATTTGACCTGTTGGTGTATTGATGGACCAGGAACGGATCCCTGCAAATCTCTCTGCATGGTTCCGCCACCCCGGGGGAATAGGCGAGGGAGAGATCATCCTGGGTTGTGCACCGTTTCTTGGGAACAACTTCAATTTTTCCTGGAGAAGGTTCTTTATGGTATTTTAGCGAATTCATATCTACGGCACGTTATTGAATCACCTGTAATTTGAAATCATTTTTTCGCAGCATTGAGAAAAAGGTAGCCAAGAATAAAAATCATGACCATCAGGGTCAAGCCATACACAACGATTGAATTAACCGTAAGTGTCAAGTCCATGTTTAAAACGATAATTACAGCAAGCAGAATACCCATCAATGCTTCCCCGGCGATTAGGCCTGATGAAACAAGAATACCGTTGTCCTGTGTATCCTGTTCATTCTCTTTTTTTCTTTTATCAGCAAAATACCGGATAAATCCACCCAGCATCATCGGGACCGTCAGGGTCAAAGGGAGATATATGCCAACGGCAATCGGCATGACATGAAGCCGAAACCGGAAACTACTCCTTTTCAGGACCAGATCAGCGGCAATAACAATACAGGCAAAACCGGCTCCTGTCAGTACCATTTTCATTGGAAGGCTTCCGCTTCCGAACAGGGCCTGGACTATGCTGGCGAAAAGCGTTGCCTGGGGCGCCTTAAGGCCCGTACCGATACCATAGGCATTGTGAAGGAGGGTCAGCACCGGGGTTATGATTATTGCGGGAAGGATAACGCCAATTATCTGTCCTGTCTGCTGGTAACGGGGAGTTGCGCCCAGGATGTACCCGGTCTTCAAGTCTTGAGAAACATCACCGGCGGTTACCGCAGCGCAGCATACAACTCCGGCAAGACCCAGGGTCGCGAAAATCGCGGAATCACCCTTCCATCCAAGCAGGAGGAATACGGCAGAAACAAGAAGCAGGGCGCTGATGGTCATGCCGGATACCGGGTTATTTGAACTCCCCACCAGGCCGACAATATAACTCGATACCGCGACAAAGAAAAACCCGGTTACCGTCATGAGTAGCGCAGAAACCACCGATATGCCAATATTTCCGACGATCACATAATAAAGTATGACTATAACCGTCAGTGTAACAACAAACAAAATCCCCATATAGACCGGATGAATATCCCTGTTAGTCCTCTCTGTATCGATTTCTTCTTTTGAAAAAGTGGTTCGGGTTCCCCTGAAGATACTTTTCAATCCATCGGTGATTCCCCGCCGAACAGAAACGATAGACCAGAGACCACCCACCACCATGGCGCCAACGCCCATGAACCGTATTTCCGATCTCCACATCTCCCATACCGCATCAACTGTAGCCAGATTCGAGAGTTCGGACGGTATGCCGAGAACGGGTATAGCGAGCATCCAGGCAACCGCTCCTCCGAGAAAAACAAGTGCAGCGATTTCCAGCTTGATAATATATCCAACCCCGATAAGGGCGGGAGATATATCACTGCCGAAGAAGAACGCCCGGTTCCCGACCCGAAACGCTCCTTCGACCGTACCCATAACGAATTTCAGCCCCGACGTCGCAAGCTTGACCGCACCGCCAATAATCACTGAACCGAGAATGATCAAAATGCTCTGTGTTCCCGATTCTCCGGCCTTCAAAACCTCGGCGCAGGCCACACCTTCGGGATAGATCAATTCCTCATCGTCAACGATAAGGATTTTTCGTATCGGGATCATGAATATTATTCCGAGAACACCCCCGGTTAAGGCTATGAACATGGTGGTCCAGAAATGAAAGGTACTCCAGACCCCGATGATTACCAGAGCCGGAACCGTAAATATGATACCCGCCGCAAGGGATTCCCCGGCGCTCGCGATTGTCTGAACGATATTATTCTCGAGGATGGTTCCCCTTCTCATCAATCCCCTGAGAATTCCCATGGAAATCACAGCTGCAGGTATGGAGGCGGAAACGGTCATGCCGGCATACAGCCCGAGATAGACATTTGACGCTGTCATTACTGCCCCTATGACAATCCCGAGAACGACAGCCTTAAGGGTAAATTCCGATATGATTTTCCCCGGCTTGATATAGGGAGACTGCAATTACCGGCTCCTGTATTTCATCACATACTTCGCGTTCTTTTCAACCGCTCCCCTGGAGAAGTAATCAGGATGATACTTTCCTTCAACATAAAGTTCAGTCTGATCGCAGTAATGGCTGCTCCCGGGAATCCCGGAATTACCGGTCGGAATCACCGTAAACGATTTGTCCCAGTCCGACAAGTCATATACATGGCGCTGCGAAGGGCCGTGTACTATGCCAAACGCCTTTGTGTATTTATACGCCAACTGCGGTACGGTATGAAAACTCCCCCCCATGGGAAACGGTCCCTTGTTGAGTCCGAATACCAGGTCAAGGATCTTAACAGATCCGAGGGGATGTTTCAATGTGAGGGTGTGAATATCCCCCCATTCCCATGAATCCGGATTGTTTCCGAACTCTTTTTTCAGCTCGTCTACAGCCTGTCTGAAACTTAACCTGACAATGTCGGAAAAGGATTCCCGTCTATCAGCTGTCGTACGCAGGTCAAACCATTCAGATTCCGTGTTCCATAGTTTATCAATCGCGTGTTGTACCGATGACCGTGATTTCCGATATTCATCATACAGAGTTTCTCCCATATCATCACGAAAAGTATTGTCCATGAATTTAAGATAAAAAACCTCGAAAACCGCAGCGGCCGGACTGTCCGGCTTCATTTCACTGTTCCAGCTGTCAAGCAAAGCAAGTGCTTTCTTCCCGGTTTCATTAATAGTCTGATCCTCTTTAACGATTTTTACGATGTCCTTTGTAAATTTTTCCGGGAGCTTCGATTTAAAGTCAGAATGCATTACCTTAAAGTCATCAACTGAAAAGGTTTTTTTTGATTCCAGCGCCTCATTTATCCGGTCAATTCTATAGGAAGTCGCGAACCCCCAGATTGAAATAAAATACGGATAATTCCTGCTGACCGTCTTGTTATTCGCAGAGGAAACATATCCCTTTTCCGGATTATAGCTGCTGGGAAGCTTTTCGAAAGGTACAATTCCCGACCAGTCATACTCGCCGTTCCATCCGGGGACGAGTTCCATTCCGTTACCCTTTTTCCGTATGGGGATCCCGGCAGAACAGTAAAGGCCGATATTGCCGTTGACGTCGGCGTAGTTAATGTTCTGGCTGACTGATATAAATGATTTCACCGCGTTTTTAAAATCATTCCAGTCTTTTGCCCTGTTCAACAGGTGTATTGCCCGCAATTCATTGCTCTCTTCGTTCCCCTGCCATTTCATTGATATCATCATATCATCTATTTTCTTAATCTCGGAAACGATAGGGCCGTGAACGGTGAAGCGCAACTCCTTCTCAACCTGTCCCCCCTTTTTGATTGAAATGATTTCTTTCCTGACCTTCATCTTTTCCCATTTCCCACGGTAGAGGTATTCGTCAGACCTGTCGGGATTTACTTTCTCTACAAAGAAATCCAGGTTGTCAACACCCACATTGGTCATGCCCCATGCAATGGAATCATTGTGGCCGCACACTACCTGCGGCGCGCCGGGAAGAGCTACCCCGGTTACATTCAGCTTTCCCGGTATATTCTGGTGAACCTGGTACCAGATTCCCGGGACATTAAGTCCGAGGTGCATGTCATTGGCAAGAATAGGTTTTCCAGTGACGGACTTTTTACCGGAGACCGCCCAGTTGTTGCTCCCATTGAAAACCTGAAGCCCGAGATTGTCGATAACGCGGCCGGCGGTTACAACATTTCGTATTACTTCTTCAAGTATGTCACTCTGTGCGAATTCAGGATACACTTCGGTATATTCACTGATATCAGGGGTGATTTCCCTTGCCATTTTATCACCGAGTTTCTTTTTCAGCAGGTGCATGACAATCTTTGTTTCCCATCCCCCGGCGAGGTCCCATGCCATGTAACCGACCAGGTTTACACTGTGAATGACCTCCCATTTTTCAGGTCTATAGCCGAGAATACTGAATTCTACCGGCAGATTACTTCCGGCGTCAGAGATATACTGATTAACGCCGGCGGTAAAGGCCTCAAGAGATTTTTTTATTTCAGGTTCTGTTTTTTCCAGTACCATGGTTGATTTCTCGGTAATCTTGAGTGCGCGGAAAAGAAGATCCGTTTCCACCAGGTTTTTACCAAAAATTTCGCTCAATCTGCCAACGGTTACCCTTCGAAGGAGGTCCATCTGCCACAAACGGTCCTGGGCCATAACATACCCGGTTGCAAGATAGAGATCGTGTTCATTTTCAGCATAAATATGCGGAACAGCGTACCTGTCCCGGTATACGGTAACATCAGAGTATAATCCCTTAATTACGATATCTTTTTCATAGTCCGGCAGTCCCTTTCGAGAAAGACAGGTGATGAAAATAAGAACGGTAATCAAAACAACAACCAGTACACCAAAACCCGCAATAGCAATCTTTTTTGCAGTGGACATGTCTTTCCCCCCGAATTTAGAAATGATATAAGGGCACATCTAAAGACTTTGTGCACCCCGGGGGACTTCTAAAAATGAGTTTTTAGAAATCCCTTAAATACTGTTTATGTTACAATTTTTATATTTCAGAATAAAATCATTTCGTCAATAATAATAAATGTTCTATTGTTCTCACTCACATAAAAATAATAAGCCTCCTTCCACAAAATATCATTACGGAAACCTCTCTTAATACATATGAGGTTCCCTTTTGGGTACATATAAAATTCTCATATACAGTAATCATTAATTTGACAAATTTGTTCAATTGCATACATTAGCTAATGACAGTATTATGCTGCGCAACAATAATTTTAATATCATGGATTTACTTTAAAACATATACAATTTCGCAAAGACTCCCTTTTATAACTAAGCGAAAATCTGATCAGGACTATTTTATTTTTTGAATTAAAAAACGAGACCGGCAAAAAAAATGAAATTCCTGTCAACAAAATCCATTACCAAGAAACTGATAGCTATTGCCCTGATCACTTCATGTGTCTCTCTCCTCACCGGGTATATACTGATTGCAAC
>CAZEPS010000249.1:0-6392 GCA_964514165.1 uncultured Leptospirales bacterium
ATGCAAACGCACTATTAGACACAGTTTGTTTTTATCTGCCGGTTTTTATCCGTAACGCGCAGGATTGCTATTTTATCCCTCACGGAACATTGAAAACGCGTTTTTACGTGATAAATGAGGGTGAGGTGGTATTATCGCGAGTAAATCACGGACGAATACACAAAACTGTTCAGGAACAGAAATGTAGACACAAAAGTTCTTGTTTCAAATGTCATGGCAACGGCATGGTGACCACCGCGGCGGCTGCGAAGGCTATGTCAGCGATGCGGCCAATAATTCTTTACCTCCCGGCCCGAGGCAAGATACTGCCGGGCCGTACAGTTGGTATCAACGAGGCACGAACGAAAACACCAGCGGATTGCTGCGAGATTTTTTTGCCGAAAGGCACAGATTTTAATGAAATCAGCAAAGAAGAATTGACAAAGTTACAATGTTGATCAATAATAAACCTCGCAAATGCTTAAACTACCGGACACCTCCTCATGAAGTCCGCTTTGCGACTGGAAACATCTTATAAGAGCGATCGCGGCTTTTTATGACCGTCAGGATGACAGGTGCAAAGATATCCTGAGCAGAATAAGCAAGGATTCAGCGGTTTACGCCCTTGCGGAACCTTTATTTCAGATGACCGGTGCCCGGGCGAGAGAAAGCATCGGACTCAAAGGGGCAGCGCTGGTGAAGATGGTTTCCGGCAGAGACTCACAAATAAAACACAGTCTGGAGGAGCTTGACAGGTCATTCGAGACCGGCAATCATTCACGACAGTTAAGAGCTGTAAAATCCGCAGCGAAGGCATGTTCGGACTGCAGCGGCGGTTTTATAAAGCGATTCAGGCAGATGGTTTCTGTTAAGTCTTTTGCAGCGTTTAATGATCCATGGAAGATTGTAAAGGCGATGGGCGGCCATTCGGTACACGATGCCGATTGGTGGCGGTTATATGCGCAGGCTAATGAAGACAGTCCGATTTACTGCTGTGCGGTATGGAATCAGTTTTACAAGCATGCGGTTTATGAAGGCCTGATAAAAGAGGACGGTATTGAAGCTGCGATTCTGTTTGAGCACATGGCCGATACACTGAGGCGAATGGATGAAGACGAGTTAATCGAGGAAAGGTACTCTTTTGAATATGAATTTGACGGTTTCGGGTTTTTATATGTCGGGCAGACAGAAGATATTACTTCTGTAATGGACAACGGCGTTGGTATTGATGACCATCTCTATCTCTATCCGGATTTTCTTTATAAAAAATCGGTTTCAATTCGTCCCGATTCCGGGGTTTACCGTAAATGGCTGAATTACAAACTTGATCTCGAGGATTTTACGAAAGAGGCAGATGAAGTCGCTCGGAGGTGGCACTCTGATTTGCCTAACGAGGTCGAGCCTGTGCTTTATCTGGCCGAATCCGCGGAAGACCGGGGGGCGTTTACCAAGGCGCTTAAATTTCTGCAACAAGCCGAAGCTCTCGACGGGCTTGATCCAAAGGTGAAAAAGGCACGAGTTCGGCTTGTGCTGAATAAGTTTTTCCGTCATCTGCGGGAACGCAAGACACATCTGGCTGCAAAGGATATCAACGAACTTAGCAGTTGTGGCACTATTGACGAAAATGATCTTTCCTTGTTATTAGCTGCGCTTAGATGGGCGCAGGCGGTTTGTGGAAATCAGGACAAGCAGGCGGGTGAGCTGGAAAAAATGATAGCGGATAAAATGGGTTCGGTTGCCGGCGCGAAATTTATTCTCTTTAACATCACTCGCCTGTCGCGGGTGGTTGGTTTTGATGAAAAAGCCGCTTCAAAAACTCTCAAGACCGGCGAACTCGCAGATGCCGCAGCGAAATGCTGTCAATTAGCGTTAAAGACAGGTGTGAATTTTGAGATTCCCCCGCATTGGGATAAGGGCCTGTTAAATGAATTAAACAAAAAGGATTTCAGTCTCGATCCGGAACTGTTGATATGTCTTTGCGAAACTGCTTACAACAGCAGCGATGATAAGATAGCCTATGCCGGTTCCGGTGCGGGTCTTCGAATGCGGACAAAGAGCACAGCAAGGTTTTTGAAGATAAGAGCTCAAAGTTTACCCTATTTCTGCAGGGAGCGCAGGATGGAGTGTTTTGCCGCTGCCGCCGAGCTTGCCAGATGCGAGCGGGATATGGAGCTGGTTTCTGAAATCATTGATGAAATGAGGAGCAGTACTTTCGGTTTCGGATTCGGCTTGAATCCGGCTTATACGAGGGATATGAGTATTAGCAGGCAAGCCGTTGATAATATACTGGATGCCGAGTCTAAGGACAAAAAATATCCTAAGGATATTTATGATGACTATGATTACCCCGAAGACGGTTACAACGATGATTGTCAGTGTCCGGCCTGCAGGCGCAGCAGAGAAGCGAAATCCCGCGGTAATGCAGGCAGTTCGGGCAAAAAAAGAAGAGGCGGGAAAAAATCATTTGATTCAACGGGGTTTCTGTTTGAGGAAATGGAGGAAGAAGATATAGCTGGTGATTATGAAGACGATTTTTTCGATGAGGATTGGGACGACGACTTCAATTTTGACATTAACAGCATGCCGGGCAATGAAGAAATTCCCGATCAGGCAAAAGAGGTCCTGAACATACTGTTGAAGCTGTCGAAGCTAAACGGCGGCAAACCTCTGAAAAGTCCCGAAGATATTGAACGTATAATAATTGAGCATCCGGAGATGGAATTTGACATACTCAGGATTATGGCGATAATTGCCGGCAAAGACCCCTCGTTTGCGGATAAGGCGGATTTTTTTGACCCCGGTTTGAGCCAAAAGCGAAAGCGTTCGAGAAAAAAAAGAAGAGGCGGAAAGTAAGGAAATTTTATGCAAGGCGATAATCTGAATTCAAACGAAAACGCGTGGTCGATACTCGGGATCGAGTCCTGCGCAGATGACCAGCAGATAAGGACGGCTTATATCAGCAAGGTCAGACAGTTTCCACCGGAAAGCTGTCCCGAGCAGTTCGAACGTATCAGGGACGCTTATGACAGGCTAAAGGATCCCGATTTTCGTGCACGGGATTTCCTGTTCGGCGACAGTCCTTCAAGCTCATTTGTTGATCTTTACGAGCAATTGGAAAGTCAAAGGCGTTTTATAGGGCCTTCTCTATGGCTGGAGGTGCTCAAGGACATGTCCGCAGAGGGGGGCAACAGCGAATAATGAGTGATTTTTGTGCAAATGAAAATTATACAGAAAGTATTCAGCAGAACTTGCCAATAATTTTAAGGCGAGCGGAAGGGGTACCGCAGGAGACTGAATCCAAACGATCAAAAATACTCAGGCTTTTTGAACAGAGGCTTGACGAGATACTTTCCGAAGAGCCGCCGGAAGGGATCACCGAAGAGATATACCGAAAACTTGAAGAGATGAACGAAACTTCCGACAGCGACGAGCACGAAGATATGTACTCGCTTTGGTCGGCCCTGACAGCGCTGACCCAGGAGACGAAACTGCGGGGCAGGGTATTCAGTGATTTACGGCAGGAAATTGAGCCGATGGGCGGCTTTGTCGAATCGACCGCTTTGCTGCTTGAAAAATTACAGAACTTTCTCGAATCGAATCAGCGGCAAAATGAAGAATCACTTCGGCGGCAGGTAATGGAAAACACCGCTGATTTATTGATAGACATCAGGGAAAGACTGCTTCGCGGGCTGGATGCGGCTCGCAAATCTCTAACCGATTACCAAACGGCAGACTCGCAGAGCTTGTTCAATAAGTTTTTCCGTAAATCAAGCAAAAAGCGATTTGAAACAATTAAGGCGTTGATAGACGGCTATGAGCTTACTATGACAGCGGTCGAAACAGCGATGAAGCGGCACGGGATATCACAGATGGATTGTCAGGGCAGACCTTTCAATCCGTCGTTTATGAAAGCGGTGGATGTGGAAGAAAGCGATCACGTTGACGATGGAACTGTACTCGATGTTTACCGCCGGGGATATATGGTTTACGACAATGTTTACAGGCAGGCGGAAGTCAGGGTCGCGCGAAACAGCAGGCAAAGGATTTTTGAACAGGATTGAATAATCGAGGTTTTGAAAATGGATAAAAAGGAAATAATAGTAGGCATTGATCTTGGCACCACAAATTCGGAGGTGGCGGCGTTTTGTGAAGGCAACTGCAAGATTCTCGGGCCTGACCAAAGCCCACGGATGCTTCCTTCCTGTGTGGGCATATCCCCTTCCGGAGAGCTTTTTGTAGGCGAAAAAGCCCGCAACCAACTGCTGCTTTATCCGGAGCTGACAGTCGAAAGTGTCAAGCGAAAGATGGGAACCGATGAAAAACTAAGCCTCGGCAAAGAACAGTATTCGCCCGAGGAGATTTCAGCCCTGATTCTCCGTGAACTCGTTCAGTGGGCGTCTGTGAAGCTTGGCGAACCGGTAAAAAAAGCGGTTATAACGGTACCCGCTTACTTTTCGGATACTCAGCGAGAGGCGACCCGTCATGCCGGTGAACTTGCCGGTCTGGAGGTTGTGCGCATCTTAAACGAGCCTACTGCCGCCAGTCTCGCCTATGGCGCGGGTATGGATTCAAAACAAACGGTAATGGTGTACGACCTCGGCGGAGGAACATTCGACGTATCGATAGTGAGTATCGAGTCAGACGTTACCGAGGTACTGGCCAGTCACGGAAACAATCATCTCGGCGGTAATGATTTCGACCAGTTGATTCTCGAAAGACTTGTCGAAGAGTTTCAAAAAGATACCGGCATAAATCTTGAAGACTGCCATCCGGCCGGCTATTCAAGACTTCGATGGGCTGCAGAGCAGGCAAAACGAACGCTGAGCACCGAACCTTACGCGCATATCCGCGAGGAATCTCTCGCGACTGCCGACGGCAGACCACTTCACCTTGATATGGAATTATCCCGCGATGAATACGAATCTATGATCCGACCGCTGGTTGAAACGACGCTCGAAAGTGTTTCCAGCGTAATGAACGATGCGGGAAAAAAAGCGGGCGATATCGATATGATCCTGCTTGCGGGCGGCTCCACCCGTACACCGCTTGTAAGGCAGATGCTGTCAGAGCGTACCGGCGTCGATATTCACGAGGATATTCACCCGGACTATTGTGTCGCTCTGGGGGCGGGACTTTTGGCGAGTCGGCTTTCAGGGCACGATATCAAGCGCGTGCTCGTGGATGTTTCACCTTACTCGTTCGGCCCTTCACATCTGGGGTGCAAGGACGGGTTCGAGTATCCTTACTGCTACCGCCCGATCATCAGCCGCAATACGCCTCTGCCTGTCAGCAGAACGGAAAGATACTTCACCGCAATGCCCTATCAGGAAGCGGTTGAAGTAGAGATTTTCCAGGGTGATGACCCGGACGCCCTGAAAAATCTTCCGGTCGGAAAATTCAGGATCGAGGGCCTTACCCCGACAAAAGAACACAGTGAAGTGCTTTGCAAAATGAATCTTGACCTGGATGGGATACTTAGGGTTGCCGCAATCGAAAAACGCACGGGAAAATCTAAGTATATAACCATAAACAATGCTTTGAAAACTCGGGATGAAAAGCAGTTGACCGAGGCTCAAAAAAGACTCAGAGAGCTTTATTCACGCAGAGCGAAAGATTTCGCCGAGATGTTTGGCACAGATATCGCGCAGGATTCAAGCGAGGAACAGGAGAATATCATAGAGGCTCAATTCGAAGAGAACCGTCAGTTAAGCAAGGTCAGTGAAACAACTGAAAAGCTGATAAACCAGGCGAACGAATTTATCGAGAGATCGAGACAGTTTCTCGAAAAGGTTCATGAGCAGGACAGGGAAGAATTGATAAATTTGCATGAACAGATTCAGGATGCGATAGAAAGCCGTGACGAAGATGCCATAAGAGAAAACTCAGAAGAGTTAAAGGAACTGCTGTTTTTCATCGAGGGCCGGTAATGACAAATAAACAGAAACTTCAATGCCCTGTCTGCCGGGCCGCCTTTCGAGGCGACTCTGTGTGTTCGAGATGCGGCGCCGATCTTTCAATGCCGATGCTCGCCGCCGCAAAAGCATACAAACTCAGGCAGTCAGCCGTAAGTCAACTGGCAGAGGGAAACCTCAAAGCCGCAGATGAAAGGATCCGAAAAAGTAAAAGGCTGATGAATTCAAAAATAAGTTGCAGGATTGAAAGTCTGTGTCTATTGCTGCGAAATATATGATCTATGACTTTTGCCGTTTTGTGCAAAAATTTTAACGATGTGCTCAGGAAAGTCAGCACAAACCCGGCTGACCGGACCAATAAACTTCTGCCGAGCAATTGGCAGCCGCCGAAATCAGATGGGGGCAGATAATCCCGCAGCCGAAGACGATGATGATAAAGACCAGAGTGCAAAAGTCGCCTGATCGGACAAATTAACCGCCACAACTATTTTTTTGCAGGGG
>CAZEPS010000250.1:0-6387 GCA_964514165.1 uncultured Leptospirales bacterium
CCCCGGAAGAACGATATCGGCTTCATAAACTGCTATCTGGACAGAAATCATGCGATTTCGATACAAATTACCCTGCATTACTTTTTTTGGAATCTTGGTGATACGTTCGAAAAGTGTGCGGAGAAGTTTTTATGGTATGAAGAGGCCTATCGTAAGCGGATTCCGGTATATTTTTGGTGAAATGGGAAAAAAAGGGTCAGAGCCTGTTTTTTATTTTCCACCCATCATTCCGGAATGAGAAAGAATATATGTGTTGTGTATAAAAAATCGCGGCCCCTACCCGCACCAAATTGATCGAACATGCAATTTTTTGCTCGGTAGCAAGCGTACCTACACCTTGAAGAGGTCCTCCGCCTTCTTCTTGCCGGTGAGGCGTTCGTAGTCGAGGTAATCGACAAAGGTGAGGTCCGGGAGTTTTCTCCTGATGCGCATAACTATATCTATTTTTCCTCCCTTTGCTTCGTTTGAGGTCACGTACTTGAATTTTCTGCCGCAGGAAGGGCAGTCAGTCAGGTCTTTCAGATCAATGCCGATTTTTTTGCATCCGGGACAGAAGCCGAGCATGTCGTCGACCATGATGATGTGGTCCTGGATCTCTTTGATGTCCATCTCTTTCCAGATGCGGATATATTCCATGGTTTCCTCCCTGGTATTCTGCTCTTAGCTTTTCATGAGAGGCGCGATGCACCTCTCATGCAGAAACCATGAAAACGCATACTCATGCATTTTCATGGTTGTTTATGTGTCGGATTTTATCACCCTGTTACGCTGCATGCCGCAGTCCACTGATCCGTCTTTGCTGAAAATCCTGGCGGTGACGGTATCACCCGGCGACAGGTAGCGCCTGTTTGATTCTACCTCATTCTTTATGAAGAAATCAAGCCTTTTCTTCTGGGAAAACCCGAAAATTTCCGCCAGCCGCAGCTTGAGCCGGGAGGGCCGCCCCAGGGCGACCCCTGCCGGGGTGCCGGTGGCGATGACGTCCCCGGGGTAGAGATCGAGTTTCGCCTGGAGGTGCCGTACCAGGTCCGCCGGGTAAAAGACCATGTTTTTTGTTGAGCCCAGCTGATTCTTGTCGGGATAGGGCTGCCCGGCGGGATCATACACCTGGAGTTCCAGCTCCAGGGAATCGAGCCTGCCCGCTACCTCGCCGGTCAGCACCTCGATGTACGGCCCCAGGGGGGCGAAGCCCCGGTAACTCTTTCCGAGAAACCACTGCCCGGCCGTGAGCTGCACCTCCCGGTCGGATATGTCGTTCATGATTGTTATCCCCAGGGCGTAATCCGGAAGGGTATTTTCGGTGATAACCGTGCCGGCCCCTATCTTTTTACCGATAACAATCGCCAGTTCTATCTCGTGGTCGAGGAGTTTGACTCCTTCTGGAACGATTATGTCCCCATCAGGGGCATTCAGGCACGACCGGGCCTTGCAGAAGAAGACGGGCTCTGCCGGCACCGGCATGTTCACCTCATCAGCGTGGTCCCGGTAGTTCAGGCCGGCGCAGTAGAGGCTCGCGGTTTCGTCTGTCGGGGGAAGGAGAATCGCGTCATCAAGGTTCACCCGGTCAGCGGTTTCGAGAGTACCGTTTGTTATCGCCTCGTAGAGTTCACCGATGGTGCTGCAGTTGGTAATCGGTTTGACGCCGGTTTCCTCGACGAGGCCATATGATACTTTGTTTTCGTAACTGAACTTTGATATTTTCATGGATTTTTTCCTGATACTTTTAATCTATATCATTTACATTTTACTGTTACAGGTAATGTTGGCCCCGGCGCGGGTATGTGGGACAACCGTATCTTTGCCACACCCGGATGGGGTTCAGGACGTTCCCTTATATGTATACCGGATTGAAGGTTCTTATCGTATGCTTGACGGGAAAAACTATGGTATAATATAAACCTTGTTCATTCTTTACTTCAATGGAGCCATTTAATTGTCCAATAAAACCTTGAACAAGTTTCAGGCCAAGGGTGTCCGTGCCCGGAAATGTGAAATCAGATTGTAAACCAACTCCATTGTCGCCGTAAAAAAGTATATAATCATCACCCGCCTGCTGGAATGAGACGGTTATTATCCCCGGGACTGAATCCGGGAAGGCGTATTTCATGGTGTTTGAAGCCAGTTCAGTGATTATCTGGCCACAAAGAACCGCTAGATTAATATCAATTTTATTCGATTCTGCATTTATATCAAACTGTATATTGTGGGCAGCAACCTGATAATAATCTGGAAGAATTGTAAGCAATTCATTAATATAATTTAAAAAATTCGTTTCTGAGAAACTTTCTGAAGAATAAAGCTTTTCATGTACCATGGCCATGGATCTGATTCTCATCCTGCTGTCATGAATGAGTCCGCGGTCATGATCACTTTCCATGTAGTCCTCCTGGAGAGAAAGCAGGCTGTGTATATGCTGCAGATTATTTTTAACACGGTGATGAATCTCATTGAGCATGACTTTTTTGTCCTCAAGAGAGGTTTTTAAGCGGGCTTCAGTATCTATCCTCTTTTGAATATCATCGATAAGCTGCCTGTTCAAACTGTTTAATTTACTGGACAGGTTTTCAGAATGCTTTAGATTCTGTACCAGCTTATTGTGGATGATGCCGAAACTGATAACGATAAGAGTCCCCAGTAAAGTCAACACGGCCCAGGCTGTAATCCATGATACAGGCATAAGAGTAATATCTTGAAGTCGGACGGAAAGAAACAGGACCCTGTTCAAGTATAATACTCCCACGATGATTATGGTGAAAAGATTTACCAATACCATGAATAAACCTGTCCTGAAATTGTAGAACAGGGTAGTCAAAACGAGAAAGGTCAAAAGAATAGGTATACCCGCTCCGCTGAAACCCCAGATAATCAGATTCAGTGTTCCCAGAATATAACAGAATATTACCGGAACCGCGGCAAGGGTAGCATAAGAAAGTTTTTTTCTGAACAGAGTTATTATGGAAAACGGAACAAAAAAAACTATATAAGAAACCGACACAAAATACTGTTCAAGATACAGAGATTCTATGACAGCGATGGATATTGCCGGTATTCCGAAAATATTCATTGTTATGAGGATTCTATAGAGCAGCTGTCTTTTTGTTTCCTCAACAGAATCCCGATGATCAAAAGAACAATAAAAGAGTTTTTGAATTAATGCCCGTATGGTTTGCGAATATTTCACTTTCTATTGTCGCTGATGCTGTACGTAACGAATAGGAAAATTTAATCATAGTGTAAAACATCGGGGTAAGCAAGAACTTTTTATCGGGCTTTACCAAAGCCTGCCGGGCGATGATGCTCAATCTTCCGTTCCCCGGGATTTCTCTCAAAGTACTCCCGCGCCACCCGGATCATGCCGTCGACGGAACCCTCCTTCCTGATGGCGGTGAAGAGGACATGGGAAAAAGCGACGTTCTTTGAATAGTAGAAGGATATCCGGTGGCCCCTGCTCTTGTGGAGCCGCTCGGGCAAAAGCTCCCTGATGCCGCATAACAGTTCCACGAAAATCTCTTCCACGTCAATGGAATATTCCCTGTCGACGCCCCGCAGCCGGTCTTCTGCCAGGGCGAAAAACCAGGGCCGCTTCGCGGCTTCACGGCCTATCATGACGCCGGCGCACCGGTATGTATCCATCTTCTCCCGGCACTCTTCCGGTTCGGCGATGTCCCCGTTGCCGATGACCGGTATCGTAACCGTTTCGGCGGCAAGTTTCACCAGGTCCCAGTCGGCCTTCCGCTTATAGGAGAGACGGGCGTACCGGGGATGGAGGGCGATGAAGTCCACTCCCTCGTCCTGGAGCATCAGAAAAAAAGGGGTCAGAGCCTCCGGGTCATGGCTGTCAAATCCGGATCGCATCTTCACCGAGAGCCGTGTTGTGCATACTTTTCTGCAGGCGCGCACGATCTCCCGTGCCCGTTCCGGTTCGGTCAACAGCCGGGCCCCCTGTCTCTTCTTTACGATATCGCTCACCGGGCACCCCATGTTTATGTCCACTGACCAGCACCCCCGTTCCGAGAGGCGTGTGCAGGCCTCGGCCATGACCGAGGGGTCAGAGCCGACTATCTGGTACGAAATCGGATCGTCCTCCGGGAGTTTCATGAGAAGGGGCTCGTTGTGGGACGCACCGGAGACCAGTGCCCCGGCGGAAAGCATCTCAGAATAAAGCACCGTGTCTTTCGAGAATTTCCGTATCACGCGCCGAAGGGCAGGTGTGGTTATCTCAGCCATGGGGGCGCTGAAGAGTTTTCTGTCAAAGGGGAATGCCATTGTGCGATTCTGTTTCGAAAACCTCTACTGTCAAATTCTATTTGGACAGAATTACTTGACGCCGGCGGGGTATCTCCGGTATTGTAGGGTACGCCTTCGCGTGAGATAAAACTATAAATGAAGTTCACGCAGAGTCGCAGAGCCGCAAAGGAAAGTATAAAGGGAGAAACCGCCGTGGAACTGACGAGAAAACTCGGACTGACGACCGCAGTCCTTATTATCGTGGCCGACGTTATCGGAACAGGAATATTCATCACCACCGGGGAGGTCCTGGGGATTACCGGGAACGCCCTTACCGTATTGGTCCTCTTTGGGATTGGAGGGGTTATCGCCATTACCGGATCACTCTGCTACGCGGAACTGGCCGCCATGTGGCCCGACGACGGGGGCGAGTACGTGTACCTGAAACGGATGTTCGGCATGGTCCCCTCGTTCCTGACGGGGTGGGTCTCCATTATCATCGGCTTCTCCCTGGCCGCGGCCATGTCCGCCATTACGGCCGTGAATTACGTGATGAAAATGGCCCCGGAGGGGTTTCTGCAGGGAAGGTGGGTCCCGACACTCATCGCCGCCGGGATTGTTATCGCCTTCGGAATCATTCACCTCATCGGGGTGCAGCGGGGGAGCCTGGTGCAGAATATTCTCACCGTGCTGAAGCTCATCATTGTTGTCTCCTTCATCGGCATCGGGTTCTACGCCGCCGACTGGGCGTCCTCCGGGAGGCTCATCGCGTCATACCCGGCGGAGGCCGGCGGGAACCGGCCTTTCCTTGATTACGGGGCGGCCCTCATCATAATCATGTACGCCTATTCCGGGTGGAACGGCACCACCTACATCGCCGGCGAGATCCGGGACCCTGGCCGGAACCTCCCCCGGGCCCTCTTTTTCGGGACACTCCTCATTACGGTGCTCTACGTGCTTATGAACGTGGTGTATCTCATCTCTGCCGACGGGGGACTCATCATGACCGAGGGTAAATTCACCATCGGGGCCCTGGCTGCCCGGCAGCTCTTCGGGGGCGGGGTGTCGAAGGTGTTCAACATCGCCATCGTGATTATACTGCTGTCGTCGGTGTCGGTGCAGATAATGATAGGCCCCCGGGTCTGCTACGCCATGGCCCGGGATCAGACCATTTTCGGTTTCCTCATGAAGATCCACTCCCGGTACAAGACCCCGGCCCCGGCGATAATCCTCATGACCGCCATATCGGTCTTTTACGTGCTCATCGGCTTCAACGCCATACTGAAACTGCTTATTTACATGGGATTCGCCCTGAGCGTTTTCCCGCTCCTGACGGTCACCGGCATGGTCTACCACCGGTTCCGTTATCCGGAGATTCACCGTCCCTTCAGGGTGCCGCTCTTTCCGTTAATTCCCCTGATCTATATACTCCTCATGGGGGGGATCATCGTCACCACCATGATAACGCGGACGGTCCCCTCGCTCTTCGCCTGCGGGGCCATTGGTATCGGTATAGTACTCTTTTACGTGTGGCGGTATTTTACTGTTTCTTCTCCGCGGTCATCAGGTTAGACTGTCCGACGCCGTGGTCATACCCGTAGCTGAAGGGGAGCACCCCGGAGGAGTATTTCCTCATCGCTTCCCGGAGGTCGTTCTGGGTCCGGTGGCGGAAGAGGGGTATCGGGTAGTTGTAGATCCCGTGAAACCTGAGTTTCCAGTTCTCCAGCGGAAAATACCTGAGGGGTACTCCCGAGTCGTCCTGGACGATGAACTTGCTGTTGTCGAGGACAGCTCCCCGTATTTTCGTGAACTTTTCCCTGTCGTTATGCATCAGGTACGAGGCGGACTTGATCACCGTGACGAAGGGCCCCTCTTTTTTCAGGTAGGGGAGAAAATTCGGGGAGTGTTTTGTCAGGGCATAATCGATGACGTTGAGCATATAGTACCGCACCTTCTTAATCTTCCCCCCGTCTTTTCGGAATGAGATTTCCACCCCGGGAATCCGGGCCGTGGGGGGGTGTTCCCAGTTTATTTTGAGATCCGCCTTTATGCCGGGTGCCACTGACGCGGTGCTGTTTACCGCTATGCGGCGGTAATCGGTAATCTCGTAGCCGTTCATCGACAGGAAAAAGAGGATGAGCCCGGAGATGCTGTTAAATG
>CAZEPS010000251.1:0-6301 GCA_964514165.1 uncultured Leptospirales bacterium
ACGACTACGCCCTTCCCCGGTACTCGCGACACCAGTTCGACGGAACCATCACCAACCACATATGTTATCCCCTCCTCTACGGTCTCATGGGAGAGAACATACGCCAGCCTATCGGCGGGGAATTCGCCTTTTCACCGGCCCTGATGAAGTACTGGCTCGACCAGAAGTGGCACCCCACCACCAGGCTCTACGGGATAGACATCTTCATGACCCTGAACGCCATCATCGGCGGATTCAAAATCTGCGAGGTGGGGCTCGGCGCCAAGGTGCACAAGGCCAGCGCACCGAAGCTCGGGCCCATGTTCACCCAGGTGGTGACCACCTTCTTCGAGAAAATCCTCTCCCGCAAGGCGGACTGGCTCGGCCATCCCATAGAGAACCTGAAGCCGAAGCCACTGTTCGGCCTGAAGAGGCTCGATCCCCCCCAGGAACTCATCATCGACATAAAGGCCCTGAAAGAGAAGCTCGCCGTGGAATTCAACATGCGGGAGAAGCTCTTGAAGAAATATCTGAGTTCCTACCTTTATATAAGCTTCAAGCGGATGGTCGACCAGGACCATTTCCACATGGATATCCTCATGTGGACCCAGGCCGTGTACCAGCTCCTCTTCGCCTTTGACACCGGCTCCCCGAAGGTCAGGAAGGACATCGTCGAGACCATGAAGCCGCTCTACTTCGCCCGGTCGGTCACCTATGACTACGAGACCTGGAAGTACCGTATCGATTACGCGGAGCAGGGGATCCTCGACCAGGCCCTGGCTTTCGCGTCCCAGAAACCCTATTTCTACGGCCTCTATCTCAGGACGGCACAGGAGGAGGACAGGCGAAACCGGCGATAGCCGGGAACCCGTCTAAGGCCCTGGGAGGGCCGGAAAAAGTGCCGGGGAGAGTCCCCTTCCGGCCCCGTTGACGCCGCCTTCGAGAACCGGATTACCGATAACAATCGGTGGTTTCCTGGAATTGAGGCAGACAAAAGTGAAAAACACCGATAACAATCGGTGATTTTTTGAATCAGCCTACGATACTGTTAAATATCACCGATAAGAATCGGTACTATACCGGATTGCAACATCATCAATTGGATGAATTTTAATTCATGTATATGAATTTTTGAATAATTACCGTATCCCGGAGCAGATAAATAAATAAAAAAACTTGCAATATGGAAAAGGTCACGCATACATGACTGACAAAAAAATTATACTGGAAACAGATTAATCACATGAACATGAAACCTGTTGCCAGGCCCGTGTTCGCCGAAACCAACGGCAGGGCCATCGCCAAAACCATATCCTGGCGCATCATCGCCACCTTTACCACGGCCGTCCTGGTCTACATCTTCGTCGGACGTGTTGACGTGGCAGCCGCCGTGGGGGGCCTCGAGATGATCGCCAAGATGATACTCTACTTCTTCCACGAAAGGGGCTGGAACTACATCCATTTCGGGAAGAAAGAAGTAAAACCCTTCGTCCTCTGGTTCACCGGCCTCTCCGGCTCGGGAAAGAGTACCCTGGCTGAACTGGTCCACCAGAACCTGGAAGAGAAGGGGTACCGGGTGGAACGCCTCGACGGTGACACGATACGGTCGATCTTCCCGAGCACCGGCTTCACGAAAGAGGAGCGGGACTCTCACGTCAAGCGGGTCGGGTACCTGGCCTCAATGCTCGAAAAGAACGGGGTTATCGTCATATCCTCCTTTATATCCCCCTATCTGGACACGCGGAATTTCGTCAGGAACATGTGCAATAACTTCGTGGAGGTATTCGTGGACGCCTCCCTTGATGAATGCGAAAAACGGGACGTGAAGGGACTGTACAAGCGGGCCCGGGCCGGCGAGATAGATCATTTCACCGGTATCGACGACCCCTACGAGTGTCCGGAAAACCCGGAGATAACTGTCTCCACGGAAAACCTCTCGGTGGATCAGTCCCTGGAGATCATAATGAAAGGAATACGGAAATATCTGCAGTAGGAAACCATGGATCACTTAGACAGACTCGAAAATATCGGCGTCAACATCCTCAGGGAGGCGTACGCCAACTTCAAAGACCTCTGCATGCTCTGGTCCATCGGGAAGGACTCCACCGTGCTCCTCTGGCTGGCGCGGAAGGCCTTTTTCGGCCATGTCCCTTTCCCCCTGGTCCACATCGACACCAGCTATAAAATCCCGGAGATGATCGAGTACCGGGACCGGCTCGCCTGGGAGTGGCGCCTCAACATGATCGTTGGCCAGAACGAGGAGGCCCTCGAGACCAAACAGACCTTCCCGGACGGGAACGCCGATCGGATGACCTGCTGTAAAAACCTGAAGACCATGGCGCTGGTGAACACCCTGAACGGGAAGTGGAAGCGGAAACGATTCAACCACCAGACCAGGCAGTACGATTACGACACGAACCAGGAGCAGTACACCGGGGTCATCGTCGGCGCCCGGGCGGACGAGGAAGGATCGCGCTCCAAGGAACGGTATTTTTCACGCCGCGACCGGATGAGCGAGTGGGACATCGGGGACCAGCCACCTGAGTTCTGGAACCAGTACAAGACCGATTTCGAGCCGGGGACCCATGTGCGAATACATCCCCTGCTCGACTGGACCGAGCTCAATATCTGGGAGTACATAAAGCGGGAGAGCATCCCCACTGTCTCCCTCTACTATGACCAGGGCGAGGGGAAGCGGTATCGCTCCCTCGGGTGCTATCCCTGCACATTCCCGATTGAGTCAGACGCGAAGAACGTGGACGAAATTATCGAAGAGCTACGAAGCGGCAGGCTGAAGAACGTGGCCGAGCGTTCCGGCCGCGCCCAGGACGTCGAAGACGGCGGCGGGCTCGAAACACTCCGCCGCGGGGGATACATGTAGGTTTCTGAACAGGAACGGGTTTTGACCATGAACCGAGAAATAAAAGCGACACAGAAGATAAACGAAACCGCGGCCCACCGCGAGAAGATGAACACCGTGTTCGTGGGCCATGTTGACCACGGTAAGAGCACGGTCCTCGGGAGGCTCCTCGTGGACACAGGTTCCCTCCCGGACGGGAAGCTCGAGCAGGTGAAGGCGAACTGCGAGCGGACATCCAGGCCCTTCGAGTACGCCTTTCTCATCGACGCCCTGAAGGACGAGCAGTCCCAGGGGATTACCATCGACGCGGCCCGGGTCTTCTTCAAGACTGAAAAGCGCGACTACATCATCATCGACGCCCCGGGGCATATCGAATTTTTAAAGAACATGATCACCGGCGCGGCCCACGCCGAGGCGGCACTGCTCGTCATCGACGCGAGCGAGGGGGTACAGGAGAACTCCCGGCGCCACGGCTACATGCTCTCCATGCTCGGGGTGAGCCAGATTGCGGTCATCATCAATAAGATGGACCTGGTCGATTACAGTGAGAAGGTCTATAACGGCATCGTGGACGAATACTGCGAATTTCTCAAGGGGATAAACATCGACACCGACGACTTCATCCCGGTCAGCGGCATCGAGGGGGACAATATCACCCCCGGCAAAAACCGGATGCCCTGGTACACGGGCAAGAGCGTCCTCGAGGTACTCGATGATTTCAAAAACAGGGAAGAGCTACCGGACATGCCCTACCGGATGCCGGTCCAGGACGTGTACAAGTTCACCAGGTTCGGGGACAAACGGCGTATCGTGGCCGGCACCGTTCAGAGCGGATCGGTCTCCGTCGGTGACGAGGTACTCTTCTTTCCCTCGGGCAAGAAGAGCCGTGTCGCTTCAATAGAAGAATTCAACCGGGATCCGGGAACGACCCGGTCCGCTCCGTACCCGGTCGGGTACACCCTGGACGAGCAGATATACATCAAGCGCGGGGAGCTGGCGGTCAGGGCGGACGAAAAGCAGCCCCTGGTTTCTTCCATGATCCAGGTGAGCCTTTTCTGGCTCGGGCGTAAGCCCCTGGTGAAAGACCGGGATTATATCCTGAAAATCGGCAGCGTCAAGGTGCCGATGCGTCTCCACGACATAACAAAGGTAATAGACGCCTCGGAGCTCCCCAAGTTCGAAACCAAGGAGATGGTGGAGCGCCACGAGGTGGCTGAATGTACCCTGGCGCTGTCGAGGCCCATCGCCTTTGACCGGGCTGACGAGAACCAGTACACCAGCCGATTCGTCATCGTCGACGATTACGAGATAAGCGGGGGCGGCATCATCCAGGACGAGGTGGACGACCGTCAGGCCGAGCTCCGTCACAAGGTGCTCCTCAGGAACTACAAGTGGGAGCGGAGCGGCATCCCCCTGGAGGACCGGTTCGAGCGGTTCGGCCAGAAGTCCCGCCTCATATTCATCACCGGGCACAAGGACTGCGGCAAGAAGACCATCGCCCGCTCCCTGGAGCGGAGCCTCTTCAACGAGGGGCGAATCGTCTACTTCCTCGGGATCGGAAACATCCTCTACGGCCTTGACGCCGACATCAAGGGAATAAATTCCGAGGACCGCCGGGAGGAGCACATTCGCCGCCTGGCCGAGATGGCCCATATCATGCTGGAAACCGGATCTATCCTCATCGTGACCGCCGTCGACCTCACGGAGGACGATCTCGAGATTATCAGGGCCTCGGTAAACCCGGAGATGATCGACGTCTTCTGGGTAGGGAAAGACGGTTCCGACGGTCTCCGGTACACCCATCGCCTCGAGTGCGATGCCGACTCGAACAGCACCGTTGAAATAATCAAGGATTACCTTCACGACAAAGGGGTGATTTTTCGTCCCTGATACCTGCTGAATCCCTCCATTTTTATATTGCCATTTACCGGAGCGCTGTTAGTATCGGTCCCCGGAAAGGAAGACACCATGGCCTGGGAATCAAAGACAAAACTCTTCGGCCTGCCCCTTGTATCGGTCGGGTTTTTCGCTAAAGGAATTATAGCCATCGGTTTTTCCGGGGTCGGGGTCATTACCATCGCCCAGTTCGGCGGGGGGATTATCGCGTTCACCCAGTTCGGCTTCGGGATCTTCTCCGTGGCCCAGTTCTCCCTCGGGGTCGTTGCCGTGGCCCAGCTGGGTATAGGGCTGCTGTATGCCTTCGGCCAGGCGGTGCTTGGTTTTATCGCCACCGGGATTGACGCCGCAGGCTGGTATGTAATCACCGATTCCGCCGACGTTATCAACAATACGCGGGATCTCCTCGCCATGGTGAAAGCGGACCCCATGCCCATGGTATATTATCTGGTATTATGGGGAATTAGCATCACCTGCTTTTACATGCAGAAACACAAGATCACGTCAGACATGAAGATATGGGACCTCTTCAGGCCGATGATTCGCCACACCGATTACCGTATCCGCGCCCGGGCGGTAACGGAAGAGACCGATAACAATCGGCTATTTCGAACAGCCCTTGCCGACCCCCACGACATGGTGGCTGCCGCGGCCCTGAAACGTATTGACGACCAGAGGCTCCTGGCCCGGTTCGTGCGGGAATCGAAGAACGAGAAACTCCGGTTCGCTGCCGTAGAGAAGATCTCTGACACGGTGATACTGCTCGAACTCCTCGACGTGGCGGAGAACCGGCCCATGACCGCGAAGCTCGTGGAACAGATACGGAAGGATGATATCCTCGTTGAAATAATCCGGAAACGGAAGAACCCCCTTGTCAGGGCAGAGGCCCTCCTGAGGATGGCGGATCCGGATCCTTCATTCTTGCGTGACCTGGCCATGGTTGAAACCGGCAGCGACATGATCGCCGCCCTGATGATGCGTATCACCGATAACAATGTGATTGCCCATATCGCGAAAAAGGCAGCGTCACCACTGGCCCGGTCTTCCGCGGTGAAGGAGTTAACCAGCCCTGATACGAATTTCCTCATGGGCATAATCAATTCAGGAGAAGTATTTCCGGTAAAGGCGAGCGCCCTGGAACGTCTGGCCGATCAGGCCCTTTTACAGGGGATAGCCGCCGGCCACCCGGAGCCCCGGGTACGGATACAGGCGGTGTCACGTGTCGATGACCGGGTCATGGTGAAAAGCCTCCTCGATACGGAAAACGACGAAACAGTACTGCGCGCCATTCACAAAAGGCTCAATGAAACCGAGCCCTTCTACCATGCCCTGAAACTCGAACTGGTCTGCCCCCACTGCAGCCAGCCGGTGTTCGTCAACGGACCCCTCCGGGAAACATCCTGTACCTTCTGCCAGTCTGATGTTCCCCTCAGGGAATTCTGGAACGCGGTAAAGGGCTCCTCCTCCGGCATTACCCGGGAGCTCTCGCGGGGCCTTGTTATCGAGAAAAGCAGGAAGAAGCCCGGCTGCAGCGAGTGCGGATCCCCCCTCGAGACCGATTTTATC
>CAZEPS010000252.1:0-6276 GCA_964514165.1 uncultured Leptospirales bacterium
TTGTTGTCCAGGCGCTTGAAGGGCCGTGCGAGCCAGGTGAAGAACTCGGCGGCCGAGGCGACTGCAAACATGACACCCTTCGGGATGAAGCGTTTTTTATCGGGCATTTCGTGCCCGAGGCCCGCGAGGATCGGCGCCATGTAGTCAAAGAAGTTCCGGGCCGGGAAGTCGGTGATGAAGTAGGCCCTCCCCGCGGCCAGGCTCTTCTTTTTCATGAGGTCCCGGGCCGCGAGGATGTGGCCATGGGCAACGTTCCCCACGTACGCGTGCTGAAACGCGGCGCTCCCGTCCCCCATGCGGAACTTTAACGCCCCCTTTTGGGCCATCTTCAGCATGGAACTGACGTGGTAGGGGTCAGCCTCGCCGAACATCCCGCATGCGCGGATGACACTGGTTTTGAGGACGCCCCCCTTTCGGCCGTTGCTCTCGAGCCTGGAACCGTTCGCTTCAAGGACCATTTTTTCGGCGGCCGCCTTTGACTCCGGGTAGTCGTCGATGAACTTTTCCGGGTAGGGGACCGACTCGTCGCAGTTTCGCATCGGCTTTCCGCCGTAGACCACGTCCATGGTGCTGGTATAGACCAGGTTCGGCACGGCGAGCTGGCGGCAGGCCCTGAGCACGTTTTCTGTGCCGGTCACGTTTATGTCGAAGATCAGTTTTTTCGGGTACCGGCCCCAGTCGATGAGGGCCGCGCTGTGTATGACGATATCGGCCCCGTCGCAGGCGGCGAGGAGCGAGTGGCAGTTTCGGACGTCACCCTTGATCTGGGTGACCCTCTCGTCGTTGATTTCATCGGTGGACTGGATGTCAAATATCCGGATCTCTTTCGGGTAGAGGTGATCGCTTTTCTTCAGTGAGAGCAGTTCCCTCACCAGGGCCTTACCCAGGAATCCGGCCCCGCCGGTAATGAGTACGGTTATTCCCTTCATGGTCTATTTTCCTCTTGGTCATTTTTTTACTGAATACAGAGGAAGCAGGTGGGATCGGTCAAGTAAAATTTTACTTACCGGAAAGCGGGTTCTTACACCGGAGAGTTTTAAATCGCGAAAAATCGTTATCCGTGGAATAGAGACGCCCGCTGTGTTCAATGGCGAGTGCGGCGAGGTGTGCATCTGAAGTCAGGTTTGCGGCTGTTCCCAGTGGTTTAAGGAGTTCCTTGAATATTTTCCAGTGCTGTTCCGTCGGATGCAGTATATCGACAATGGGAATTTGCATCCACTCATCTACTATCTGAAATGCCTTGTCCACAGTGAGGGGCCTTTGCATTATTTTTCCGTTGGTGAGAATGCGGATGAATCCAAGTATGACTATCCATGTTAATCCGACTGTTTCATCGCCTGAGAGTGCCTGCTCGAGCCATTTTTTTGCTTCAGCATGGTACCTGCTGTCTGAATTAGTCGCATAGATCAGAATGTTTATGTCGGGAATTATCATTTCTATTTTCCCAACTGGAGCTTGCGTACAATCTCTTCATCTTCAAGTGCTTCAGCAATTTCAAGGGCCTTGTCCAGATCATAATACGACGGCTCACCCAGTGAATATTCTGCACAATGATATTTTCCTTTTTGCGGGGTTTGTGTCGAGGAATTAAGTCCCTTTCGTATAACGGAATTTGTTATATCTTTAAATGATCTTCCGGTTTTTTGGGCCCGTTCCTTCAGCTTCCGCATCAAGTCATCATCTATGGTAATTGTTGTTCGCATACATACATAATAATATATAATAATAGTGATGTCAAGATGCTGACAGCATTTTTGCCATAATGAGGAATATATTTATTAGATGGAACCTCAATTAATTAAACAGGAGGTTCCCTCGATTTTTAACGAGGCTTTTCAGGGAGTCTTACCGAAACCGTCCGATGAGATAGAGAACCAGGGACAGGAGTATACTCAGCACAATCCCGGTGGTGATCGGAAAGAAGAAGGTGAAGTTCTTTCGCCTGATGAGGATGTCCCCGGGGAGGCGGCCGATCTGCTTCAGAAGGGGGAACGAGTCCCTGAAGACGAGCAGAAGCCCCGCCAGGGCGACAACTATACCGATAACTATGAGGAATTTTCCCATTGACTGCATGGTTGATACCGATAACAATCGGTGATTTCCACGGGATTTCATGGATTTTACCGATAACTATCGGTGTTTTCCGTTAAATCCCCCACGTTGTCAAACGGTTTTTCGGAAAAACGCGATAGAAGAGTTTTGAAAATGTATTGCGCCCCTGACTGCCTGAAAGTAAACTCCCCCTGAAAATCATGAGCGAAACATTCCAGAAAATATTCGAAACCGAGGCCATGAAGAAGAAAAGCCGCCAGGTCGGCATTGACGACGTGGCGGTAGATTCGAGCGACCGGGTGTTCCACATTGTCCTCGGTTCCTGCGTGAGCGTGGTTTTGTGCGGGAAAGACGAAACCGGAAAGGTCTGGTTGGGCATCAACCACCTCTTCAAGTCGCGGCGCGAAAACACTGACATGTCCCTGCAGCACGTGGCTGACATCTATAACAGCCTTACCGATCGGAACATAGCCAATATCCAGTGCCTGGGGGTCTTCGGAGGAGGGTACCGGGAGCGGAGCGCGGCAAAGGAGGTGGCCAAGCAGAACGTCATGACCGTTCTCGAGGCCCTCAGCATCTATAACCTCACCATCGAACTGTTCCTCACCGGGTACAGCCAGGTGATCAGCATCCTCAAGTCGGATGAGCGCAACAGCTTTCTTATCAAGTCCCAGAACATAGACAGCAGGGAGACCGAGATAATCGAGATTCCCCTGGCGAAGATTTTTCCGGACGGTTAGCAGCTACACGTCAATGAGGCACTTTTCGATCTGGAGCCGCAGGAAGAGGGTGTAGTAGAGGACCTGCCTGATCCCCTTCCGGAGATCATCCTTTTCGTTCTCGTCGATGGTATTGTCCTCGCAGGCCGACTTGTAGGTCTTGAGGAAATTGATCACCTCGGGCGAGAGTTTTTTCGTGTAAATCGCCTTGAAGTTCTTCGCCGGCTTTACCATTATCGGGGTGAGTCTGCCGCTTCCCTTCCAGAGGCCGTTGCTCTCATGGATGTTCAGCAGGAATTGTACCTGCCTGTTTTCGATCTTGATGTAGGTGTCACCCGCGGCCCCGTCCAGGTTCTTCCAGATGAGGACCATCAGGTTAAAGAGCAGGTCTATGATGTTCAAAAGTTCGGTCCGCTCCGTGCCGAGAATCCTCCCGTCGTTCGAAACCGACTCGACGTAGAGGTCGTCTATCTGCTTGAAGACCTCGATGGCAGAGGTTATGCTCGTTGTCAGGGAATTCGGCTTCGCGAGCCGCATGGCCTTTCCCAGGGATCCCCCGGCGTCGATATAGAGATCCGGATCGTAATCGAAGTATGTGTTAGGCATGGCAGGTCCTTGTCGTGGAATCACGCGTATTGTAACCGGAATCGCCGTTATTATCAAGTTATTTTTTTTCCGGGGGGACCATGGTGTAGAAGCGGCCGTGAAACCGGGCCACCTCCACCGTCCGGCCGAAGAGACGGGACAGAATTTCGCCGGTAACCCCCTGTTCCACGGGGCCCTTGAAGAAGCACTTCCCCTGCTCGAGAATGAAGATATCGGTGAAGAGGGGGGACAGCTCCTCCGTGTGGTGGGTTACGTACACCGCGGAAAGGGAACGCCCGGCAGTGGCCGCCCCGATTGCGGCGAGGAGGTCCTCCCGGGCGGCGAGGTCGAGGCCCCGGGCCGGCTCGTCCAGTATGAGCATGTCCGGCTCGCAAGCCAGGGCCCGGAGCATCATCACCTTCTGTTTTTCACCGTCGGAAAGGATCCCGAACCGGTCCCGGGCGCGGTCTTCCATGGCGATCGAGGTGAGGAGTTTCCCGGCGCGGTCCCTGTACTCCGGCGTCGGCTCCTCGTAAAGCCCCACTGACGCGAAGATCCCGGAGATTACCACGTCGAGGACCTTCTCGCGGGGAGGGAACATCTCCCTGAGGAAGGTACTCACGTACCCGATCCGCTTCCTGAGCTCCCGGATATCGGTCCCCCGGGGGGGCCTCCCGAACCGGAACACCTCCCCGGAGCTCGGGGGGATGTACCCGGTGATTATCTCGAGGAGCCGGGTCTTGCCGGACCCGTTCTTTCCAAAGAGGACCCACTTCTCGCCGGGGCCGATGCGCCAGGTTATGTCCCTGAGTATATATCCGTCGCTTTCAGGGAAATAGAGGGAGATGTTGTTGAGGTGTATCATTTATGAATTCCGCGCCACCCCCGGCCCCACTCCCGGGCGTCGCACTGCGCTTCGTCAAAGCGGGTCAGGGGGTTTTCATAGAACATGCTGGCCTGTAGTTTCAGTACCAGTCCTCCATTCTCAAGCCGGGAACGCGGCTGAATTCACTTGTATTGTGGGTTATCAGTATACTGCCTGATCCCATGGCGGTGGCAGCAATTAATATATCCAGGGGCCCGACAGGGTTCCCCTTTTTTTCCAGTTCGACCCGGATATCCGCCGCTGCTTTCGCTTCTTTTTCAGCAAAGGGCAGCAGGTTTACCGCTGATAAGAAATCATCCAGCTGTTTGCGACGTTTTGCGGGGGAAGGGGATTTCGCGATTCCTGTTTCCAGTTCATAGAGGACTATTGAAGGGAGTCCGATTTCACTCGGATTCTTTTCCAGCAGTTTATCGGAAACCTTCCCAGTCCCCTTGAAGAAATAGATAAGTGTGTTCGTGTCCAGGACAAACATTACAGATCTTCCCGGTGCGCGTCTATTCCCGCTCCCGCGTTAATCGTTTCCCTGTCGGGAAAATCATTCCACGTACCCGCCGCCTCTACTACGCTCTTTGGCCACCGGTTCGCGACTTTTTCTTCTATTATCTGCGTGATATACCTGCTGTACGAAAGCTTTTTTTCTTTCGCGGCCTTTTTCATTTTTTTTTCTGTTTCATCATTCAGATAGATTGTTATCTGTCCCATTGTACTGCCTCAACAATTATATGTTAAAGTATATGTGAGCTGAGTGCGCATGTCAACCGTTTTTCCGGCTTTTTATATAAGCGATTACGGTCATGCACGTATATACGGCTTCTATATACCATTTTATAAAAAAACGTGATCGTTGTAGCAATTTTCCAGATCTCTAAGCATAACCACAAAAGATCTTGACCTTTTCCTAACAATTGATACGTTAGAATGGAAGGTGAGCAGTGTTTTGAAAAAATGGTGCTGGACTGGTTTTATCTGACTCTGTGCACACAAGGGGGTTTCAAAAACATAGTTTTTAGTCCCCTAAAGCTCTTTAATACCCTCTTTTAGATTTGCTTTCCTTTAAGCGATAATAAGAGGAATCTTGTATTTCTTTAAAAGGGTATCGCGCGAGACAAGGGTCAGCTTTTCAAACCTGGCCTGTGCAACCAGCATTCTATCAAAAAGATCCCTGTGTATCAAAGGCAGTTTTGAAATCTCATGGGCATGTTCCGCCGTAACCGGCAGCATCTCAAAGGGCTGACTGGATAATACCTTTTGAAAGTTATTCGGTATCATGAGTTTCCCAATCGCTTCTTTAACGCGGATTTCCCAGATAGAGGCGGCACTTATGAATACAACATTTTTGCCATCAGAAATTGCGTCAAAGGCCTTTTCAGATAAACCCTCGCCGCCATCGAGCCACCAGAGCACTACATGTGTATCGAGCAGACAATTCATTTGTCAGTCATCCCAAAGGCATCGGCTATGTCTTCGGGCAACTCATCAAAATCGTCAGCTATTTTGATCTTATTTTTTAATGCCCCCGGAACCCGTTTTGCTTCTGTATGCTCATATTTTACAAGCCTGGCCACGGGCTTTCCCGCCTTGCCAATTATAATCTCCTGGCCTGATCTGACCTTTTCAATAAGAGCGGAAAGCTGGGCCTTTGCTTCTGATATGTTCGTAATATGCATGCCCTTCTCCTTTATATATAGTCTAACCAGACCAGACCAGATTGTCAATATTTTATTCAGCTTTTAAAACAACATACTGGTAAATTCTGCACGTGAACGTTTCTGTTTAAACGGCACTCACCGGATGACAGATAAAGCGCATTCTGGAGCATGCTCACCTGTGCCGGAAATCGCTTTTTGCTGAGAGTGAACTGAAGTTTCTTAAGAAAATATAAATATGGGAGCATATTATTTTCGGGTAAGATTCACATCTTTTAACGCCCCCTTAAATCCCCCCTGGCCAGCATGAATTATTCATCCTGGATACTGCTGGCAGGCGAACATCCTGTCCGCTCGTGGATTTAGGGGGATTTAAAGAGAAATTCCC
>CAZEPS010000253.1:0-6207 GCA_964514165.1 uncultured Leptospirales bacterium
AGAGGGTTACACTTCACCGTCATACTTGTCCTGTTGCTCCTTGCCGGGCCTTACTGTAATGACGCAGGCTCTGACAGGAGTCTCACTGATCTGGTTCTTTTCTCTTCACCGGGGATAAACCTGATGAAGGGGGAGGGCCAGTTCGTATCCGAGACAGTACAACTCATTAACCCCCGGGGGGTCATCCCGACGAACATTGGCACTGAATTCGCCACTGTTTTTGACAGATATACGGGGATAATCCGCCGGGACCCAGTCGATTACTACGAATTTTTTGTCTTTGACAGGGACTATTCCCTGATTGTGCTGTCTGCTGATCCTCTATACTTCCTGAAGATTGAGTCACGGGCATTCCATTATCATCTCTCCGGTGAGCTGAATCAGATAGAAGCCGGACTGAGCGGCACCGCCAAATCGATCAATACCGTTCCCGTATACAATGACGTGGGAGAGTATTCTGTCGAGGTGTACTTCTCACCGAAAGAGATGAAATACAGCACCAGCGGGACAAACAAGTTCAGGATTATCGACAATAACGGCGACACCTATGTGGACGTCTGGCGCCTCTACATGTCCGCCCTTTATACCACGATGTACATCCCGGTGTACGAGGAAGAGAAAATTCACGAAGACGTCAGGGATGCGGTTTCCGGCGGGAGGGTCTGCAGGGTGTACACAAACCAGGTATTGATACCGGGCCCGGAGAATTATGTTATCACGCCCGCGTTCCTTAATTTTTCATTCATGGCTGGGAGATATCTCCTCGCGACCGATGACCTCATCGGATCACAGGACGTCAGGTTCGTCGACTTGGAAGAGCTGACACGGGACTTCATTGTGTTTTTTTCCCTTCCCCTGGGTAATTCAATGGGAGCCAATAACTACCTGGGCACCAGGGACGGTATTGCCGTAGTTGTAAGGGGACATGATCTACAAAGGCTGGCCCTTCAGATCGCAGCTGAAGGTGTACCGGTATTTTAGTTAAAAAATATAGCTGAAAATATACAGAGAATGCTAACACGGGGTTACATGAAAAAGCTACTTACCTTTCTGTTTGCAGGATTGGTTCTTTTCACCGGTGCCGAAGCTCACGCCGCGCTTCAGCTCGAGTTTTCCGCTAACGCCTTCCACTTCAACAACGCCGACCTGTTGAATTACAACTCCATGCTGTACAGAATAAACCGGTCGGCCGATTATCTCAACTCGGATGACCGACTCACGTTTGCCTATTACAACGTGAGCCTGGGCTATTACCGGAAATTCCTTAACTCGATATTCAAGATAGAACTCTACCATTCAGGTTTTCTCGGCGCTGATAACATAGAGGGAGGGGACCAGGGGAAAAACCCGATACTCTTCAAAGACCTCCACTATATCTACTACCCGGTAAAGAACTTTTCGCTGAAACTGGGCCGCTTCTATTACGATATCGGGGGCGCTGAACGGGACTACTTCTTTTCCGACAGGATTGACGGACTCAATCTCCATTACCGTGTCAACGACAGCATCTACCTGCAGGGCCTCTTCGACGTTCTCGGTATCGCGGCCAAGCCAGAGGGGACCAGGATCTGGTTCGGCATAGAGAAGGACGACGAGCTTATAGAGGATTTCAACGGTGACGTCATATCCTTCCGGGGCGGGCTTTCAGCCAAAATCTATTTCGCCCGGTTATTTTCCTACTTTCTCCGGTACGGGGCCAGCACCCAGGGGGGCGCAGACATCGCTGAAAGCGGCAAGAGCATCATCAACAAGGCTGACGGCGACTACCTCTCCATGACCGGGGCCAGGTTCTCTTTCGATTTCGGCAGGGCCGGGGAGCTTGACCTGACCGGGGCCTACAGCTACGGAAAGGACTACCAGTTTTACGATGAGAAGACCTATAACGGGTTCGCATTTTCCCTGAACTATTCCAGGTGGTTCGAGAGGCTCTTCCTCAGGCGTGTATCATTCAGCTCCGGGTACTTTCACCCGAAGTTCTGTTCGATGAAGGCACAGTCAATGGGGAACACCCTCCTCTGGGCCTACAAGGGATATTTTCCGTCGCCCTACGCCTACTTCTACCATTTCAAGGACTATCAGAAACGGACCTTCGGCCAGACCTATATCGATAAAACAATCTCAAAGACCTTCGCTCGCCTTGACCTGGATGTGAAATTCTGGAAATTCATTATATCCCTGAGCAGCGTCGGAATTTTCGAATCGGCGCCGAAGCTCCCCTACATGGGAGTTGAGAATGAGTTGACCGTGAACATCATCGTCGATAATATCACCTTCAGCATGATGGGGGCCGTGTTCTTCCCGAGCAACTGGTACCGGGACAGGGCAACCCGCCTGACAACGAATCCTGGCAGCATATTTGAAATGCTCTATTACCCGGACGACTACCTTAACAGGATTATTATCAACACCTATCTCCCATTCGGAAGGGATCCCTTTTACGGTTTCAGCTTTTCCAGCAGTTACACCCTGACCTGGTTTTAGGAAACGGCAGTGAAAATAATTTCATCAAAAAACATGAGGCGGTATTCTGTATCCCTGGCGGTAATGGGACTTGCCGTCCTTGTCTCTGTCACAACCCTCAGCGGACGAGATAAAAGGCTTTTACCTGTCCAGGTTGAAAAGATGGTTTCATACCGTGCCGATGAAAAAGACTTTTTTCCGGAGGGAGTTCGGGAGATTTCCATCATGACCTTTAACGTGGAAAACCTCTTTGACGACAGGCACGACCCGGGAAAAAACGATTACGGGTTCCTTCCCCTTTCCTATAAAAGAAAACGGGGGCTGGAAAGTTTCTGTAGAGAACTCCACGACGACGGGATGATTCGGAGCGTAAAAAAGTGCCTGGCCACTGACTGGAACGCCCACATGGTTGCGGTTAAGATGAGGCAGGTCGCTGGCACCATCCTTTCGTACAACAGGGGCAGGGGGGCGGACATTCTCATTCTCCAGGAGGTGGAAAATTTCTCCGTGCTTGAACAGCTCAGGAAGAACCACCTCGCCAGGGCGGGCTACCTCTCTTCGGTTTTGGTGGAAGGAGAGGATTTCCGGGGAATAGACGTGGCCATGGTGAGCCGGCTTCCGGTTACGGGGCGGCCGGTCCTTCATCGGATTCCCTTTTCCGGCAGAAAAAAGACCAGGGGAATCCTGGAGGTGAGTTTCCTCCTGCCTGACGGTTCCCGTCTGACCGTGTTCGGGTTTCATTTTCCATCACAGGCTAATTCAGTGGAATACCGGCTGAAGGCATTCCGTTTTCTCAATAAACTCCACTCGAGGGTTCCTTTTAGCGAGATTGTCATTGCCGCCGGAGACTGCAACGTCACTGAAACAGAAAATACAAGGCACGGGATTCTCAACGGCATGACGGATTCGCGGTGGCTGGTTTCCCACAAGATTGAGAGAATGAACGAACCGGGCACCGTATATTCTTCGTGGAAAAAGACCTGGGCCTTTTTTGATATCATACTCTTTTCAAAAAACCTGGGAGTTTCGGCAAAACGGCCGGCAAAATGGGTGGTTGTTCCCGGAGCGATTGCCGTATGGAGTTACCATCCCCTTCACAAAACGGGAAAGGGGAGGCCGAAACGATTCAATCCCTACAGCCAATCAGGCGTATCAGACCACTGGCCGGTAACAGCAAGAATAAAAATGAGAGATTAACGCAGGTGGCTTCATGAATCTCAAAATCAGCATACATATAATACTTCTTTTAACCGGGGTGTCCGCGGCGTTCATCCTTTCCGGCTGCTCATCCATCGATCTTACAGAGGTGTTCAAGGGGAAAAAACATATCGATGAATTGAAGGACACGAGCCATATTGACAAGGGATGGATTGATCAAGACACATTTGTTGTCACCGCCGAGGGGTATCCGGTGAGTTCCCTCTATAACAAGGTTGCGCGCAGGGAGAGCTCCGAACGACTCGCGGTGACCAAGGCCCGTTCCCAGGTACTTGATAAATTCAGCGAATTCAAGTTCACCAGAGAGTACCAGGAGCTGAAAAAAACAGGAAACCTGGTTGACACCGGCAAAAGCGGCATTGAACTGAAGCTTGAACTGGAAGAGATCGTAAAACAGGGAGAGATCACCGAAATTACCTTTGACGCCGAGGACAACTGCATTATCGTGTATGAAGTCACCCATCCCGGACTTCAAAAAATGGTTGCCCAGGCGGAATGGAAATAACCGGCGTGCAAAATTCACCGGCCGATGTATTCGCTTTCTGCCCCAGGTGCGGAGCTTCGGGATTTAAACCCTGCGCCGGTTATTACCACCAGTGCGGCAGCTGTTCATTCAGGCTCTACACCAATGCCGCCTCAGCGGTCATGGCTGTTATCGAAACAGGGGGGAGTATACTTCTCACCAGGAGGGCGCATGATCCCCATAAAGGGAAACTTGACCTCCCCGGTGGGTTCGTTGATGTCGGAGAAACCGCTGAAGAGGCCCTGGTCAGGGAAGTCAGGGAAGAACTAAATCTCGAGATCGTCAACTCCCGGTTCATGATGTCAGCCCCCAACACCTATCACTTTGCCGGCCTGACCTATTTCACCCTGGATCTGGCCTTCACGTGCGAGGTAACGAGCCTCGATGCAATCAAGACTGACGATGACGTTGACGGCTACGTTCTTGTCCCCTTAAAAAAGGTGCTGGTAGATGAAATCGGTCTCGATTCGGCCCGTCTGGTCGTTTCTCAGTACCTCTCCATCCGTGATAATGCATAGAGAATTTACCATGCTGAAGAAAGCCACTACGGCTTACCGCCCCCTTTCATAGGCCCTGCCCATCTCCTCTGCAAGATCCTTTTCGTCAGAGCCGAACACAATGGTATGTGATTTCCACTTCCGGTAATCGCGCCAGTACTCCGTAGAAAATCCGATTGCCCTGAAGGCAGGCACCAGGTGTATCTTTCCGTCCTTACGCTCCTCCTCCCTGACACCGTGCCTGACGCAGAACGCGATGCCGTTGCGTATGAGCCTGCCGAGAAGTTCATCTTGAGGTATTTTCAGTATGTCATTATACCGTATAAACCTGAAAAGACGCTTCGAATGGATACGCACGCCCATGGCCCCCGGCTTGTAGAGGTAAAGAATCTGGTTCTTCCTGTCAATATAGTAGCTGCGAAAATCACGGTACACGAGCATGTCCCCCCGTTCCGCGTATGGCTTACCGATTAACACTATGATGGATATGATAAAGGGGCTGTCGTAAAAATGCTCCATCAGCATCAAGTGAATCTTCATGTCGTCCATTTTTTCTGAGTCGGAGGGGCGGGGGGGGCGGTCCCTGTTCCTGATATCGAGTACCTCATCAGGCTGCAACCCGCGGGGGTTCCCCGGATCAACATAACCGTAATCTTCGCCTTGTCCGCCGGCCCCTTTTCTCATGAGCGGGACGACCCGGTACCAGTATTTTATGCCCTTTTCAGCACTAGTGTCTGTATAGGGGGGGGTACCGGTGACGGAAATCCTCTTCCACGGTCCATGTTCCCTGTACGCGCGGTAAATACCGAAGCGCTTCCAGGGAATATTCGTTTCCCACTTGAGGGTAACACCCTTTTTTGAGTTCTTAGTAACAGAAATCTTCGTTACAGCAGGAATACTTTCTGAACTGGCCGTGGTTGAGACCGGTTTTGCCACCACCTTTTTCGGTAAGAGGATGGATGTACTGTGAGATTCCCCGGAATATGCAATGAATACAAGCAGTAAAAAAAATAAAAAGGGTATGAGGTGTTTTTTGTTCATTTAATCAGATTATTCTGTTCTCTTTATCCGGTAGAGGTTCACGTTAAAGTACCCGAGGCTGACCTTCTTTTTGAGGTTTTCCCGTTTGATATACCTTCTGTACCGTTCCAGTATTGACATCTCGAATACCACGTCCTCACAAACAGCGAGATAGAGGGGCTGGTTTTTCTCAATTGTATTAATAGAACCCGTGGGGGTTCGAAATGTTACTGGAATTCCCTCATTCTCGATAAGTCTCCTGACTACTTCCGTGTTATACGGATTTTTATCCTGAATTACCAGGGCCCTGAGGCGGTTTTCGATAACGAATCCTGCTGACCAGCTTCCTATTATTATCGCATTCTCCCTGAGTTCTTCGCCCAGTTCCCGGGAGAGATTATAGAGATCGTATTCACGAAAGATAACCCATTTCCCGTACTGAAAGAGGTGAAAGGCGAGAATCGCAGTGAGAATCCCCGTGGCGAATCC
>CAZEPS010000254.1:0-6060 GCA_964514165.1 uncultured Leptospirales bacterium
CCAGAAAAAGTAATGGAGGGTAATTTTCGAAAAAAATTGAGGGTCAGAAAAATCGGGGGTCAGAGCCTTTTTTTAGAAAACTGTCGAAAAATGGGGGTCAGAGCCAAAATTGAGGGTCAGAGCCCTTTTTTTAGAAAATTGTCAAAAAATAGGGGTCAGAGCCTTTTTTTTGAGGATAAACAAGCACAAAAACACCGATAACAATCGGTAAATCCGGCCTGAAAAAACATTTGACAGCATACCACACCGGTGAGTAAACATTTTCTTACTCATTTAGTTTTTCATGAGAGGCGCGATGCACCTCTCATTCAGAAACCATGAAAATGCATACAGATGCATTTTCATGTTAGAAAGAAGGGAGATCCCATGAACTATCTGAAATACATGCTCGCCAAAACCATGGTCAAACGGAGCCGGAAAAATTCCGACTTTGACCCGGTTGCCGCTGAAAAAGACATATCCGTTGACACCTCAATCCCTGACTACAACAACAGCTACTATTTCACCGGCCACAGCTGGAAGGGCGAGGCGGTGATGATACGGGTCGCCGGCAGGAGTTCCGGGGAGTACGAGATCTGGTTCTCGTTTCACATCCCCGGAAAGGGAAACTTCTCCATCTCCCCGGATGTACAGAAGAAGGTCAGCTCTTTCGAGGAGAGCCCGGTAAAACTCGCCTGCCTGGAGCCCCAGAAGCGGTGGAACATCGCTTTCAGCGGCGCGGTTGACGGTGAACAGGGGCCGGCGGAGGTCGACTTTGACGTTGAACTCACCTCGGAGTATCCGATCTTTCACTATACCAATGACATGGACCCCTCGGCCCACGCCCGGGCCATGGCGGAGCACCGGTGGACAAAAGAATGGTTTCTCAAGCTCCAGAAGATGCATCAGCACCACTACGAACAGGGTGGCGATATGAAGGGGCACCTTACCCTGAACGGGGAGCGCCACGGCCTTGACATGAGGTACGTCAGAGACCACTCCTTCGGACCCCGGACCTGGGGCAACCTGGACCGCCACCTCTGGCTCACGGCCTGCCTTGAAAACGGGGACTTCTGCAACGTCAGCATACCGGAATATCCCTTCTTTAAAATGACCGCCGGGTTTTACGCCTCCGGCGGATCGTACCGCTCGGTCATCGGGGCGCCCCCCTTCACCGGCATCGCCCCGGACCGCATCCCGGACGAAACGTTCTCCTATTTCATGAAACTCGACAACGGCAGAAAACTCGAGGCCTCCTGCTCGAGGGGGCCCGGCTTCACCTGGCTCATGGGCGGGGCCTACAAGGTCATTGAATGGGCTTCGGAATTCGAAATCGGCGGCGTCAGGGGCCGGGGCATCTGCGAAATGGGATTCAACCTGGAGAAATTTCCCTATGGCGGTATCTGATACCGATAAATGCGTGATCTATAATCTTGGTGATCTCCCCCCCGGCGTGGGGGGCGGCAAGGCGTCGGGCCTGGCCGAGCTCGTCCGCGCCGGCCTGGCGGTCCCGCCCGGTTTTGTTATCGTCAATCCCGGGAGCGTCAGTGACGATGAACTCCGTGACGCCTACCGGAACCTGGGGGAGGGGAGCGTGGCGGTGCGGTCATCCGGCGACCTGGAGGACGGGGAGTCCGCCTCGTTCGCCGGTCAGTACGAGACCGTGCTGAACGTGACCGGTTTTGAAGAACTTACTGAAGCCGTGGCCCGGTGCCTTGCGGCCGCCGGGGCGGGCCGTGTCGGGCAGTACCGGGACTCCCTCGCGGTGGAGGGGGAGTCCGCCATGAACATCGTGGTACAGCGGATGGTGGACGCGTCCGCGGCAGGGGTCATCTTCACCGCGGATCCGGTTACCGGCAGCCGCGAGGAGATGGTCCTCGAGGCGGTGACGGGCTCCGGCGAGGCCCTGGTGGACGGATCCGCCCTGTCGAGCAGGTATCTGGTTGACAGGAAGAGCCTCGCCATAAAGGATCGAACCGGCGCCGCTGTAATCACCGACGGCCTGGCAAAAGAACTCTCACGCCAGGCCCTGCAGATGGATCTTCTCACCGGGCGGCACCAGGACATGGAATGGGCCGTCGGCATAGACGGCGTGATCTACTGGCTCCAGATGCGGCCCATCACGTCACTCGAGGGTCCCGGGATCGATGAACTCGATTACGCGCCCAATTCAGACGGGCAGTTCTTCACGAAGGCGAACATCGGGGAGATGATGCCCGGGGCCGTGACCCCGTTGACGATGAACATCTTCGGTGACGCGGTGGATTTCTGTATCCGGTATTTTTACAGGAGCGCCGGTGCCCTGGTTGGCAGAAACAGACGGGAGCGCTTTGTCGTGAACTTCAGCGGCCACCTCTTCCTGAACCTCGACCTCCTCTTTGTCATGGCGGGACGGGTCTACGGCTCGACAAAAGAATCGATTCAGCAGAACCTCCTCGGCAGGACCATAGACGAAAGCCCCCGGGTGAAAACGTACCCCCTGCCGGTGCGGATCTTCAACCTTTTCCGCCTTGCACTCTACCTGATGAAGAAAAACCCCTTTACCCGGAAGCTCGAGAGGGCCGGTAGAAATTTCTCCATAGACCTTGAGAGCGGCGATCCCATTGAGCTCTACCGGCGCATCGACGGGGGGGCGCCGATGATAGACTGGGCCTACACCTGGCACTTGTGCCCGAGCACCTATTCCGGTATCATGAACAATGTCCTGTACAGAATTCTCCTGAAGGGCGGCTTCCCTGAGGGGGAGTTCGACTCGACCCTGGCCGTCCTCCTCTCGAATGTCGAGGGGGTCGAGAGCGCCGACGTTATCCGCCGCCTTGAGGAAATCGCCGCCGTGTTGAAAGAAGACCCGGCCGCGGCTGAAGGCTTTTCGGTCATGGCCGCGGCTGAGGCGGTTGACTGGCTCAGGGGGCCTGAAAGCGGACGTACGGGCGGGCTCTTCAGGGACTTCCTGGAGCGTCACGGCCACCGGTGCATTCGGGAGGCCGAGTTCCGGGAGAACGACTGGGGGGAAGACCCCTCGTCCATCGTGGAGACCCTTCAGAGCCTGGTCTCCGCCCCGGTGAGGGAGTCAGCGCCGGAGACGGACGATCCGGCTGAAGCGGTTCTAAAGAAGTACCCTGCCGTGAACGAGCGGGCCTTCCGGTGGGTGCTGGAGCAGGCCCGGAACGGGGTCTGGTCAAGGGAGTACACCAAGTCTATCGTTATAAAGATCCAGGACCGGGTGAAGCGGGCGTACCGCCGCCTTGCCGGCCTCATGACCGAGCAGGGGCTCCTCCCTGACGAAGACCTGATATATTTTTTCACGCACCGGGAAATCGGCGACTACCTGAAAAACCCGAAACCGGAAACGGTTCGGTGGATCCAGAAACGGCGGCGGCTCCTGCCGGAGCAGTCGGCCCTCAAGTTTCCCGACGTGTTCCAGGGGAAGCCGGTTCCACTGGAGGCCGGTTCTATGGACGGGGAGAGCGGCGATTCAGTGAAGGGTTTTCCGGTGAGCGCCGGCATCGCCCGGGGAAGGGTCCGCCTGGTGTCGTCCCCCGATGACGCGAAGCGCCTCGAGCCCGGCGAAATAATGGTGGCGGCATTCACCGATATCGGATGGACCCCCTACTACGGGATAATCGCGGGTCTGGTCACCGAGGTGGGGTCGTCGCTTTCCCACGGCGCCGTGGTGGCCCGGGAGTACCGCCTTCCCATGGTGACCGGGATCCCCGACGCCATGGCCGTTCTGCGGGACGGCGACGAGATCGAAATTAACGGGGGCAGCGGGACTGTCTCGATTGTAACCAGGGCTGGATAACCGCTATTTGTACCGGTCATGGCATAGGGCTTCAGGGCCTCAGGTTTCGCGACCGCATTTCTCATCCCGTGCAGGTCATTCTCATCAACCGTGTTTTCTGCCTGGTTTTACTGTCGCGCTGTACGGATGAACGCGAGGAGCAGATCGTCCAGGAGGGAATGCATCACCGGGACCTCCCGTTCGGCGCGTTGGAGCATTTCGTCCGGTTTTTGGATAAAGGGTGCGGGAACAATCTCGTCACCGCAGTTCTCGATGAGGCCGCGTATTCGGTCCATGGTCATCTCGATATGAAACTGGAGTGCCAGGACCCGGTTTTCGTACAGGAAGGCCTGGTTCGGGCAGGCCTCGCTTGAGGCTGACCTGACCGCCCCGTCCGGGATGTCAAAGGTGTCCCCGTGCCAGTGGAAGGGGGTGAAGGTTTCCGGGAGGGGGTCAAAGCAGGTCCCGGCGGCACCAACCGTTTTGGTAACCGGGAACCAGCCTATCTCAGTGTGACTGTTCCGCCTGACCTCCGCGCCGAGAACACTTGCGATGATCTGGGCCCCGAGGCAGATGCCGGTGACCAGCTTCCCCTCTTTTATCGACATTTCGATGAATCGCTTCTCCCTGGTGAGCCATGGATGGGTGTTTTCGTCATTGACCCCCATGGGCCCTCCCATGACAAAAAGCCAGTCAAGGGAACCGGCCGGGGGGAGGGGTTCTCCGTCATATATGCGCGTACGACCGGAAACAGCGTGGCCGTTTTGATACAGCCAGTTCTCGAAGAAGGCCAGGTCCTCGAAGGGTACGTGCTGGATGCAGTGGATGTTCATGGCCGGTATGATTTTCGTATAAGGTTATTTCGCAACAAGTTTATGGCTGTGTATGTAACAGGGGTGTTAAAAAATGACCTGCATAATGCGACATAATCCAGGTTCAAAAACACCGTGAACCTGTTGACAACCGATAGTTATCGGTAACCATGGGTGTTATTCTGATAGTTTTTCATGAGAGGCGCGATGCACCTCTCATTCAGAAACCATGAAAACGCATACTCATGCATTTTCATGATAGTTATCGGTATTCATGAAAAAAAGCGACGTTATTTCCATACTCAGGGACCAGGGGCTCTCCCCGAATCGCAACCTGGGCCAGAATTTCCTGACCAGCGAGATTGTTATCGGTAAAATCATGCAAACGGTGGCAATTTCTTCTGGTGACAGTATCTTGGAGGTCGGCCCCGGCCTCGGGGCTCTGACCCTTCCACTGGCTGAAACCGGAAATTCCCTCACCGCGGTGGAACTGGACGGCGGCTTCGCCTCATACCTGAAAGAAAGGCTCAGTTTTTACAGCAATGTTGAGATTGTAAACGCCGATTTCCTGAAGATGGCTCCTGATGACCGTTTCACCCGTATCGTGTCGAACCTTCCCTACTACTGCGCCTCAGAGATGCTCTACCGTTTCGCCGAATACAGCGCCCCGAGAGTATATGTCATGGTACAGAAGGAGATGGGGGAGCGGATCCTTGCCTCTCCGGGAAATAAAAGCTACGGGGCCATGACCGTGACCCTTGGTCTCTACTACGAGGCTTTCGTGCGTTTCCACGTTTCACGGAACGATTTTTATCCCCGCCCTGACGTGGACTTCCTCTTTATCGCACTTTCGAAGCGGGACCTCTCAGACCTGCCGATAACAATACGGGAGGAGTTCCACCGGGTCGTGAAATCCGCTTTCTGGGGCAGGCGGAAGACCGTGTTGAAGTCCCTCGCTGACAGCCCTCATCTTGATTTTGACCGGGACAAGGTAGCGGCGGCCCTGGAGGGGGCGGGAATTGACCAGAAAATCAGGGGGGAGGATTTGAGCCGGGATATATTTCTCGACCTGGCCCGGGAACTCGCGGGGGTCAGAGCCCGTGGTTGAGAAGAGCCGCCTTGAAAAGATCCTTCTCCGGGTGCAGAAACCGGCCCGTTATGTCGGCGGCGAGTACAACATTGTCGTGAAACCGGACGCCCGGTTCCGCATGGCCGTTTCCTACCCGGACCTTTACGAGGTGGGGATGTCGAATAACGGCATACGGATCCTCTACGACATCGTGAACCGGATGGATGGGGCCGCGTGCGAGCGGGTCTTCGCCGTGGAGCACGATTTCGAAAGACTCCTCAGGTCAGAGGGGATTCCCCTCTATACCCTGGAGACATATACACCGCTAAATGAACTCGACCTGGTGGCGTTTAACCTCTCCCACGAAATGCTTTACACCAACATGCTCCAGGTTCTTGACCTCGGCGGCATTCCCCTCC
>CAZEPS010000255.1:0-5953 GCA_964514165.1 uncultured Leptospirales bacterium
GTTCCTGGCGGTGGGGGCGCTCTTTTTCGCGCCCACCCTGAGCGGGCTCCTTCAGCTGGCCCTTTCGCGGACCAGGGAGTACGACGCGGACCTGAACGCGGTACGGCTCACCGGCGACCCGGCGGGCCTCGCCGGGGCACTGAAAAAAATTGATACTTATACCTTTCGTATCCTTGACATACTGTATCTTCCCGGTAAAAGGATGTCCGGACCCTCCATGCTCAGGACCCATCCTCACACCGGGAAGAGGGTAGAGCGCCTCTTGGAGATCGGTTCCCGGGGCACGGGAGGCGCCGGGCGAAAGAGGCACGAGTACGATTCCGCATTGCCCGGGATTGCTGTCCGTTCCGGATACTGATACAAGCCGGCGGATCGGCCCCTGTTTTATAAAAGGCATGAAAAAGAACTATTACAAGATACTCGGAATCGCCAAAACGGCGGCCGCTGATGAGATAAAGGACGCCTACCGGCAGCGGGTTAAGGAGTGCCACCCGGACACCTGCCCCGGAAGCGACAACGAGGACAAAATAAGGGATCTCAACGAGGCCTACGAGACCCTTGCCGACCGGGACCGTCGCAGGAAGTACGACCGTGAGCGCATCGGCCCCGCCGGACCCTTACATGATGATGGGATCACCGGCTGGCCCGGGGGCGGCCCGTCCTTCGACTGGGGGAACCCCCGGGGAATTTTCAGCGATATCTTCGAGTCTATTTTCGCGAACGCCCGGAGGAAACGGAACGAGTTCGACATCTCCCTGGAGCTGACCCTGGATGAAACGAGAAGCGGCGGCAATTTCACCATCACCCTGCCGGTTCGGGAGCGGTGCCCTGAATGCGGGGGGCCCTCCTTCTGGAGCGATAACCTCTGCCCGGTGTGCCAGGGGGCGGGAATTGTCATCATCCAGAAGAAACTCACCCTGGTGATCCCCCCCCATACCATGGACGGCGATTACATGATGATTGCCGGTGAGGACATCGGTCTCCCGGGCATTACCTTCCATATTACTGTGACTGTTGACATGTCAAATTAATGGCATATCTAAAAAACCGCTTTATGGATGCACCCTTAATTCATAGAGGTTTCCATAAAATTAAAAAATAGACAGGATTACCAGGATTATTAGAGGCTGCCTCCTGTTGAAAGTTTTTTAGATGCATCTGATTCTCCATATCATATAGATGCAAAAAACCGACATGGATCCTGCCAGATTCTGCAGCACACGTCCTGCTAACCAAAAAATTTCCCCAAAAAGTTGACGATCCGGCTAATTAATTGTATATTTAAACCATAAGTTGTTAGCACTCACTAATGATGAGTGCTAACAACTTATGGTTTAACACAGGAGGTTAGCAATGAAATGGAGCTTGGTTACACGAAATAATGAATACCGGGACCCCTTTGCCAGGGACCTTGACCGGTTGTTTGCCGATTTCTTTGCCGCGAAACCCTTTGAAATGGAGGGGGAGTGGTATCCGAAGGTTGACATCGAGGAAGACGAAAAGGCCTATCACGTAAAAGCGGAGATTCCCGGCCTGAACGAGAAAGACCTGGACGTTACCATCGAAAAGGACCTTCTCACCATTGCCGGTGAGAAGAAAGAGGAAACAGAAGAGAGGAACGGCAAAAAGGTTGTCCTGAGGGAACGGCGGTACGGTTCATTTACCCGATCCTGGAGGCTGCCCGAGGGCATCAAATCGGACGAGGTAAAAGCTGAATTCAAGAACGGCGTTCTCACCATAGAAATGCCGAAGAGCGAGGAAGCGAAGCCGAAAAAGATTGATATCCAGGTTCATTAAAAACGCGGGGTTCGTCCCTGCTGAATAACCAACTTTTCAGCCGGGGAGAATCCGAACACGATTCTCCCCGTTTACATATATCTGGCATTTTCCCTCCTGGAAATTTTCAGATATGAGTATTTAAGGAGGAAGACAATGAGTAAAAAAGGAAAAATCATAGGGATTGACCTGGGAACGACGAATTCATGCGTCAGCGTCATGTCCGGCGGTGATCCCCAGGTGATACAGAATTCCGAGGGCCAGAGGACCACGCCCTCGGTCGTCGCCTTTACCGACAAGGGGGAGCGCCTGGTGGGGCAGGTCGCCAAGAACCAGACCATCACCAATCCGGCCAACACCATCCGCTCCATAAAGCGGTTCATGGGGCGGAAGTACGGAGAGGTGAAGAACGAACTTCAGACCGTTCCCTACACGGTCGTTGACGACGGGAAGGGGGGCGTGAAGGTTACGACCGTTGCCGGCGAGTTCACCCCCCAGGAGATATCGGCGCGGATTCTCCAGAAGATGAAGCAGACCGCCGAGGAGTATCTGGGCGAAGAGGTGACCAGGGCGGTCATTACCGTGCCGGCATACTTCAACGACGAGCAGCGCCAGGCCACCAAAGACGCCGGCCGTATCGCCGGCCTCGAGGTTGAGCGGATAATCAACGAGCCGACGGCCGCGGCCCTTGCCTACGGGCTCGAAAAAGGAAACCGGACCATGAAGGTCGCGGTGTATGACCTCGGCGGCGGCACCTTTGACATTTCGATCCTTGAGCTCGGGGACGGTGTCTTCGAGGTCAAGGCCACCAACGGGGACACCCACCTCGGCGGTGACGACTTCGACCAGCGAATCATGGAGCACTTTATCGCCGAGTTCAAAAAAGAAAGCGGCATGGACATCTCCAGGGACACCATGGTCCTTCAGCGCCTCAAGGAAGCGGCCGAGAAGGCGAAGATAGAACTCTCGTCCAAGTCCCAGACCGAGGTAAACATTCCGTTCCTTACCGCTGACCAGAACGGGCCGAGGCACTTCGTCACGACACTGACCAGGGCCGCCTTCGAGAAACTCGTTGACGACCAGGTGGAATCCACGGCCGGTCCGTGCAAGCGGGCACTCGAGGACGCTGCCCTGAACCCGGGCGACATCGACGAGGTAATCCTGGTGGGCGGATCCACCCGGATCCCTGCGGTGCAGCAGCTGGTGAAGAGGATATTCGGAAAGGAACCGGGCAAAAGCGTCAACCCGGACGAGGTCGTGGCACTCGGCGCGGCCATCCAGGGGGGAGTTCTTTCCGGGGACGTGAGCGACGTGCTTCTTCTTGACGTCACGCCCCTCTCCCTCGGTATCGAGACCCTGGGCGGGGTCATGACCCGGCTCATCGAGCGGAACACCACGATTCCGACCCGGAAGAGCGAGATCTTTTCCACGGCTGAAGACAACCAGCCGGCGGTATCGATCCATGTGCTTCAGGGAGAGCGCGAGCTCGCTTCCCAGAACAGAACCCTGGCACGGTTCGAGCTCGTGGGGATAAATCCCGCGCCCCGGGGGGTACCCCAGATCGAGGTCGCATTTGACATCGACGCCAACGGCATTGTGCAGGTTTCTGCAAAGGATCTCGGGACAGGAAAAGAACAGAACATCCGTATCGAGTCTTCAGGGGCCCTCTCCGAGGACGAGATCAGCCGGATGGTACGCGATGCCGAGGAGCATTCCGAAGAGGACAGGCGGGCACTTGAGGTCATCACTGCCCGGAACAACCTGGACAGCATGATCTACGGCGCCGAGAAGGCCCTGAGAGAGAACCAGGGCATCGCGTCTGAAACCAGGACAGCGATAGAATCGGCGATCGAGGGCGCGAGAGCGTCCCTTGAATCCGGGAATCTCGCCGAAATCCAGACCGCGACGTCGGCCCTTGAGAAGGCCCTTCACGAGGCGGCCGGTGCCATGTACGGCAATGCCGGGCAGGGCGGCGGTTATTCTGAACAGAGCGGAAGCGAAAACGGGAGCGGTGAAAACGTCTACGACGCGGATTACGAGGTCGTGGACGACGATGAGCAGATGGCGAGCTAACGCATTTAAATGTTTTTAAAGGGGGTGGCAGACCGGCCACCCCCTTTACCCCTGCGGTCCCCTCAGGCGGCGGGGTGTCTTTTTTACTTTCATTTCATCGTAACGTTTTTCGGCGGCCTGCGGAACAGTCTCAACGCCGTCTTTCGTCGGCGTATTTCGCGAAAAGGCCTCCTGCGGACGGCTGCCATGTCCTCGGCCGCATCCTGACGCTCGACATCCATGTCTCACTTCTCTTAAATTAATAGCATATTCCACGAAATAATAAATATAGTGCGCGCTGTGGAGTCCTTGCGCGCAACCTGTCGTACAGGTATCCTGCCTTCGCGATTTGTTGGTGAGGGGTTATAAATGGGCTGGCCCCATTATATACTAAGAGGCAATCCGGTCCCGGACCGAGACAAGGAGTTCCTCGGCTTTACTGTTCTCACCCTTGAAGATATAGAGCATGCTCAGCCTGGTGGCGTCCTTGAAGTCCGGGTCACGGTCCATGATGCTCTCTTCCATCTGTTGTATTGCGGCGTCGAGATCACCGATTTCCTTCAGCCGCTGCTTGTAGGTGAGGCCCTCGAGGTATTTCTTGAACTTTTTGTACTCGGGCCGTGCTTTCAGGGCGTCGGTCAGGTATGAGACCGCCTCATCGTAACGGCCGAGGTAGTAGCAGCAGAAGCCATAATACCGGTTAAAGAAGGACTTGTCGTCCGCCGTGTTTCGAATCCGCTCCAGGCACTCCAGGGTTTTCTGGTATTCTTTTTCCTCATAGTATATGTGGGAAAGGACGTAATTGGCCTTGAGGTGCTGGGGATCGATGGATATGACGGCATTCAGGTGCTTTTCCGCCTCGTTAAAATTTTTCTGGTTGTAGTATGCCAGGCCGGTATAGTAGCTCCCTTCGAGAAAATCCGATTTCTGGTTTATAGACTCCAGGAAGTACTTCAGGGCTTCGGCGTAGTTTTCAGAGTTGAAGTGCTCGACCCCGACGTTCAGGAGAACCCGGTAGTTCCGTTCGATCTTCAGGGCGTCGTTATAGGCTTCCAGGGCCTGGTCGCTTTTCCCCAGGTGGGAAAAGATCTCACCCATATTGTTATACGCTTCAATGAAGGATGGATGAAGCTGAAGGGCTTTTCTATATTCTTCCAGGGCCCTTGTATAGTCTCCGCTGTTGGAGAGTTTCAAGGCCCTGTTGTAAACGGAAATGGCTTCCTTCGGTACTGAATGTGACATCATACCTGTTTCCTCGCGGCATATGATTTCAGAAAAGGTCGATATTAACAGACTTGTTTCTGTATCCCTGTAATGAATATCGGCTGATAACAATTTTTTTTAAATTGTTTTTCATGCAGGGCGCTCAGCACCTTTCATTTAGGAACCATGAAAATGCTTTTAAACTATATTCAAGTTAGAGAATGAAATATTATGGGAACCTCTATTAATTAAACAGGAGGTTCCCTTTTGGGCACATCTATTGGTTTTAACCGGTTTTATCCCTTTTAAATAATGAATAAAACCGATTTATAAATCTACCCGTATTCAATATAGCAATAAAAACCGGCGGAAAAAAATCATCGTGACATTTTCTAAAAAAAAATCGATTTCAGGAACCTCTTTTATAAAACAGGAGGTTCCCTTTTTAGGACAATGTTAAGTAATAACTCGACTTAGTCGATTTTATGGCATAATTATGCCACAAGTTTCAACCTTTTATAAATATCTTGTTTAGAGACACCACTCCTGTTCATGTCAATAATCTGATCAACGAGTGACCGCTTCTTCATAATTGGAAATATTTTTCTCGATTGTCCAAGACTCTTTTCGTTATTGGATACTCTCAAAATTTCCAGTAATCCATACGCAATTATTACCAGAGCACAATACTTCTTTATTGCCTTCAATCTTCGCATTTGATAATGGCCCATACCCAATCGATCTTTGAGATACAAGTATCCGACTTCAATATCCCAGCGGAAACCATAGATTTTGAGGATACTTTCTGTGCTCAGGTTCATGTCCGTATAATCTTTATATCATTGCTTACTCGTTTTTGCGAGTCTCTTCACAATGGGGTGAAAAATTAATACTATTTTTTGCCTCATTTCTTTTTTCTTTC
>CAZEPS010000256.1:0-5948 GCA_964514165.1 uncultured Leptospirales bacterium
ACCTCACCTTTGTCATCAAGTTGTACAAAAAGGTTTCCCTTAACAGTATTGTCCTCGTTATATGTTACAAAGGCATAGACCTGACCGCCTATGGCCGGGTACATTATAAAACAAATGATACGGTCCTGTCTATCCGAAATTATTTTACCGATAAGCTGATGTTCATAGTTCCTGATTTCCTGCGTAGTGGTGTTCGGGTCGTCGTCGGTATCCTCTCCGTATTCGGCAAGGGCAAGAACGGGCTTATCGCTTGTAAACAGCTCATCAAACTTTCTTTGCAGCTCCAGACGGCTGAATTTTGCCGAACGTGAGCCGGTAAGTTCAAGCTCCAAAGCGTCCTCGATGTCCATATCAAGCCAGTGTTTGGCGATATTGGCGGCGAATTGCAGATTACTGTTGTGATGCAGGGCTGAAAAGCCTGAACTCGCTCCGTATTCTGTTTTCCATAGACGATTCAGGCCGTCGTAATAGTATTTATCCCATTTCGGACTGCTCAGGTGATTGTACTTGACGGACCTGCGGTTTGAAACCTCATCATAAGTGTAAATATAGTCAAGGATTGTTGAACCGCCCGTCCACTGCTCGTCAGAGGTAATCTGCTCCGCTCTGCCCAGCTCGTCATAGAAATATTCTTCTTTTATATCGGCTTCCGGATAATCGATATATTTGGTGTTCCTGCCGACATAAGTAAGCTCGACAATGTCATCGGAACCTCGTTTTATTTCACTAAGCAGGTTAAGACCGTTATAGGTATAATTAATGGTCTGTCCGTCAAGAGTCCTGCTGAGTATATTTCCGGACTGGTCGTAGGTAAACGACGTTGTCTTGCTGAAATTCGGGTCGTAATACTTTACGGTTTCCGACGTTACTAAGCCGAAGCCGTTATATTCAAACTCCGATTCGGCGGTAAAACTGCCGTCATCCTCTTTGTATGCGTAGACAAGATTGCCCGCCGCGTCGAAATCATATTCGGCATAATAATCGGCGTAATCGAAAGGCCCGCAGTTGGGGTCGATGTTAGGGTCGCAGCCGTACGCGTCAGACTGCCAGATATTATTACCTTTATAGTCGTAGCCGTGATAAACAAAGGTGTCATCCCTTAATTTCTCCTGCTCTGCCTTATTCAGACAATTGTAGTCATATTCAATAGTTGTAGCGTCCGGATAGGTAATCTTGATAATATTGTTATTACCGTCGTATTGATAGCTTGTGGTCTGCTGATTCGGGTCATAGCCGGTAACTGCCGTCAGCCTTGCCAGTCTGTCGTAGGTATAATCGGTAACCCTGTGAAGCCCGGTATATGTTTCGGTATTCGGGTCCTCTATCTTCTGTGTCATAAGGCCTAATGCGTTATATGAATATTCGGTCTCATAGTCATTGGCCGCCTTTTCAATCCATAATTTTCCCAAAGCATCGTAGTAATATTCTGTGGTAAGGTCATAGCCTTCATCGAAGATTCCGTCACCGTCAAGGTCGAGAGTCTTCTTATATAGCCGTCCATAAGCGTCGTAATCAAAGAATGTGTAGATTGAATAATTGTTCGAGGCGTTATTCGGATCCTTCTCTATGCGTTCCTCCTTGACAAGCTGAGCGTGATTTGAACTGTCATAATAGCGTTTGAGTTCGCTTCCGGCGGGGCCAACCGTACGGATAAGTCTGTCAACATCGTCATAGTAATAGACCGTTTCCTGAGGGGTCGAACCGCCGTTTATATATGTCCTTTTCTTATTCAGAAGACCGTCGGTATAGTAAACATAATCCGTTACCATATCGGCCGTAATATCTATAGCTGACGCGGAAGCCGGATTTTTCATCACCGCTTTACGTGTTATTTTGCCGGAATTACTGTATTCGGTTCTCACTTGCCGGACAGCGAAATCGTCAGCCGGAATGGCAGGAGTATCGTTACAGTCAATAACGGTTTCACTGTACGTCCTTCCGAGACTGTCGGTCAGATATTCAGTGTAATCACCGTTCTTGTCGATTTCCTTTTTCAGCCTGCCGTAATAATCATAAACCTTGCTTTTGGTATATCCGTCATCATCAGTTTCGGTAAGAACCTGATTGTTTTCGTTGTAAGTATATGAGGTTACATAGCCGTTGCCGTCCGTCCTGCTCGAAGGTCTTGAAAAATCGTCGTAAACTGTGGATACCGCTACGTCATTCGGTTCCTCGTTGTTAGGGTCGCTGTTGCCGACGCCTTTGCGGATAATCTTCTCGATATTGCCCCCAAAATCATATTCATAAAGGGTTATCATATCGTCGAGATTGTCAACCGTACCTGGCGTCTCAAGTATTCTCTCTTTTTCAAGCCTGCCGTGAAGGTTATATTCCCTGCGCAACTCACGAACAGCGGCATCGTCCTCGTCATAATCTATCTGTTTTTCAATCTCACCACCCAGGTCATAGTATAATTCTGTGTATGTACCGTCGGTGTCTACTTTTTGTTTTTTGATAAGACGGTCGTAGTCGTCATAGAAGTATAACTCGACCGTATCGTCCGGCTTGGTTACAGAATAAAGGTTTCCATCGGTATCATAGGTATAAGAGGTAATAAGCAGTGCGTTGGCTCCATAACCCTCCTGCTTTTCGGTTATTTTCCCTCTGCCGTCACGGATGGTCTTAACCCATTTACCGGTAGGATATATGATTTTGCTAATCTCACCCTGATTGTTGTATTGATATTCCGTGGTAAGATTATCTCCGCTGTAATCCTCAATAACCTTCTTTTTCATACCGTTCAGATAATATTCGTATTTGGTCTTGACCCAGCCATCAGAGGGACTGTCGAAATAGAAGCTGTCTTCATCATCGGCCTTTTCAATAATCTCGATTCTTCCTTCCGATGTATAGGAATAACGTGTCTGCAAAATCACTTCAAGGTTTGAATCGGCGGGTTCATCTATGTCATTAGCGTCTGCGAGGATGAATTCATCGGTAAGTTGACCGGCGGTATTGTAAACCCTGCCCTCGACAATATAAATACCGTTATCGATATCAAGGGGGCTTTTCTCGCGGATTATATTGTCGACCGTATCGTAACGGAACGTTGTCCGGTTAAGATTATCCTGCCCTGACTGGTAATCATATATGATATTCTCAAGATGAGTGCCGTAGTCATCGGCATTCGGGTCGGAACCGGTCCCATATTCGTATCTGGTTACTATTTTCTCGCTGCCGGAGTCATTAAGATACGTCCGCTGCTCCAGTTTTCTGCCGATACTGTCGAACAGGTAACTTACCGTGGTATCCGAGTCTTTTTGAATCTGTGAAAGCGGGTTACCGGCGTAGGAGTTATTATATGAATAATCAGTCTGCAATTGTCTTGGGTCAATCTGCTGTGTGATCTGACCGTTGGAATTATAGGAATAGTCGTTGATATTAATGGCGTAATTCGGGTCGGTTACGTAAGAATAAGACATCTCGACTCTGCCGTAAGAATCAAGATGCTCGACATCTATACATCCGGAGGGTCTGGTCTCTTTTCGTAAAATTTCTCCGCTTGCATCTTCTTCTACCGAATAATATGTTGAAAAGGTTCTGCCCGAAGGACTGTTCGGGTCATCGTTTAATGTCTCATATTCTATCTTTTCGACAAGATTGCTGAACGCCTTCTCGGAAGAATCATAAACATATTTGATTACTCTGTAATTGGAATTATCGATATAGCGTTTTTCAACTGCGATATTATTGTCAATGTCATAACTCCATTCAACCGTCTTGGAGTCTTTTTGAGTATTGAACGATACAGTTTGTGATTTATGAAGCGTAACAGTTTCGTCGAGACTGCGGATAGTGGTATGCAGACTCAAAGACTCAACGTGGATACCGCCTTTACCCTCGACTTCGACTTTCAAATACTGACCATGGTAATCAGTCAAATCATTACTGTCCCAGCTTCCCGACAGTGTTGTCCATTCGCCATAACTAAGCTCTGAATTCGTGCTTGCCGAAAGAGTTATAAGCTCATCTTCAACCAGCGTCAAAGGCGTAAAAGTATTGTCACAGGCAATAAGCCTGATTGTTACCGCTCTTTCCGAACTGTCTCCATAAACATATTTGGCACCGACCCTGGCTTCAAGACTGTAAAGCGTTTCTTCAATAATGGTGTCCCATATAAGGTCCTGATACAGCCTGAAATAGTAACTGCCTCCAATTTCGAGTATGTTTTCACCGTCAATAATATCTGACATATCATAACCGGAATACATACTGCTCCACTGAGAGGAATTAGGATCAACAATATGAATATAATTGGGGTCACCTGAATCATAATCCCAGTATGGGGGTTCGCCGCTAACAGAGCCTCCGTCAGCTGCAAGTGTGTTTTCAAAGCTCGAATTAAAGAGCATCAGGAAACGATAAGGCAGATATTCTCCAGTGGGATAAATCTCGTAATCGTTCTCTTCAATAATTGTGCCGGAAGAATTGCAGCGTTTTTTTACAAGTCCGTCATATTCGGCATCTTCAAAATATTCCTGAAATTCAAAATCTCCTGTTGAACCGCAGCCGGAACATCCATCCAGCGTTTTTACTACTCTGTCCTCCGAGTCAACTCCTACCGTCCACTGTCTGTAAATCGTATCATCGTCATAGAGCTTTACTTCCGCCTGTGAATAATCGGCATAGTTGGTCCAAGTATATTTATAATAACGGTCAGCGGTTGACTCTACATTGTTGGGGTCGCCTTCGTCGAATACGTAAGCAAGCCTGTCATCGTTATATTTGAAGTTCCACTTGGTTTGACCCTCCCCGCGGGATTTATCATCAAAACAGTATTCGATTGAACTTACATTTTTGTCTGCACCGGAGGATAAATTGAAATAAATATTCTGCTCTGAATTCAACCTGTAAGTCACAAAATTATTGCCGCTGTTATAGCTCCAACCCTCCCTGGAAATATAAGAGGGGGTGCCGTAAACATCACGCTCCCATTCCGGAAAGTTGACACGGTAATATGTGGATGTTTCACCTTCAAAATCATCAACCATAGGGTTATCATTAAGATAGCCGGTTTGAGCTTCGCAGTGCGGATTTTCTCCGCCTGTCGGACTCGAATATATGCCCCTGAAACAAACATCCGAGGTGAAATCCCTTTCAATCTCAGTTACCTTGCAATGACCTCCTGACGCAGGGTTAATCGGTTCGTTAAGAAAATCTGTTTTTCGTCTCTTGTTAGGTTTTACCGTAATGCTGCCCTTGGCTGCCGTTATGTATCTCCAGCAGGGGGCCTGACCGGTATCACCTTCTCTTTTCTGGTAAAATTTCACCAATATCTTGAACTTGGCCATTTTGCTGTCATTGCTGCCGTAAGCCGTAGCCGACAGCCTTATTGCCATAGGATTAGACATTCCCATAGAAAGTTCATAATCTTTTCTGGTCTGGTTGATGTTATAGCCTTTCCAGACACAACCGTACTGGTCACATATCAGCTTGTCCGTCTTAATATTTATACCGTTAGGAAAACACCTTTCAAAAGCCCTCTGGTCACCTGTAATTTTGACTATTGCCTTCAATGAAGAACTGTTGCATTCACAGGGACCCAGATACTCACAGGCATCGTCTGATTCATCATTGCATGCCGGCCCTCTTAAACTCCTGAAACCAAAAATATACGCCGTACCGCTTTCACCGGCACAAGGTGAACATTCAGGTATAGTCAAAGTTATATCAGCACTTTCCCCTTTTCCCGTAACCCAGATGAATCCGGGGTTGGTGCCAACGTAGTTATAGTAACTCTTTCTGGAAAAATCTATTTCATCATCAGCGAAGATAAAACTAAAAGGAATAAGTAAACACAGAACAAGAACACTGCAAACACTTTTCATTTCACCGCTCCTAAAAATTTGCTATAAACTAAAAATGGGCTGTTTCCCCAATACATTTTTATATTGCATAAATCCAAAAAGTCAAGTTAGAAATCGCTAATATACAATATCTTTATACTT